>NZ_JBJDNG010000001.1:131806-324560 GCF_044900155.1 Pseudomonas sp. NPDC088890 | reverse complement strand
GACATTACAACCTTCGTAGAGATCCGTTTTCACGAATCCTGGCAAATTGGTGGAGCTAAGCGGGATCGAACCGCTGACCTCCTGCATGCCATGCAGGCGCTCTCCCAGCTGAGCTATAGCCCCAGATTTCTAGCCTCGCGGCCCAGCGACATCCTGAAACATCGCTTGTGTAATACTGGCGTCCCCTAGGGGACTCGAACCCCTGTTACCGCCGTGAAAGGGCGGTGTCCTAGGCCACTAGACGAAGGGGACGAACCTTCTACCTTGAAACCCGGAGCTTAATCCGGATTTCATCCCCAGTCGCCTTGGCAGACTGAGAATCGGAATTTGGTGGAGCTAAGCGGGATCGAACCGCTGACCTCCTGCATGCCATGCAGGCGCTCTCCCAGCTGAGCTATAGCCCCACGAATGTCGCTTTGAACTGGAATCGCCGGCTGGGTGCCTGGCGCTTCGTTTCGTTCATCGCTGTGGACGGGGCGCATATTAAGAGCGGATTGCTGAGCTGTCAAACTAATTTTTGAAATTAATCAAAATTTTTTTCACAGATAACAATCACTTACCGCCCTGCCCCATCGCTGCAGGGGTTTTATCGTGCAGTTGCGGCCTGCTCCGCGATTGCGATGGTGGATTTGCCATTGCAATCGCGGGGCAAGCACGCTCCCACGCAAATGTTACTGGGTGGTTCAGGCGATGTTCGCCAGCAGCTTTTCCCACTCTTTGTTTTCTTTCTTCGACACGCCGCCGAGCAGATCCAGCGCCTGGCGCAGACGGAAGCGGGTCAGGTCAGGGCCCAGGATTTCCATGGCATCGAGCACCGAGACCGAGCTCGCCTGGCCGGTAATGGCAGCGAACATCAATGGCATGGCGTCGCGCAACTTCAGCTCCAGGGCTTCGACCACGGCTTGGATACAACCGGTGATGCGCTCTTTTTCCCACTGGCGCAGGCTTTCGAGTTTCCACAGGATCAGCTGGATGACCTGACGCACCTGGTCTGCCGAGAGCTTCTTGTGCTCGAACAGCTTGGCATCGAGCTTGAGCCCCCCTTCGAAGAAGAAACCACCCAGCGGGGCGATCTGGCTGAAGGTTTCGACCCGGCCCTGCACGTGGGGGGCGATCTTCATCATGTAGTCGCTGTTGAAGGCCCATTTCTGCACGCGTGCGGCGAACTCTTCGACGGGCAGATCACGCAGCCACTGGCCGTTGAGCCAGGACAGTTTCTCGATGTCGAAGATCGGGCCACCCAGGGAGATGCGCGACAGATCGAAGTGCTCGACCATTTCCGCCAAGGAGAACTTCTCACGCTCGTCGGGCATCGACCAGCCCATGCGCCCGAGGTAGTTGAGCATGGCCTCAGGCATGAAGCCCATGCGCTCGTAGAAGGTTACCGAGGTCGGGTTCTTGCGCTTGGACAGCTTGCTCTTGTCCGGGTTACGCAGCAGCGGCATGTAGCACAGCTTGGGCTGCTCCCAGCCAAAGTACTCGTACAACTTGATCAGCTTGGGCGCCGAGGGCAGCCACTCTTCGCCACGCAACACGTGGGTGATGCCCATCAAGTGGTCATCGACCACGTTGGCCAGGAAGTAGGTCGGCAGGCCGTCGTTCTTCATCAGAACCTGCATGTCCATGCGGTCCCACGGGATCTCGACATCGCCGCGAAGCATGTCCGGCACCACGCAGACGCCTTCGCTCGGCACCTTCATGCGAATCACGTGCGGCTCGCCCGCGGCCAGGCGGCGCTGTACTTCCTCGGCGCTCAGTTTCAGCGCGCGACCGTCATAACGCGGGGTTTCGCCACGGGCCATTTGCTCGGCGCGCATCTGGTCGAGCTCTTCGGCGGTGCAGAAGCAGTAGAAGGCATGACCGGCGTCGACCAGCTCCTTGGCGTACTTGGCGTAGATCTCGCCACGCTCGCTCTGCCGGTAAGGGCCGTGCGGGCCACCGACGTCCGGGCCTTCGTTCCACTCGATGCCCAGCCAGCGTAGAGCGTCGAAGATCTGCTGTTCCGACTCACGGGTCGAGCGCAGCTGATCGGTGTCTTCGATGCGCAGGATGAACTCGCCGCCGTGCTGCTTGGCAAAGCAGTAGTTGAACAGGGCGATGTAGGCGGTGCCGACATGGGGGTCGCCGGTGGGCGATGGCGCGATACGCGTGCGAACGGTGGTCATGGAGAGTCTCGAACGAAAGATGAAACAAAGGCAGGATGTTAGCAGGGAGCAGGCACCTGGCTCCAGCAATGGCGCGATCGTCACTTGTGATCCGACCGTCAAACGCTGCTAATCGTGTAGGGCCGGACGTGCCCGCGATAGCCTCATTGCTGACAAAGGCGACGCCCAGGTAGGCGCTACCACGGCACAAGCGCGCGCCTACAGGGGCGTGTCGCTTGCCGATCAACTGGTAATCAAGCGCTCACGTAACTTGGTGATCTCGTCGCGCAATTGCGCGGCGGCCTCGAACTCCAGGTCGCGGGCAAGCTGGAACATCTTCTCTTCCAGCTGCTTGATACGCTTGGTGATCTCGCCAGGGGTACGCAGTTCGGCCTCGTAGCGGGCGCTCTCTTCGGCCGCCTTGGCCATGCCTTTGCGCTTCTTGCTGCGCCCACCCGGGATGTTGGCGCCTTCCATGATGTCGGCGACATCCTTGACCACACCTTTGGGCACGATGCCGTTGGCTTCGTTGAAGGCGATCTGCTTGGCCCGGCGGCGCTCGGTCTCATCGATGGCGCGCTGCATCGAACCGGTCATGTTGTCGGCATACAGGATCGCCTTGCCGTTGAGGTTACGTGCGGCGCGGCCAATGGTCTGGATCAGCGAACGCTCGGAGCGCAGGAAGCCTTCCTTGTCGGCATCGAGGATGGCCACCAGCGACACCTCCGGCATATCCAGGCCTTCACGCAGCAGGTTGATCCCCACCAGAACATCGAAAGTACCCAGACGCAGATCGCGGATAATCTCGACCCGCTCGACCGTGTCGATATCCGAGTGCAGGTAGCGCACGCGCACGTCGTGATCGGCTAGATAATCGCTCAGGTCTTCGGCCATGCGCTTGGTCAGTGTGGTTGCCAGCACGCGCTCACCCGCCGCGACCCGCTTACCGATTTCCGACAGCAGGTCATCGACCTGGGTCAGCGCCGGACGCACCTCGACCAGTGGATCGACCAGGCCAGTCGGGCGTACTACCTGCTCGATTACCCGGCCGGCATGTTCGGCCTCGTACGGGCCTGGGGTTGCCGAGACGAAGATGGTCTGCGGGCTGACCGATTCCCACTCATCGAAACGCATCGGCCGGTTATCCAGCGCCGATGGCAGGCGAAAACCATACTCCACCAGGGTTTCCTTGCGCGAGCGGTCACCCTTGTACATGGCGCCGACCTGGGGAACGCTGACGTGGGACTCGTCGATCACCAGCAAGGCGTCAGCGGGCAGGTAGTCGTAGAGGGTCGGTGGCGGCGCACCAGCCGGACGCCCGGACAGGTAGCGCGAGTAGTTTTCGATGCCGTTGCAGTAGCCCAGCTCAAGGATCATCTCCAGATCGAAGCGCGTACGCTGCTCCAGACGCTGGGCTTCGACCAGCTTGTTGGCCTTGTGCAGGTACTCAAGGCGCTCCTTGAGCTCTTCCTTGATGCCCTCGACCGCCTCGAGCAGGGTTTCGCGTGGGGTGACGTAGTGGCTTTTGGGGTAGAAGGTGAAACGCGGCAGCTTGCGGATCACCTCCCCGGTCAATGGATCGAAGGCGGCAATGTTCTCCACCTCGTCATCGAACAACTCGATGCGGATCGCCTCCAGGTCAGATTCGGCCGGGAACACGTCGATCACATCGCCACGTACGCGGAAGGTGGCCCGGGCAAAGTCCATTTCGTTGCGGGTGTATTGCAGGTCAGCCAGGCGGCGCAGCAGCGCACGCTGGTCGAGCTTGTCGCCGCGGTCGATGTGCAGAACCATTTTCAGGTAGGTCTCGGGGCTACCCAGACCGTAGATGCAGGACACGGTGGTAACGATGATCGCATCACGCCGCTCGAGCAGCGCCTTGGTCGCCGACAGGCGCATCTGCTCGATATGGTCGTTGATCGAGGCGTCCTTCTCGATGAAGGTATCCGACGAGGGTACGTAGGCTTCGGGCTGGTAGTAATCGTAATAGGAGACGAAGTACTCGACTGCGTTATTCGGGAAAAACGCCTTGAACTCGCCATACAACTGGGCGGCCAGGGTCTTGTTCGGCGCCAGCACCAGGGTCGGGCGCTGCACCTGCGCAATGACGTTGGCCACGCTGAAGGTCTTGCCCGAGCCGGTCACACCCAGCAGGGTCTGGTGCGATAGCCCGGCCTCGATGCCCTCGACCATCAAGCGAATGGCCTCGGGCTGGTCGCCGGCCGGCTGGAAACGGGTGACGAGCTGGAACTCGGACATGTCTGACCTCGAGCAACTGTAAATATAGCCAGTAGTCTATACCGAAATGAGCCCTTTCAGAATCGCTTTCAGGTTAGCTGAGTGAGTGTATGTGTCAGTGGACCTGGCAATTCGACCAATGGTTGAAAAAAATTCGGTAAAAACGCCGGAAAAGCTGCGCCAGACTGTCGCAGTGACCGATGGGTATCACTATACTGACTCCCCGTTTGTGCACCGCTTCAGTGCATTCGGCTGGAGCGTGCACGTCCTATCACACTCCATTCAGAGCCAAGGTAACAATGAGCCTGTTTTCCGCTGTCGAGCTGGCACCCCGCGACCCTATCCTGGGCCTCAACGAAGCTTTCAACACCGACCCACGTACCGACAAGGTCAACCTGGGTGTGGGCGTTTACAGCAATGAGGAAGGCCGTATCCCGCTGCTGCGCGCGGTAATCGAAGCCGAAACCCAGCGTGCCGCCCAGCATGCCTCGCGCGGCTACTTGCCGATCGACGGTATCGCCACCTACGACCAGGCCGTGCAGAAACTGCTGTTCGGCGCCGAGTCGCCGCTGCTGGCCGCAGGCCGTGTAGTGACCGTGCAGGCAGTGGGCGGTACCGGTGCTCTGAAGATTGGCGCCGACTTCCTCAAGCGCCTGTCGCCCAACGCCGTCGTCGCCATCAGCGATCCAAGCTGGGAGAACCATCGCGCGCTGTTCGAGACCGCTGGCTTCCCAGTGCAGAACTACCGCTACTACGATGCGCCGAGCCACGACGTCAACCGCGCCGGCATGCTCGAAGACCTGAACAACCTGCCAGCGGGCTCGATCATCGTCTTGCACGCGTGCTGCCATAACCCGACTGGCGTCGACCTGAGCCTGGACGACTGGAAAAACGTCCTGGAAGTGGTCAAGGCCAAAGGACACGTGCCATTCCTCGACATGGCCTACCAGGGCTTTGGTGATGGCATCGCCGAAGACGCCTTCGCCGTGCGCCTGTTTGCCGAATCCGGCCTGGACTTCTTCGTTTCCAGCTCGTTCTCCAAGTCGTTCTCGCTGTATGGCGAGCGCGTCGGTGCGCTGTCGATCGTGACCGCGTCGAAAGACGAAAGCAGCCGCGTGCTGTCGCAGGTCAAGCGGGTGATTCGCACCACCTACTCCAACCCGCCAACCCACGGCGCGACCATCGTTGCCACCGTGCTGAACAGCCCTGAGCTGCGTCAAATGTGGGAAGCGGAGCTGGGCGAGATGCGCGAGCGCATCCACGGCATGCGCAAGCAGATGGTCGAGTTGCTGAGCCAGTACGGCGCGAAAACCGACTTCAGCTTCGTCGGTCGCCAGCGCGGCATGTTCTCCTACTCGGGCCTGACCGCCGAGCAGGTAGCGCGCCTGAAGGATCAGTTCGGCATCTATGCTTTGGATACCGGCCGCATCTGTGTCGCAGCGCTGAACCAAAGCAATATCCACGTGGTCACCAAGGCCATCGTAGAAGTGCTGTAACTGATTGATTGTTAAGGGGGAGCAGGCTTGACTTCCCCTTTCCAATCAGTAAGATAGCCGCAGATTCCGCGATAGCTCAGTCGGTAGAGCAAATGACTGTTAATCATTGGGTCCCTGGTTCGAGTCCAGGTCGCGGAGCCAAACATTGAAAACCTCCAGATGCGCAAGCACTGGAGGTTTTTTCATTTCTGTCGCGGGCTTGGCTTACTTCAGCGGCTCAATGACGGGCTTGCCTTGATCGACCAGGCTCCACACCAGCAACTTGGCCGGCTGGCTCACACTGGCATTGCGCGAAACGCTGTGCACGGTCCCCGGCGCTTCGTGCCAGTATTGCCTCGCCTTGTAGGTTTTCTCCTGCTTTTCGTTCAGCTTGGACACCACCGCGCCCAGCACGACGCCATGACTGCGCCCAGGTTATGCCCAGGGACTGCAGCGACAATTGGCCAATTCAGAGAAAAACGGGAGGCCGTCAGTAAAACACGTCGATATCAGTCAACACGCCCAATCGGGTAAAACTGGCCGTGACTCCATACCCCAAGCCACTCTTGGCCATCGATTTGACGCGGCACCGCCAGCTCCACCAACTGATAGAACACATTGCGGTGAATCAGCGCTTCGAGGTTGGTGCGCATGAGAATGTAGGGCGATGGCTCCTGGGTCGCAGGATCGACCTGCACCCGCAGCGGATGATCGACACCCGCCTCGGCCTGGTCGTCGACGTTACTGGTAAAGCGCAGGACCTGCTGCTCGCCACTGCCCAGCACCTCCAGCGTCACCGCAACGAACGGCACGTCATCCACCTGGATGCCCACTTTCTCCACTGGAGTTACCAGAAAGTAAGCGTCGCCATCGCGGCGAATGATGGTGGAGAACAGGCGCACCATGGGTTTGCGGCCGATCGGCGTGCCTTGGTAGTACCAGGTGCCATCACGGGCGATGCGCATGTCGATATCGCCGCAGAAATCCGGATTCCACAGATGCACCGGCGCCGGTCCTTTCGCCTTGGGGATCTGCGCCAGCAGATCATTGGCCTTGGCGGAATCGGTCATCACCCTCTCCTATCAGCGGCTCATGCCTAACAGACTACGAGCGTACTCGCGCATGGGGGCCGCGAGCAAATCCTGCGGGGCGTTGTCGTGGAACGTCAACAAACCGCCACGGCTCTTGATGCGGGCAGTGTCGACCAGATAGCGAGTGCTGGTCTCGATCAACATCAGCTGGACCACGCCGGTATCCCAACCCAGGCGATCCACTGCCTGCTCGTCATACCATTGATCGCCATTGCCGATGCGGTCATCGGTTCGAGCGAAGCGGGTGTACAACACATAGTGCGCGCCCACCGAGCGCGCCTCGGCAATCGCCTCTTCCAAGCCAAGAGGGCCTTGGGCACGACGCACCAGCGGGAAGTATTCGACGAAGCTCTTGAAGGCTTCTTCGGCCACCACATTCTGCCCTGGCACTGGGCCTTTGCCGGGTGGCACGAATGCGCCCTGGCCAATGAAGATGAATGAGTCGGGCTGCAAACGAATCGACAGATTACGCTGGGTATCACTGTGGTCGAGCAACCCCGCATCGCTCATGTGATAACGGACACCTTCGCCCATATCGCTGACATTCATGCAGCCGCCCAACGCCATCAGCGCCAGCAGCAAGACCAGGCTACGCATCTTTCCTCCAGAAACCGGTGACGAAAAACCGGCGAATAGCCGCCAGATGCAGCTTTTGCGCCAGAGTCAGCCGCCGATCACCTTCATCACCGTCACCCCCCCGGAAAACGCCATGTCCTGCTTGTCTGCCAGGGCCTTGACCAGCAAGCGCTGCAGCGCCGGCAGCGCTTGATGGCGCGGCTTGTCGAGCAGATCGCCGATGAAATGACGATTGCCCGAGGACAGGCAGCCATGCAGCCAGCCCGTGGAGGACAAGCGCAGGCGCGAGCAGGTACGGCAGAACGGCACGCTCTCGTTGGCGATCACTCCAAAATGGCCCCTGCCCGGGATCTGGTAGCGCAAGGCAGTGGCATCCAGGGCGGCACTGGCCTGCTGGTAATCATACGCCTGGCCAATCAGCGCCAGCAGCTGCTCCAGACTGACAAACTGCTGCAAGAAGGCATTGCCGTCACGCGCCAGGTGCCCCATGCGCATCAGCTCGATGAAACGCAGTTCGTACCCCTGAGCCAGGCAGTATTCGAGCAACGGCAGCACCTGATTCAGGTTCTGCCCGCGCATGGGCACCATGTTGACCTTGATGCTCATGCCCGCCGCACGCGCCTGGTCCATGCCATCGAGAACACTGGCCAGATCACCGCCCCGGGCAATCTGGCGGAATTTGCCAGCATCCAAGGTGTCGAGGGAGACGTTCAGGCGGCGGATACCCGCCGCGCGCAGCAGCGGCAACTTGCGCGCAAGCAGCTGACCGTTGGTGGTCAGAGAGACATCCTGCAGGCCCAGCCCGGCTAGTGAATCGAGGAAGGCTTCCAGCCGCGGGCTGATCAGCGGTTCACCGCCGGTGATGCGCAGCCGCTCGATCCCTGCCGCCTCCACCAGATAGGCCACGCCTCGGGCCAGTGCCTGGCCGCTAAGCTCATCCTGCGCTGCCACCAGGCGCTTGCCGGCGGGCACACAATAGGTACAGGCGTAATTGCAGGCACCCGTAAGGCTGACCCGCAGGTTGCGAAAGCGCCTGCCTTGACGATCGACGATCATGGATGACTCCGGAATGGAAGAATGGGGCGTGCAAAACCTGACTCATAAATCAGGTTTTTGCAAGCCTCCATATCGGAGCGCGCCGGACGGATGCCGGCAAAGACCTTCAGTTGGCCGGTTCTGGGTCGCGCTTACGCTTGTTGCCCATCCGCACACCGATGTCCATCAGGAACTGGAAGAAGCCTTCCTGATCTTCCAGGACATTGCTCCAGAACGGCGAGTGATAAAGCGCCACGGCGCCGTGGACCAAGGCCCAGGCTGCGCAGTAATGGAAGTACGGCGGTACGTCTTCAAGCTTGCCTTCGCTGATACGGCCCTTGATCAGCTGGGTCAGGCGGTCGAAGTTGGACGCGCGGATGCGGTGCAACTCCTCGACCATCTCCGGCACCTGGTTGCCCTTGACCACCTTTTCTTCCAAGCGGTCGAACAAGCGGTAGCGCTGCGGATCACGCATGCGAAACTCGAAATAGGCACGCGACAGGGCCTCTTTGTCGCGGTCGACATCGGCCGAATGCAACAAGCCGTTCAAGTCACGCTCGTAGTCGAGCATCAGGCGCAGGTAGATCTCTGCCTTGGATTTGAAGTGCTTGTAGATCGTGCCTTTGCCGATACCCACGGCGTCGGCGATCATCTCGACGGTGACGCTGTCCTCACCCTGTTCGAGGAACAGCCTGAGGGCGGTATCGAGGATCTCTTGTTCGCGGCGGCGAAACTCACGGACCTTACGAGGTTCTTTCTGCATAGGAAGGACTGGTTGACAATCGAAGCCGATTATTATGCCTAACTTGCAGGAAATTGCACGGATCATCCAACCATGTCTATGTTTCACGATGAGTTCGAGCAGGCCCCGGGCCTGTGCTATCTGAACCATGCCGCCGTGGCGCCGTGGCCTAGACGCAGTGCCGACGCGGTGGCGCGCTTCGCCCGCGACAACGTTTGCCTAGGCGCCAGCGAGTACCCGCAGTGGCTGGCTACCGAGCGGCGCTTGCGCCAGCGCCTGGCGCGGATGATCAATGCCCCAAGCTCAGGCGATATAGCGCTGGTGAAGAACACTTCCGAGGCGCTCTCGCTGGTGGCATTCGGCCTCGACTGGCAGGTGGGCGATCAGGTGGTGATCAGCGACGAAGAGTTCCCTTCCAACCGAATCGTCTGGCAAGCCCTGGCCGATCAGGGCGTGCAGGTGATTCAGGTCAGGCTCGCTGGCGACGACGAGCCAGAAACGGCGCTGCTGGCCGCTTGCACTGAGCACACCCGCCTGCTGGCGGTCAGCGCTGTACAGTTTGCCAGCGGCTTGCGTCTGGACTTGGCCCGCCTGGGCCAGGCCTGTCAGCTACGTGGCGTGCTGTTCTGCGTCGATGCCATCCAGCAGATCGGCGCCCTGCCCTTCGATGTGCAGCAGTATCAATGCGACTTTGCCATGGCTGATGGCCATAAATGGATGCTCGGGCCTGAGGGGCTCGGGGTGTTCTACTGCCGGGCGGCGCTGCGACCACGCCTCAAGCTGCACGCCTATGGCTGGCACATGCTGGAACATCTAGGCGATTTCGAGCGTGAACACTGGCAAGTCGCCCGCAGCGCACGTCGGTTCGAGTGCGGCAGCCCGAACATGCTCGGTGCTTGTGCGCTGGAAGCTAGCCTGTCGCTGCTTGAGGAAGTGGGCATGGACTGCGTTGCACAGCAGCTACAGCGGCGCATCGAGCAATTGCTTGAGGGGCTTTCGGCTATCCCAGGGGTAATGTTGCTTACCCCGCGTGAGCCAGGACGCCGGGCCGGCATCGTGACATTCGCCATTGATGGGCATGACAGTGGCTGGGTTTTCCAGCAGCTGAGCGAGCAACGCGTGATCTGTGCAAAACGCGGCGGCGGTGTGCGCTTATCACCGCATTTCTACACTCCAGAGTGGGTCATCGACGAAACACTTCGACATATTCGGCGAATTGCCATGCACTGAATGCGCTATGGATCCCGCACGTATTCCAAATCTGTTTAAAAAACGACCAGCTGTCGCTGGCAGTGCGCCAAACCTGACCAATACTTGAAGTGTTGGCGCGGCGCATCCCCCCAAGTGGCGCGCCGATAAAGGTGCTCAGGGACCGCGTACCTTTGTTTTACTCCTAATGGTCTTAACCCGGATTCCCCCCCCAGAACCCGGGTTTTTTTTGGGCTGTTTACAGGGAGGATGGGCAGGTGCTGCTGTGTAGTGTTTGCTCTGGCCTCATCGCGGGCAAGCCCGCTCCAGGGGTGGCGATAACCGCTCGACCGGCGTTAACGGCCGCAGGAATCACGCAACCCGGGCTAGCGGGAACAACCGCTTGAAGTTACCGGTGGTCTGCTCAGCCAAATGCTCATAGCTGACACCGCGCAGCGAGGCGATGTATTCAGCCACTTCACGCACGTACTGCGGCAGATTCGGCTTGCCGCGGTGGGGAATCGGCGCCAGGTACGGCGAATCGGTTTCCACCAGCAGACGATCAGCCGGCACCTGGCGAGCCACCTCACGCAGGGCATCGGCATTGCGGAAGGTGACGATGCCGGACAACGAGATGTAGTAACCCAGGTCCAACGCGGCCTTGGCCATCTCCCAGTCTTCGGTGAAGCAGTGCAGCACGCCGGCTTGTGGCAGATTGACCTCGCGCAGCAATGCCAAGGTGTCAGCCCGCGCCGCGCGGGTGTGGACGATCACCGGCTTGCCGGTCTGGCGCGACGCTTCCAGGTGCAGGCGGAAAGACGCCTGCTGCAACTCAGCGGCCTCAGGCTCGTAGTGATAATCCAGGCCAGTTTCGCCGATCGCCACTACGTGCGGGTGCGCCAGCTCCTTGAGCAACCAGTCAAGCGCAGGCGTCTCGCCCGGCGCCAGATCGAGCGGATGGATTCCCACCGAACAATCGACGTCGGCATATTGCTCACTGAGCGCCTTCACTGCCCCAGCGTTATCAGCGCTGACACCAATGCACAGAAAGTGGCCCACGCCGCGCTCGCGGGCAGCTTGCAGGGCGGCATCGAGCGAGCCCTGATGGGCGCTGAGGTCAAGACGGTCGAGGTGGCAATGGGAATCTACGAGCATGGGAGCACGACACACAAAAAGAAATCTAAGAAAAATTACCGGGCGCCTGGCAATTGGACCCAATGGGCCAGCAAGGCTTCCAGCAACAGCACGCGATTAAGGTTGGCCTTGCCCAGCACCTTCTGGCGCTGTTCAAGGATCCACGCCTGGATCTCCAGGACCTTGCCCTGCCGGCTCTTCTGCGCGAGGTACTGCACCACCTTGCGCATATCAGCCAAGCCTAACCCCTCCTCGTCCTGGGTCAATTGATAACGCAGGATCAACTGCGACCAATCGAAGAACCAGTCGAACAGTTGCAGCAACGGCACAGTATTCCACGCCTCGGCCAGCTGGCTGGGGGACTGTTGCTGCTTGAGCAGCTTCTTCACCCCATCAGTGACCAGTGCACGCTGATCGCGTACACCCTGCGCCTGTAGGCTGACCGCCATCAGCGGTGAACCGGCCGCCAGGGTCAGCAGCTCTTCGCGCTCGACCTCGTCACTGTCAGGCAGAGCGCTGGCCAGCCAGGCCTGGCTCTGGGCCAGGCTTGGTTGCGGGCAGGTGACCTGCTGGCAGCGGCTCTTGATGGTTGGCAACAAGCGACTGGGTTGGTGGCTGACCAGCAGTAATACGGTATCGCCAGAGGGCTCTTCCAGGCTTTTCAGCAAAGCGTTGGAGGCGTTGATATTCATCGCCTCCACCGGCTCGATCAAGATCACCTTGCGCCCGCCCAACTGCGCCGTTTGCACGACGAACGCCACCAACTCACGGACCTGATCGACCTTGATCGGCTTGTCCGCCTCTTCCGGCTCAAGGATAAAGTTGTCCGGGTGACTACCAGCCTTGAGCAGCAGGCACGACTTGCACTGGCCACAGGCATCAAGCCCCTGCGGTTGCTGGCACAGCAAACGCGCCATCAGCCGCTCGGCCAGGGCGCGTTTGCCAATACCTTGCGGCCCATGCAGCAGGTAGGCATGGGCGTGCTGGCTACGACCGGCCAACTGCTGCCAGAGCGACTGCTGCCAGGGGTAGGCCTCAGCCACGGCAACGCTCCAGGATGCCCGGCAGCAAACCGTCGATGGCCCGCTGTACGGCGTCCAGGGACTGGCCAGCATCGACAATGCTGTAACGCTGTGGCTCACCTTTGGCGCGCTCAAGATAAGCCTGACGCACCGCTTCGAAGAACGCTTGGCCCTCTTGCTCGAAGCGGTCCAGGCGACCGCGCGCAGCAGCGCGTGCCAAGCCGACCTCAATCGGCAGATCGAAGACCAGGGTCAGGTCCGGACGTAGCTCGCCCTGAACGAAGTTTTCCAGAATGGCGATGCGCTCCACCGGCAGGCCACGACCACCACCTTGGTAGGCGTAGGTGGCATCGGTGAAGCGATCGCACAACACCACCGCGCCGCGCGCCAGGGCCGGCCGGATCACCTGGGCCAGGTGCTGGGCACGGGCAGCGAACATCAGCAGCAGCTCGGTATCAGCTGCCATGCTCTCGTCACTGGGCGCCAGCAGTAGCTCGCGGATCTGCTCGGCCACGGGCGTACCACCGGGTTCACGGGTCAGCACCACGTCCAGCCCCTGCTCGCGCAGACGCTGCGCCAGGTATTCGCGGTTGGTGCTCTTGCCCGCGCCTTCGGGGCCTTCCAGGGTAATAAACAAGCCGCTCACGGGCAGTCCTTAATGTTGTTCGTCAGGTACCGGCGCATCGGCTGGCACAGGGTCGGTAGCAGGGGCGTCGGCCTCGGGCGCCGGGTTATCGCCTGGCGCTTGGTTGGCGTCGGCCGGCGCTTCACCGTTCTCAGCAGGTGCCTGGCTTGGCACCACGCCCCCTTCTGCCCCCGGCTGGGCCTGTGGCGCGGGGCTGGAGCGGTAGTCGGCGCGGCGCTTGAGTTGGTACTCGCGCACTGCGGTGTTGTGATCGTCGAGGTCGTCGGAGAACACATGGCTGCCGTCGCCACGGGCGACGAAGTACAGGCTGGTGCCGTTGGACGGATTCAACGCGGCATGGATCGCCTCACGCCCGACCATGGCGATCGGCGTCGGCGGCAGACCGCTGATGGTGTAGGTGTTGTAGGGCGTCGGCTCACGCAGGTCGGCACGGGTGATCCGGCCGTTGTAGCGCTCGCCCATGCCGTAGATCACAGTCGGGTCGGTCTGCAGCATCATGCCCAGGCGCAGACGGCGTACGAATACCCCGGCGATCTGCCCACGCTCCTGCGGTATGCCGGTTTCCTTTTCCACCAGCGAGGCCATGATCAGCGCCTGGTAAGGGTCGCGGTACGGCAGGTCGCTGACCCGCTCAGCCCACTCTTTGGCCAGCACCTCTTCCAGGCGCATGTAGGCCTGCTGGAGCAATTCGACATCGCTCATGCCGCGCACGAAGCGATAGGTGTCAGGGAAAAAGCGCCCCTCGGGGAACACGCCGGTATGGCCAAGCTTGTCCATCACTTCATCGTCGGACAACCCTTCGAGGGTGTGCTTGAGCTTTTCGTGCTTGGCCACGGCGGCGCGGACCTGGCGGAAGGTCCAGCCCTCGACCAGGGTGAGGTTGTACTGCACCACATCACCCCGACGCCAAGCGTCGAACAGCTGTTCCACGGTCATGCCAGGGGTCAGGCGGTATTCACCGGTATGCAGCGGCGTGCCGGCCATATTGAAGCGCCAATACAGGCGCAGCCAGACCGCGTCGTCCAGCAGCCCTTCGCTTTGCATGCGATAGAACATACGGTTGGGCGTGGTGCCGTTGGGCACGTCGAGCATGCGTTCTTGCTCAACGTGCAGCGGCTGCTCCAGGACCGAATGGACCTTCCAGGCCGACCAGCCTAATGCCAGGCCAGCAAGGATAAGGCCCATTTCCAGCAGCAGCAGGAATTTGCGTCTCACGAATCAGGTATCCAGTAGCGTACGGGCAACGGCCTGCAGTTTACGGGTGAGCGGCCCCGGCGGCCAGTCAAGCGTGTGTGCAGGGCACGCACGCACGGGCCAAATTCCATACACGCTGTTGCAAACGAAGACTTCGTCGGCCTGCTCCAGGTCCGCCAGCTCAAGGTCTCGCACCTCAAACGGGATACCCAGCACTGCCGCCTGCTGCAGCAACGCTGCGCGCATCACTCCAGCCACGCCGCAACGACTCAGGTCGGCAGTCAGCAAGACGCCATCGCGAACCAGAAACAGATTGCTGTAGACGCCTTCGATCAACCGCCCTTGGGTATCACGCATCAGCCCTTCGGCATGCTCGGCGTCCTGCCATTCGGCACGGGCCAGCACCTGCTCAAGGCGATTGAGATGTTTGAGCCCGGCCAACAGCGGTTGTTCCGCCAGACGCGTCTGGCAGGCGAACAGGCGCACGCCTTGGTCGGCATTGGCGGCGGGATAAGCTGGCAGCGGGCTGCCTTGCACAATGCGTCGCGCCGGTGATCCTGCGACGGGCGCATAGCCGCGCAGGCTGTCGCCGCGGGTGAGGATAAACTTGGCCACGCCATCGCCAAGCTGGCTGGCGTAACGCGTCAGTTCATCGCGAATCAAGGGTAGATCGGCTTCGATCGCCAGGCGCTGGCAACCCAACGCCAGGCGTTCGAGATGCAGCTCCAGCAGGCTCGGCCTGCCGGAGTGCACGGCAATGGTCTCGAACAGACCATCGCCGTAGGCCAGCCCACGATTGTGCAGATTCACCGCAGTCGCAGGCTGACCGTCGATCCAGCTGTGCATCAGTCGGCGAACCGGCGGAATACCAGCGAACCGTTGGTTCCACCAAAGCCGAACGAGTTGGACAGCACCACATCGATCGGCATGCTACGCGCTTGATGCGGCACGAAGTCCAGGTCGCAACCTTCGTCCGGCTCCTCCAGGTTGATGGTCGGCGGCGCCATCTGGCTGTTGATTGCCAGGACGCTGAAGATCGCCTCCACCGCACCCGCCGCACCCAGCAAGTGGCCGGTCATCGACTTGGTCGAGCTGACTGCCAGCTTGTAGGCGTGCTCACCGAACACGCGCTTGATCGCGGCCACTTCAGCGATGTCGCCGGCAGGGGTCGAGGTGCCGTGGGCGTTGATGTAGCTGACCTGCTCAGGCTGGATGCCGGCGTCGCGCAAGGCGTTGGCCATGCAGCGGGCAGCGCCTTCACCCGAATCAGGTGGCGAGGTCATGTGGTAGGCGTCACCGCTCATGCCGAAACCAACCAGCTCGGCATAAATGGTCGCACCACGCGCCTTGGCGTGCTCGAGCTCTTCGAGCACCAGTGCACCGGCACCGTCGGAGAGTACGAAGCCATCCCGACCCTTGTCCCACGGACGGCTGGCACGGGTCGGCTCGTCATTGCGCGTCGACAGCGCACGCGAGGCGCCAAAACCACCCATGCCCAGGCCACACGCGGCCATCTCGGCACCGCCGGCGATCATCACGTCAGCTTCGCCGTAGGCAATGTTGCGCGCGGCCATGCCGATGCAATGGGTGCCGGTGGTACATGCCGTGGCAATGGCGTAGTTCGGCCCTTGCAGACCCAGATGGATCGACAGGAAGCCGGAAATCATATTGATGATCGAACCTGGCACGAAGAACGGCGAAATGCGCCGCGGGCCCTGCTCGTGCAGGGTCCGGCTGGTTTCTTCGATATTGGTCAGACCGCCAATGCCCGACCCCATGGCCACGCCAATGCGCTCGCGGTTGGCATCGGTGATGTCCAGCCCGGCGTTGCGCACTGCCTGAAAGCCTGCTGCCAGCCCATACTGAATGAACAGGTCAAGCTTGCGTGCTTCCTTGGCCGACAGGTACTGCTCGACTTCGAAGCCCTTGACCGAGCCGCCAAAACGGGTTGAGTAAGCGGTCAGGTCCGTGTGTTCGATCGGACCAATGCCACTGCGGCCAGCCAGAATGCCCTGCCAGGTGCTCGGTACATCGGTACCCAGTGGCGACAGCATACCCATACCGGTGACCACGACGCGTCTACGCGACACAGTACTCTCCTCATTTTCTAATAACAGAGTCTCTTGCCATTGCATCCAGGACTCGGAATGCAATGGCAACAAACTCTTGATTCACGGTTCTCGCAAAGAAAAAACCGCACGCCGGCAAAGGCAGTGCGGTTTTTCCCGACAAGAAGCGTCGACTACAAACGTCTTAGGCCTTGTGGCTGTTGACGTAGTCGATGGCAGCTTGAACGGTAGTGATCTTCTCGGCTTCTTCGTCAGGGATTTCGGTCTCGAATTCCTCTTCCAGAGCCATCACCAGCTCAACGGTGTCAAGCGAATCGGCACCCAGGTCATCGACGAAGGACTTCTCGTTGGTCACTTCCTCTTCCTTGACGCCCAGTTGCTCGGCGACGATTTTCTTGACGCGTTCTTCGATGGTGCTCATACCTAGTTTTCACTCCTAATGGACATATGTCAGGCAGCTGGCCGGTGACCAAGTTTATAGCAAGACGTTTGCTTTTCAAGCGGAACGCGCCCTGCCATACCCTATTGAATAGTCACCCAACCCTCTGTCCGGAATCTGGTTGCAGCTTTATAACGGATTTTAGGCTCGGAGTATGACTCTTTTTTGAACCAATCCGTCACATTGAGTTGCGGTGTTACATGTACATCCCGCCGTTCACCGGCACGGTAGCGCCAGTGACGTAGGCTGCGCCATCGGATGCCAGGAAGGCCACCACTTTGGCGATTTCATCAGCCTGACCCAGGCGGCCCAGCGGAATCTGGGTTTGCAGCGCTTCACGCTGCGCTTCGGGCAATTCACGGGTCATGTCGGTATCGATGAAGCCTGGAGTGACCGAGTTGACGGTGATATTGCGCGAACCCACTTCACGCGCCAGGGCGCGGCTGAAGCCTTCCAGGCCTGCCTTGGCGGCGGCGTAGTTTACCTGACCGACGTTGCCCATGGCACCCACAACCGAACCGATGCTGATGATACGACCCCAGCGCGCCTTGGTCATGCCACGCAGCACGCCCTTGGACAAGCGGTACAGGCTGTTGAGGTTGGTATCGACCACGTCGAACCACTCGTCGTCTTTCATCCGCAGCATCAGGTTGTCGCGGGTGATGCCGGCGTTGTTGACCAGGATCGCGGTAGCGCCGAATTGCTCCTGAATGGCCGCAAGAACGGCGGTGACCGACTCTTCGCTGGTCACGTTCAGTTCCATGCCGGTACCGGTGATGCCGTGCTCCTTGAGGGTGGCGGCGATGCGCTCTGCGCCCGAGGCCGAGGTCGCGGTACCGATCACGGTCGCGCCCTGGCGGCCCAGTTCGAGGGCGATAGCCTGGCCGATGCCACGGCTAGCGCCGGTGACCAGTGCAACTTTACCTTGCAGGCTCATGCAAGCTTCTCCAAATTCAGGCCAGCGCCGCACGGGTGGCGGCGACGGCGTCAGGGGTATTGAGGTTGTAGGTGGTCACGCCGTCAGCGCACCGCTTGTTCAGGCCAGCCAGGACCTTGCCCGGGCCGCACTCGACCAGGTTGACCGCGCCGTTGGCGGCCAGGGTCTGCACGCACTCGACCCAGCGCACTGGCTTGTACAGCTGCTCGAGCAGGTCGCGCTTGAGCGCATCGAGATCAGCGGCGATGCCAGCGGTGACGTTCTGTACTACCGGGATCTGCGGGGCTTTCCAGTCGATGGCGTTGACGTGCTCGGCGAAACGCTCGGCGGCCGGCTTCATCAGGGCACAGTGCGACGGTACGCTGACCGCCAGTGGCAGGGCGCGCTTGGCACCGGCCTCTTTGCACAGTTCCATGGCACGATCGACCGCAGCCTTGTTGCCGGCAATCACAACCTGGCCCGGCGAGTTGAAGTTCACCGCGCTGACCACTTCATCTTCAGCCGCCTTGGCGCAGATCTCGACTACCACGGCGTCGTCCAGGCCAAGGATCGCAGCCATGGCACCGTGACCGGACGGCACGGCTTCCTGCATCAACTGACCGCGACGTTCGACCAAGCGAACGGCGTCTTTCAGCGACAGACTGCCAGCGGCGACCAGCGCGCTGTACTCGCCCAAGCTGTGACCTGCAACGAAGGCAGGCTGTGCGCCGCCCTCTTCCAGCCACAAGCGCCACAGGGCGATGGAGGCGGTGAGGATCGCCGGCTGGGTCTTGTCGGTTTGATTGAGTTGTTCTTCCGGGCCTTCCTGAACCAGCTTCCACAGGTCGTAACCCAGAGCCTCGGAGGCCTCCTTGAAGGTCTCGATGATCACCGGCTTTTCGGCGCCGAGTTCAGCAAGCATGCCCAGCGACTGGGAACCTTGGCCGGGAAAGACGAATGCGAGGGATGCAGACATTGAACAAGCCCTTATGATCTTGTCGTCGGATAGGGTGCGCCAAGCCCGAAGCTGGACGCGCAATCTGAAAACTTGGATGAAAACGAAAACCAAGCGGTCACATTTAACCACTTCATGGCGATTATGCCTAAGGCAGCAAGTCCTCCAGGCGACCATGCAAGCGCTGCGGCAGGTTTTCCTGGATCTCGATCAGCGCGCGCTGGATTGCGCTCTGCAAGCCCTCTACGCCCGCCGAGCCATGGCTTTTGATGACGATACCCTGCAAGCCGAGAAAGCTCGCGCCATTGTGCCGCGCGGGGGCCAAATCGGCCTGCAGACGCTTGAGCAGCGGCAAGGCCATGGCGCCGACAGCTCGGGCGAACACGCCACCCTTGAACAGCGCCTCGATGCGCGCACTGATCATGGTCGCCAGGCCTTCGCTGGACTTGAGCAGGATATTGCCGACAAAACCGTCGCACACCACCACGTCAGCCTCACCCCGGTACAGGCCGTCACCTTCGACGAAACCTATGTAGTTAAGGCCGCGGGCATTCTGCAACAGTGTGGCAGCCAGCTTGACCTGCTGGTTGCCCTTGATGTCTTCGGTGCCAATATTGAGCAGCGCCACGCGCGGACGATGAATCCCCAGCGCCTGGGCCGCGACCGATCCCATTACCGCGAACTGGAAGAGGTTGTCGGCGCTGCAATCGACGTTAGCGCCCAGGTCGAGCAACTGACAGAAGCCTGATTGGGTCGGAATCGCCGCCACCATCGCCGGCCGATCGATGCCCGGCAGGGTCTTTAGCACGAAACGCGACAAGGCCATCAGCGCACCGGTATTGCCGGCACTCACGCAGGCCTGTGCCTTGCCGTCACGCACCAGTTCGAGGGCGACGCGCATCGACGAGTCAGGTTTACCGCGCAATGCCTGAGAAGGCCGCTCGTCCATGCCCACCACTTCGCTGGCGGCCACGATTTGCAGGCGCGCGCGATCCGCAGCCGAGAGGCCACTGACAAGATCTTCAAGAAGGGAGGGTTGACCGACGAGGGTCAGGTGTAGCGAGGGAGTAGCCGAGAGGCAAGCGATACTTGCCTGGACAATGCTGCGGGGACCGAAGTCCCCGCCCATTGCGTCGATCGCGATGATCTGAGCGGACAAGATTTACTCGTCAGCGCCCTTGTCGATCACTTTGCGACCACGGTATACGCCTTCTGGCGATACGTGGTGGCGCAGGTGTACTTCACCGGTGCTTTTCTCTACCGACAGCGCGTTTTCCGACAGGGCGTCGTGCGAACGGCGCATGTCACGGGCAGAGCGGGATTTTTTGTTCTGCTGAACAGCCATAATTGATTAACTCCTAAACGTTTGGGTCACGCTTTAACTGCGCCAAGACACTGAACGGGTTGGACCGCGTTACCTCGTCCTTGCTCGATTCGGGCTCGTCTGCGCCCGCCGGCTGCTGGCATTCTTCCGGATGATGAGCAGGCACGATGGGCAAGGCGAGCAAAAGCTCTTCCTCGATCAGCGCCTGCAGATCCAAAGGATCTTCGCCCAGTTCCAGCACGTCATAGCCTTTCGGCAACGACTGGGTATTCGCACCCTCCTTCACCACAGCGTAGGAACACTCGCTGTGAATCGGCAGGGTGACCAGCTCAAGACAACGCTGGCAAACCATTTTGACTTCGACGTCGAGTTCACTGTGGATAACCACAGCGTTCTGTTCGTTTCGTTCAAAATCGAACTTCGCCTGCACCGTACCGACATTGTCGGAAAGCGGGTCGCAGAGTCTTTCCAAATCAGCGAGTTGCAGCGAACCTTGGAGGGTTACGCCACGATCGGCTAATTTGCGCGGGTCAACGTGAGGTGGAATCGGGTCATTCAACATAGGCGCAGCATTCTAGGGATGCCCCCCGCCCCTGTCAAAGGAAATTCGGCGGCATCTGCCATGTTAGAATCGGATGATCTGCCCAGGAGTCTACCATGCTTCCCCTGTTATTGGCTTCCAGCTCCCCTTACCGGCGCGAACTGCTCGAGCGCCTGCAGCTGCCCTTCACCTGGGCAAGCCCCGATATAGACGAGCAGCGCCTGGATGACGAGCCGGCTGTCGAGCTGGTTCGACGCCTGGCGCGACAGAAAGCCGAGGCACTTGCGGGCAGCCACTCTGATCATCTGATCATTGGCTCTGACCAGGTTGCCGTGCTGGGCGAACAGATCCTTGGCAAGCCGAACACCTTCGATCGAGCGTGCGAGCAGCTGCTTGCGGCGAGCGGGCAGCACGTTACTTTCCTCACTGGCCTGGCGCTGTACAACAGCCAGACAGGCCAGTGCCAGGTCGACTGCGTGCCGTTTACCGTTGCAATGCGTGAATTGGACCGAGGACGCGTTGAGCGCTATCTGAGGGCTGAGCAGCCGTTTGACTGTGCTGGCAGCTTTAAAGCGGAAGGGTTGGGCGTGAGCCTGTTTCAGAGCACCCATGGCTGCGATGCGACCAGCCTGGTCGGCCTGCCACTGATTCGGCTGGTGGATATGCTGCTTAAGGAAGGGGTGCAGATTCCTTGAGAATTCTGGGGGCGCTTCGCCCCCAGACTCGTCGTTCAACCTTAACGCAGGGTCGGCCCCTGGAACCCCATCCACATGGCCAAATGCTCAGCCACACTGGCACCAATGCGCTTGGAGAAACGATCGAACGGCGATTCCTGGACAGTGAAATCGACCAGGTTCTTCTCACCGACAATATCCCGCGCCACATAGCTGGCACTACCCAGACCATCCACCAACCCCAGCGCCTTGGCCTGTTCACCCGACCAGATCAGGCCGCTGAACAGCTCTGGATGCTCCTTGTCCTTCAAGCGCTCGCCGCGACCCTGCTTGACCATGGCAATGAACTGCTGGTGGGTCGTGTTGAGCACACCCTGCCAGAACTCGGTCTCTTCAGGCTTGGCTGGCGAGAACGGATCAAGAAACGCCTTGTGCTCACCGGCGGTGTAGGTACGACGCTCCACCCCCAGCTTGTCCATGGTACCGACAAAGCCGTAGCCCGCTGCGGTCACCCCGATCGAACCGACCAGGCTCGCCTTGTCGGCGTAGATCTCGTCCGCCGCACTGGCGATGTAATACGCACCCGAAGCCCCCAGATCGGCGATCACCGCATACAACTTGATCTGCGGGTACTCGGCCCGCAGGCGACGGATCTCGTCATACACATAACCGGACTGCACCGGACTGCCGCCGGGGCTGTTGATGCGCATCACCACAGCCTTGGTCTTGGCGTCCTTGAACGCCTCACGCAGGCTCTTGACGATATTGTCGGCACTGGCGGCCTCCTGGTCGGCAATGATGCCACGCACTTCGACCAACGCCGTGTGGCTGTCGCTGCGCGAGGCAGTGCTATCCATGCTCATCAGCGGCGAGAACAGGAACAGGATGCCGAACAGATAGAGGAACGTCAGCAGCTTGAAGAAGATGCCCCAGCGCCGCGCTCGGCGCTGCTCTTGCACTCCGGCCAGCAAGGTCTTCTCCAGCAGCTTCCAGCTCTTGCGATCTTCATCCTCGACCACCTCGGTCTTGGGCGCTTTCCACTCGTCAGCCATGCTCACCTACCTTGGAATTGAAGTTGCGCCGAACCACTCAACCACTGGCGCAACTGGGAAAAATGATCGATACAGACCTGCGGGCCAAATTCAGCCAGCGCCTGCAGCGACATCGCGCCGTAGCCCACCGCCACCGAATGCATCCCGGCATTGCTGGCCATCTGCAGATCGAACGCCGAATCTCCGACCATCAGCGCCTGTCCGGGTTCGACCTGGCAATGCGCAAGAATCTCTTCGAGCATCAGCGGATGGGGCTTGCCGCGGGTTTCGTCGGCCGCCCGGGTGATGTCGAAGAACTGCTCCCAGCCATTGGCCTTGAGCACCCGATCCAACCCGCGACGCGCCTTGCCGGTCGCCACCGCCAGACGATAACCCTCGGCACGAAAAGCATCCAGCGACTCCAGCACGCCTTCGAACAACGGCGAAGGCTGCTGATCGAGTGCCATGTAGACGTCGGCATAGTGCTGGCGGAAGACCTCGACCTGGACCGGCTCAAGATGGGGATAGAGCACCGAGATCGCCTCGCTCAGCGCCAGACCAATGATGCCCTTCACCGCATCTTCGGCGCTTGGCGCCTCGCCTGCACGCTCGGCCGCCAGGTTCATGGCCAGGACAATGCGCCCGATCGAGTCGGCCAACGTGCCATCCCAATCGAAGACCAACAGCTCATAGCGTTTACTCATCGACAATCAGCTCGCACTCAAGCGCTCCACGGTCTTGGCCCACATCTCATCGACCGGCGCCTCGATCTTCAGCTCGCCGCCATCGGGCAGCGGCACCGTCAGGGCATAGGCATGCAAGAACAGGCGCTTGCCCCCCAGCTCACGGATCTCGCGAGTGAAGTCCTCGTCACCGTACTTGCTGTCGCCGGCGATCATGTGACCGGCATGCAGGGTGTGCACGCGGATCTGGTGCGTACGACCGGTAATCGGCCGCGCCTCGACCATGGTGGCGAACTCGCCGAAGCGGCGCAGCACGCGGAACAGGGTCAGCGCGTCCTTGCCTTCGTCATTGATTTCGACCATGCGCTCGCCCGAGCGCAAGTTGCTCTTTTGCAGCGGCGCATTGACCTGCTTCTTCGATGTCGGCCAGTGACCGCGCACCAGCGCCATGTAGCGCTTGTCGACACCATCGCCGCGCAGGGCGGCATGCAGGTGGCGCAACATGCTGCGCTTCTTGGCGATCATCAACAGGCCGGAAGTGTCGCGATCCAGGCGATGGACCAGCTCCAGCTCCTTGGCATCCGGGCGCAGCTGACGCAGCGCCTCGATCACCCCAAAGCTCAGGCCGCTGCCGCCATGCACGGCGATACCGGCTGGCTTGTTGAGCACGATCAGCGCCTTGTCTTCATAGACAATCGCTGCCTCCAGGCGCTGCAACAGCGCCTGGGCAACCGGTACCGGCTCGTCGCGCTCAGGCAGTCGGACGGGCGGTACCCGCACGATGTCGCCGGCCTGGATCTTGTACTCAGGCTTGACCCGCCCCTTGTTGACCCGCACCTCACCCTTGCGCAGGATGCGGTAGACCAGGGTCTTGGGCACGCCCTTGAGGGCCGTGATAAGGAAATTGTCGATACGTTGGCCGGCAAGCTCCGGCGCGACTTCGATCAGCTGAACGCCGGAAGTCGGAGGGGTATTGGTCGTCATTGCTCGATCATAACAATTTTTTATGGAATTGAAGCACTTAATCATTACTGCTATAGTCGCGAACGCCGCCAAAAGCGGCAGGCCAGCGGCACCTGGCTCTACGCCGGGCCCTGACCATCGCAATTCTCGAGGACGCGAGGCCGTCCTACGGGGTTTTCGCCAGTTTACCGAAATGCCTGGAATCGCCACCAGCGCCGAGTAGAGAAGACCGAAAAAAAACGACAAGCGCGGTGTTTCACCTGCTTTCCCGCTTCTTTTCGCTGGACCTCTGCCCCGCCACCGTCGCTTCCGCGTCACACCCGGCGAATGCTTCGGAAATACCTGCCTTGGACATGAATGGCGTCAGCTTCTGAATCGAAGCTGGCGAAAAATGCAACCCGTTGCGGATTCAGCGCGCGGCAGCACCCGAATTTTCAGGGATACGTGCAGGGTGGAGATGTACAGCCTCCCGGATCGTGTAGCACGGCGTTCGGCCACCGGCCCTCTGTAATGGCCCGGCGAGCGAGCCTCGATGTTCTCCAGATGCCTACGGGCGTCCACGATTCACTGGCTGATTCCTCCTCCTGACTGAGTGCACTTGGCACCGCAGCAACAGGACGCGTCGTCGCGACCACGGCAGGCTGGGCAACCGGCTGGTGCCGAATGTCGCCGACACGGGGGTGGCTCGCTACCCTTTGCGCACCTTGGCACCGACCATGAGAAGTCGTGTGTGCCGAACGCCGTTTCCGGCAGCCCGGAAACCGACGGTACAACATGAAAAGAATGCTGATTAACGCAACTCAACCCGAAGAGTTGCGTGTAGCCCTGGTGGATGGCCAACGCCTCTACGACCTGGATATCGAATCCGGCGCCCGTGAGCAGAAAAAGGCCAACATCTACAAAGGCAAGATCACCCGGATCGAGCCCAGCCTCGAAGCCGCCTTCGTCGACTTCGGCTCCGACCGTCACGGCTTCCTGCCGCTGAAGGAAATCTCCCGCGAGTACTTCAAAAAGGCCCCTGAGGGCCGCGTCAACATCAAGGAAGTGCTCAGCGAAGGCCAGGAAGTCATCGTCCAGGTCGAGAAGGAAGAGCGCGGCAACAAAGGCGCCGCCCTGACCACCTTCATCAGCCTGGCTGGCCGCTACCTGGTACTGATGCCTAACAACCCCCGTGCAGGCGGTATTTCCCGTCGCATCGAAGGCGAAGAGCGCAACGAACTGCGCGAAGCCCTCAATGGCCTGACCGTGCCGGGCGACATGGGCCTGATCGTGCGCACTGCCGGCCTTGGCCGCAGCAGCGAAGAGATGCAGTGGGACCTGGACTACCTGCTGCAACTGTGGACCGCAATTAAAGAAGCCTCGCTGGACCGCACTGCGCCGTTCCTGATCTACCAGGAAAGCAACGTCATCATCCGCGCGATCCGCGACTACCTGCGCCAGGACATCGGCGAAGTGCTGATCGACAGCATCGATGCCCAGGAAGAAGCCCTGACCTTCATCCGCCAGGTGATGCCGCAGTACGCCAGCAAGGTCAAGCTGTACGAAGACAGCGTACCGCTGTTCAACCGCTTCCAGATCGAAAGCCAGAACGAGACCGCCTTCCAGCGCGTGGTCGACCTGCCTTCCGGCGGCTCGATCGTGATCGACCCGACCGAAGCCCTGGTGTCAATCGACATCAACTCGGCGCGTGCCACCAAAGGCAGCGACATCGAAGAAACCGCCCTGCAGACCAACCTGGAAGCGGCCGAGGAAATCGCCCGCCAACTGCGTCTGCGTGATATCGGCGGCCTGATCGTCATCGACTTCATCGACATGACCCCAGCCAAGAACCAGCGCGCCGTCGAAGAGCGCGTGCGCGAGTGCCTGGAAGCTGACCGCGCCCGTGTCCAGGTTGGCCGGATCTCGCGCTTCGGCCTGCTGGAAATGTCCCGTCAGCGCCTGCGCCCATCGCTGGGCGAGAGCAGCGGCATCGTCTGCCCACGCTGCTCGGGCACCGGTATCATCCGTGACGTCGAGTCGCTGTCGCTGGCAATCCTGCGTCTGATCGAAGAAGAAGCCCTGAAGGACCGCACTGCTGAAGTGCGTGCCCAAGTGCCAATCCCGGTGGCCGCGTTCTTGCTCAACGAGAAACGCAACTCGATCACCAAGATCGAACTGCGTACGCGCGCACGGATCATCATCCTGCCGAACGATCACCTGGAAACCCCGCACTTCGAAGTCCAGCGCCTGCGCGACGACAATCCGGACGTGCTGACCAACCAGTCCAGCTACGAAATCGCTGCCACCGAAACCGAGGAAGCGCCGCAACCGACCGCCGCCACTCGCACCCTGGTTCGCCAGGAAGCAGCGGTCAAGACGGCCCCGGCGCGCACCAACGCTCCGGTTCCTGCCGCAGCACCAGAACAGCCCGCTGCCCCTGCCGCAGCAGCTGCCAATGCGCCTGAGCCAAGCCTGTTCAAAGGCCTGGTCAAGTCGCTGGTCAGCCTGTTCGCCGGCAAGGACGAGCCTGTCGCTGCACCCGCTGCTACCACCGAGAAGCCTGCTACCGAGCGCCCACAGCGCAACGAAGAGCGGCGCAACGGTCGCCAGCAGAGCCGCAACCGCAACGGCCGCCGCGATGAAGACCGCAAGCCGCGCGAAGAGCGTCAACCGCGTGAAGAACGCGCTCCACGTGAAGAGCGTGCACCACGCGAAGAACGCGCTCCACGCCAGGACCGCCGCGGCAACCGTGAGGAACGCCCAGTTCGCGAACTGCGCGAACCTCTGGACGCCGCACCGGCTGCCCGCGAAGAACGTGCTCCTCGTGAAGAGCGTGCACCTCGTGAGGAGCGCGCACCACGCGAAGAACGCGCCCCTCGTGAAGAGCGCACACCACGCGAAGAACGTGCTCCTCGTGAAGAGCGCGCACCACGCGAAGAACGTGCTCCTCGTGAAGAGCGCGCACCACGCGAAGAACGCGCCCCTCGTGAAGAGCGCGCACCGCGTGAAGAACGTGCTCCTCGCGAAGAGCGCGCGCCACGCGAAGAACGCGCTCCTCGTGAAGAGCGTGCACCGCGTGAAGAACGCGCTCCTCGTGAAGAACGCCAGCCACGCGCTGCCGAACAGGCCGCCGAGCAGGCAGCGGAAATCGCCGACGAGCAACTGCCAAACGAAGAGCTGCTGCAGGACGAGCAACTGGAAGGCGCCGATGGCGAGCGTCCACGTCGTCGTTCCCGTGGCCAGCGTCGTCGCAGCAACCGTCGCGAGCGTCAGCGTAACGCCAATGGCGAGCTGATCGATGGCGATGAAGAAGCCACTGATGAGCAGCAGCCACAGCAGCACCAAGCGACCGAACTGGGTGCCGAACTGGCAGCTGGCCTGGCCGTCACCGCTGCCGTTGCCACCAGCAACATCAGCGCTGAAGCTGAGGCCCAGGCCAATCAACAGGCTGAAATCGCCACTGCCGAGGCCCCAGAGACTGCGACAGGCGAAGTCATCGCCCTGCCATCTGAGCCTAACGCCCAGGTAGAACAAACCGTTGCCGCCGCACCTGTGGTCGAGCAGCCGTTCAGCGAGCCGGTAGCCGTGGTCGAGCCAAGCGCCGAGCCAGTTGTCGAAGTGGTGCCGCAAGCTGTCGTTGAAGCGCCTGTCGCTGAAGCTGCTGAGCCACAAGTTGCTGTCGAGGCAGTAGCCAGCGAAACTCCAGCGGTTGAATCGGGTGAAGCCGAGAAAGCGCCGGAAGTTGCCGAAGCTGCACCGGTCGCACCGGTCGAGGCGCCAGTAGCTGAGCAACCTGCTGCTCCGGCTGTCGAAGCCAAGCCTGAGGTTGTCGAGCCAGCACCGGTTGCCGCTGAACCTGCACCGGTCATGCTGCCTAACGGCCGCGCGCCAAACGACCCACGTGAAGTGCGTCGTCGCAAGCGTGAAGCCGAGGCCGCCGCTGCTGCCGCAGCCGCAGCACAGGCTGCTGAAGCTGCGCAACCTGAAGCCCTGGAAACAACCGAAGAGCAGAAGCCTCATCACGGTTGATTGCAACGGCTGAATGAAAAAGCCCCGCCAGTGTGAACTGGCGGGGCTTTTTCATGGCTTTTGGTAATGTGCGGCCTGTACAAGCCTTATCGCGGGGCAAGCCCGCTCCCACGCAATAGATTCGATTACCTGGGGTACGTGGGAGCGGGCTTGCCCCGCGATCAGGCCATCACAGGCAGGCCCTCAATACAGATTTGGCTCCATCTCCAGCTCAACCCCAAACCGCTCGAGAATATCCGCCTGGATCTTGCGCGCCAGCTCATGCAGCTGCACCCCGGTCGCCTGGCCATAATTGACCAGCACCAGCGACTGCAAACGATGCACGCCCGCATCACCCTCACGATGCCCCTTCCAACCCGCCTGCTCGATCAACCAGCCCGCAGCCAGCTTCACCTGGCCATTGGCCTGGGGATATGCCACCACACTCGGATAGCGCGCACGGATCTGTTCAGTCAGGGCAGCACTGACCACCGGGTTCTTGAAGAAACTGCCGGCATTGCCCAGTTCGAGCGGATCCGGCAGCTTCTCGCGGCGAATACTGCAAATCGCATCACTGATCGCCTGGGCAGTGGGCTGCTCGATGCCCTGCTCACTCAGACGCTGACGCACCGGCCCGTAGTCCAGGTGCGCCCGCAGCGTGCGATCGAGGGCAAAGCGCACCCGCAGAATCAGCCAACGCCCCGGCTCGCGCTTGAACAGGCTGTCGCGATAGCCGAATGCGCACTCTTCAAGGCCAAAATCACGTAGCTCGCCGGTCTGGCGATCCAGCGCCGTCAGCCCTGCGAATACATCCTTGATCTCCACCCCATAGGCACCCACGTTCTGCATCGGCGCAGCGCCTACGGTGCCAGGGATCAAACTGAGATTTTCCAGGCCGCTCAGACCTTGCTCCAGGCTCCACTGGACGAAGCCATGCCAGGGCTCGCCAGCCTCGGCCTCGACCACCACCCGACCGCCCTGCTCGCTCAGCACCCGGCGACCTCGGCTGGCCATATGCAGTACCAGGGCATCGATGTCATGGGTGAGTAACAGGTTGCTGCCACCACCAATCACCAGCACTGCAACATGCCGCTGCGCCGCATCGGCCAGCGCCGCACGCACGTCATCGTCATTGCGCGCTTGAGTGAAATAGCGCGCCTTGACGTCGATGCCGAAGGTGTTGAACGGCTTGAGCGAGACCCGCTCCTGCCACTGCGCCGTCATAGCCGCCCCTTGATTTCCACAACCAGCTCCTGGCAGGCCGCCTCGATCAGGTCCAGGACCTGCTCGAAGCCGCCGGCGCCGCCGTAATACGGGTCGGGCACTTCGTCCAGCGCCGCGCCATAGCGGCGCAGGAACAGATCGAGCTCAGCGCTTGCCGCGTGCGGGCGCAACGCCTGCAAATGGGCAAGGTTGCTCTTGTCCATGGCCAGCACCAGATCGTACTCGGCGAAATGGCCAGCACTGACCTGCTGGGCACGCTGCGCCGACAGGTCGTAGCCGCGGCTTAGCGCTGCACGGCAGGTACGCGCGTCGGGCGCCTTGCCCACGTGCCAGTCGCCCGTCCCGGCAGACGCTACATGGACCTGGTCAGCCAGGCCGGCAACCTGCAATTGATGGCGCAACACACCCTCGGCCGTTGGCGAACGGCAGATATTGCCCAGGCAGACGAACAGAACGCGCATCAAACCTCCAGCAAGCGCCGAACGCGCTCCAGGTCTTCAGGGGTATCGACACCCACGGCAGGCGCCTCGATGGCGTCCTCGACATGAATGCGCACGCCATGCCACAACGCCCGCAGCTGCTCCAGCGCCTCGGTTTGCTCGAGCCAGCACGGGCCCCAGCTGACGAAGTCTTGCAGGAAGCCCACGCGGTAGGCGTACATGCCGATGTGGCGACGATAAGGCACTGCATTCGGCAGTTGCTCACGATCCTTGGCGAAGGCGTCACGCGCCCAGGGCAGCGGCGCGCGGCTGAACGTCAAGGCAAGGCCATGCTTGTCGCTGACGACTTTGACCGCATTGGGGTTGAACACCGTCTGCGGCTCATGGATCGGCTCGGCCAGGGTGGCGATGCCCGCCTCAGGGTGCGCCGCCAGGTTGGCCGCCACCTGATCGATGATCACTGGCGGAATCAGCGGCTCGTCACCTTGCACATTGACCACGATGGCATCGCTGGGCAGACCCAGGTGCGCGGCAACTTCGGCCAAACGGTCGGTGCCGGATTCATGATCGGCGCGCGTCAGCAGCACTTCGGCGCCGAACGCCTGGCACGCCTCGACGATGCTGGCATCGTCAGTGGCGATGACCACGCGGCTGGCACCGCTCTTACGCGCCTGTTCCCACACGTGCTGGACCATCGGCTTGCCGGCGATCGGCAGCAATGGCTTGCCCGGCAAGCGCGTCGAGCGCAGGCGAGCGGGGATCACCACGGTGAAATTCAGGCTCATTTGTCCAGACGCTCGTCGTCAGTCAGGGTGCGCGCTTCGCTTTCCAGCATGACCGGGATGCCGTCACGCACTGGATAAGCCAGGCCTGCGCCTTTACTGATCAGCTCGGTCTTGTCGGCGCTGAGCTTGAGCGGGCCTTTAGTGATCGGGCAGGCCAGGATGTCGAGCAGTTTGGTGTCCATGGAAGCTTCCTTGAGGCCAGTGGCCGGAAAAATGAATAGGGCTCAGGGCTGACGGCGCGCAGGCAGCAGGCGCTCGAGCTGAGCGTCGAACCAGCCGACGAAGGCTGGCGAAGGCTGCGCTTCGACCGCCAGGTACCACCAGTCGTCAGCGGCGAACGCGCGGCACTTCACCGCATCTTTTTCAGTCATTACCAGCGGCAAAGCCGGGCTGAACGTCAGCGCCTGGGCAGAGAACTGCGCATGGTCGGCGAAAGGATGCGGCACAGGCTGCCAGTTTAGCCCCAGCAGGGTATTGAAGAAACGTTGTGGGTTACCAATACCAGCCACCGCGTGCAGGGCCTGGCCGGGCGGAAAATGCTCAAGCGAATGGCGCTCGCCGCTGCGCAGGTTGATCAGCGCTGAGGGCTGCAACTGGAAAGCAAAACCGCCATCACGGTCGCCGCTCGCGCCGTTGTACAGAACGGCATCCGCGTCTTGGAGACGCTCGACCGGCTCACGCAGCGGGCCTGCCGGCAGGCAGCGGCGATTGCCCAGTCCACGCGCAGCATCGATCAGCACCAGCTCAAGGTCGCGGGCCAGGCGATAATGCTGCATGCCGTCGTCACATAAGATCAGGTCCAGCGGCTCGCTGGCCAACAGCGCCTGCACGGCGCGGGAGCGATCAGGGTCGATCATCAGCGGCACGCCGGTGCGCTGGACGATCAGCAACGGCTCGTCGCCTGCCTGCTCTGCACTGTGAGTCGCCTCGACCCGCCAGGGCAACTGCGCAGGCTTGGCGCCATAACCGCGACTGACCACGCCCACCCGCAGCCCCTGACGGCGGCAGTGCTCGATCAGCCAGAGGATCATCGGCGTCTTGCCGGTACCGCCAACAGTGATATTGCCCACCACGATCACCGGTACGGGGGCGCGGTAGCTGGCACTCTCGCCGCTGAGAAAGCGCGCACGCTTGCGCAGCACAACGCGCCGGTACAGCGCCTCCAGCGGGCGCAACAGGGCCAAGGCCGGATGCCCGGCATACCAGGCCTCCAGCAGACGATCGGCGAAAGCCATCAGGGCGTCCCCGGCGCCGCCTCGACGGTGGTTATGCGCAGTTGGCTGAAACCGAGCTTGCCGGCAGCATCCATTGCGGTAACCACAGCCTGGTGCGGCGTCTTGCCATCAGCACTGATCGACAGCGGCAACTGGGTGTCGCCACCGGACTCCTGCTGCAGCGCCTCGGTCAGGGTCGCCAGGTCGCTCTTGGGCAGCAGGTGGTTGTTCACCGAATACACGCCGTCGGCGCTGATGGTGATGTCCACCCGCTTACCCTCGTCGGCGCTAGGCGGCGCGGCCGTGGTGGCCTCCGGCAGCTCGACGCGCAGCTGGTTCTCGCGGGTGAAGGTGGTGGTGACGACGAAAAACAGCAGCAGCACGAACACCACGTCGATCAACGACGCCAGGTTGATGTCGACGTTCTCGCGCTGGCGATTGCGCCGAAACTTCACGCCTTGCCTCCAGCCACTTCCACTTCGCGGTCACCCTGCACGACCTCGACCAGCTTGATCGCCTCTTGCTCCATGCCCACCACCAGCTCATCGATACGACGCAGCAGGAAACGGTGGAAGAATACCGCCGGGATACCGACCATCAGGCCTGCGGCCGTGGTGACCAGGGCCTTGGAAATACCGCCGGCGAGCACCGAGGCGTTGGCCGTCATCTGCGAGCCCATGAAGGCGCTGAAGATATCGATCATGCCCAGCACCGTGCCGAGCAGGCCGAGCAGCGGCGCCATCGCAGCGATGGTGCCCAGGGTGCTGATGTAGCGCTCCAGCTCATGAATGACGCGCGAGGCGGCCTCTTCGATGCACTCTTTCATGATCTCGCGGCCATGGCGCGAGTTGGCCAGGCCTGCGGCAAGGATCTCGCCCAGTGGCGAATCGGCGCGCAGGGCCTTGAGCTTGTCACTGGTGAGCTGCTTGTCCTTGATCCACATCCACACCTGGCCGAGCAGGTGCGGCGGGGTCACGCGACTGGCGCGCAGGGTCCACAGGCGTTCGGCGACGATCGCCATGGCGGCGATGGAGCTCAGAATGATCGGCAGCATCATCCAACCACCGGACTTGACCAATTCCCACACAGTAAGCATCCCCTCGGAAAAAGGCCGCCACTCTAACATAGGACGCAGGTCGCCTCATCTGCCGGAGGTCGCAATGCGCAGCAGCGCATCGCTCCAAATTCGCTGACAGGCCACAGGCACTGGGCTACCCCCGAGAAGCTGGATTGGTATCCAACTTCTCGGGGGCCGTCCACACCGTGGGAGCGGGCTTGCCCCGCGAAGAGGTCGGCCCAGCCTATGCTCTACTCAATCCCCAGTACGCCAGAACCGCCGCTGCCCCCGCTGCCCCTCTACACCGCCAAAGCTACCCAGGCGCAAACTCAAGGCCCCCTCGATCGCCGTGTCGTGAATCACCATCCCATGCCGCTGATAACGCTCGATCACCTGCGCATGCGGATGCCCAAAACCGTTGTACCGCCCCCGCGAAATCAATACCCCACGCGGCGCCGTGGCGCGGATGAACGGTTCAGTGGAAGAACTGCGACTGCCATGATGCGGCGATTGCAGCCAGTCGATCCGCGTCTGGCCATTGGCCGCCAGCCAGGCCCGTTCGGCCCCGGCTTCAATATCCCCGGCCAGTAGCAGCCGCTCGCCATTGGCCTCGACCAGTAGCACGCAAGAGCGCTCATTGCTCCCTGGCCCCTCGGGCCAATGCCAGAGCGAAAAACTCACCCCATCCCACTCCCAGCTCTCGCCTGTCAGGCACGTGTCCGCTTGCAATACCGCTGGCAGTTCAGCGGGCTCCCCGGCCAGCACCCGGGCAATCGGTAGAACGCGGTGAACAGCCAACGCACCCCCAGCATGATCGGCATGGGCATGGCTAATCAGCATGGCGTCCAGCTGATTCACCCCCAGCTTGCGCAGGGTGGGCAGCACTACCGTCTGCCCCAGATCACTGTCACCTTGCGCGGGACCTGCGTCGTAGAGCAGGTTGTGCAGGCGGGTACGCAGCAGTATCGCCAGCCCTTGCCCGACATCCAGTTGCAGCACTTGCACCTGGCCATGCGGCACTGACTCTTTCGGCGCCCACAACGCCAGCAGCATCACGGCCCCCAAGCCTCGTAGCGGCAAGCCACGAGGCAGCAGCACCAGCCAGGCGCCGCTGGCGACCAGCAGCCAAGCGACCAACGGCAAAGGCCGAGGTATCCAGGCGGGCTGCCAGTGGGCCAAGTGGCCGAGCGCGCGAAACAGCCAATCCAGCGCCCCGCCCGCCAGCCACAAAAGCGACTCGCCTACCCCCGCCACAGGCAGCAGAACAGTGCCAAGCAATGCCAAAGGCAGGACCAGCAGACTGATCCAGGGCACAGCCAGCAAATTGGCCACAGGTGCGCTGACACTGATCGGCAGCCCCACCGCTAGCAACACCGGGAGCAGGCCGACAGCGATCACCCACTGCGCCCGGGTCCAGGCCTGCCAAGGCCGCCAGCCACCGAGCCGGTGGGCGAAGCAGTAGACCAGCACCGCCACCGCCGCAAACGACAACCAAAACCCTGGCAACAGGCTGGCCAACGGCTCGATCAGCAACACGCCGCCCAACGCCAGCAATAGCGGCACGCCGGTGCCCAGATGACGAAAACGCAAGCGCCAGGCCAGCACTACCGCCAGCATCAGGCAAGCGCGCTGCACCGGCACGGCGAACCCCGCCAGCCAGCCATACGCCAATCCTGCCGCCATTGCCAGGCCACAGGCCCAGGGCAACCACGGCCAGCGATGCGGCCAGGCGCCACAACGAGCCATGAACGCCACCAGCCCATACATCAGCCCCGCAGCCAGGCCGATGTGCTGCCCGGAGATCACCAGCAAGTGCACTGTGCCGCTGGCCTGCAGGGTCTGCCAGTCTTCGCGCGCCAGCCCCGAGCCATCCCCGAGTACCAGTGCGACCAAAGCGGCTTCGCGGCCCTGGCCATCCACCGCCAGCAAGCGCTGACGCAGACTGTCGCGCCAGCCGCCGGAGACTGGCGTCAGCAGTTGCCCGGCCTTGACCGTACCGGTCGCACCGATCCTGCGAGCCAACAGCGTCGCTTCGCGGTCTGGCCCGTGGGGGTTGAGCAGGCCGTGCGGGCGCTTGAGTGTGACCGCCAGGCGCCAACGCTCGCCGGCCTGCACGTGCGGCCCGGCAAACCAGCTCAACTGCAGGCGCTTGGGCAGATCAGCGCGGCGCGACGCTGCCTCATCCAGCTCAAAGCGCACGCCTCGGCCAGTTTGTGCTGGCAGCCCCACCACCCTGCCCTCCAGCCACAAGGTGCGGCCATCCAGATTGGCCGCCAGACGGTCATCCAGCGCTTGCTGCGCCGACCAACACGCCCAGCAAAAGCCCAGCAGCAGCCAACCCAGCGGCCAAACGCGCGTGCACAAGCAGCCCAGCCCAAGCAAAAGCAGGATCAACAGCCATCCGACCGATGGCAAAACCGGAAGAAAACGCAGGGCCAGCAACCCCGCGGCGAGCGCAAACATCCCTGTGCGCATGAGGTAGAGCTCCGCAAGCCGATAAGCCTGCACAGCAATAGCGCAATTGGCGCCTAATCTTGCTCAACAATTGTCACAAACTCTGAACAAGCCGGTCAGGGAATCAAGGCATACTGACCCCCTTCAAACCCGGGGAGCCTACATGCCGCGCCGCCTCTTCAAACGGTACATGCCGGATCCGACCAGCATTCGGGAACACAAATCCTTACGCTTCTTCGGAAAATTGCTGCACGATCCCAACCTCTGGCACCTGAACCGCCATTCAGTGGCGCGGGCCATGGGGGTAGGCCTGTTCGCGGCGTTGATCCCTATCCCGATGCAAATGCTGCTGGCCGCCAGCCTGGCCATTCCGCTGCGCGGCAACTTGCCAATCGCAGTCAGCCTGGTCTGGCTGACCAATCCGCTGACCATGCCACCGGTATTCTTCGTCACCTACATGACCGGCGCCTGGCTGTTGCAGACGCCACCGCGCACCTTGCCCGACGACCTGACCTTCGAATGGATCACCGACCAGCTGTCGACCTTGTGGCAGCCGTTTCTGCTCGGCTCGGTCGTCTGCGGCGTGGTACTCGGCATCGCCGCCTACTTCATCACCATGTTCTATTGGCGCTGGTGGGTTGGCCGGCAGTGGCGCCGGCGCAAACTCAAGGCTTCATGCACGCATGCCGCGGCCGCTGACCAGCAAGCGGATACACAGGGTATACAGCACTGCGGTAGCAACCAGCATGAAGGTGATCGCCGTACCAATGCTGATATCCGACACCCCTAGGATGCCGTAGCGGAACGAGTTGACCATGTGCAGCACCGGGTTGGCCAACGACACGGTTTGCCAGAAGGGCGGCAGCAGGTTGATCGAATAGAACACCCCGCCCAGGTAGGTCAGCGGCGTCAGCACGAAGGTCGGGATGATCGATATGTCATCGAAGTTGCGCGCGAACACCGCGTTGACGAAGCCCAGCAGCGAGAAGATGGTTGCCGTGAGCAACACCACCACCACGGTAACGCCCAAGTGATGAACTTGCAGATGGGTAAAGAACAGCGACAGGATGGTCACGATCACCCCCACTGCCAGGCCACGCAATACCCCGCCCAGCACATAACCGATGAGAATGGTGTGCGGTGACACCGGCGAAACCATCAACTCCTCGATCGAACGCTGGAACTTGCTGCCGAAGAAGCTAGATACCACGTTGCCATAGGAGTTGGTGATCACCGACATCATGATCAGCCCGGGGACGATGTACTCCATGTAGGTGAAGCCACCCATATCGCCGATCTGCCGGCCGATCAGGTTGCCGAAGATCACGAAGTACAAGACCATGGTGATCGCCGGCGGCAGCAAGGTCTGCGGCCAGATGCGCAGGAAGCGCCGGACTTCGCGGTAGACGATGGTATTGAGGGCCACCCAGTTGGTGCGCAGCTCCACATTCATACCGCCACCTTCGACAGGTTCTTCTCCACCAGGGACACGAACAGCTCCTCAAGTCGGTTGGTCTTGTTGCGCAGGCTCTGCACCTCGATGTTCTGCAGGGCCAACTGGCCGAACAGCGCGGTGATACCAATATCCTTATCCACCTGCACCTCCAGGGTATGCGGCGTGATCAGCCGGCACGGGTAGCCCTGCAAGGTGGGAGCAACGGCCAGATCCTGCTTGAGGTCGAGCACGAAGGTTTCCACATGCAACTTGCTCAGCAGCTTACGCATGCTGGTGTTCTCGACGATGGTGCCGTGGTCGATGATGCCGATGTGGCGGCACAATTGCTCGGCTTCCTCGAGGTAGTGGGTGGTGAGGATGATGGTGATGCCTTTCTGGTTCAGCTCGGTCAGGAAGCTCCACATCGAGCGACGCAGCTCGATGTCCACCCCTGCGGTTGGCTCATCGAGAATCAGCAAGCGCGGCTCGTGGATCAGCGCGCGGGCGATCATCAAGCGGCGCTTCATGCCACCGGACAGCGAACGCGACTGCACATCACGCTTGTCCCACAACCCCAACTGGGTCAGGTACTGCTCGGCGCGCTCCTTGGCAAGCTTGGGCGGGATGCCGTAGTAACCTGCCTGGGTGACGACGATGTCGAAGGTCTTCTCGAACTGGTTGAAGTTGAATTCCTGCGGCACCACGCCCAGGCAGCGCTTGAGCGCGGCTGGCTCGCGGTCCAGGTCATGGCCAAACACATTCACCGTGCCGCTGGTCTTGTTGACCAGGGTCGAGAGAATGCCGATGGTGGTGGATTTGCCGGCACCGTTGGGGCCGAGCAAAGCGAAGAAGTCACCTTCGGCGACATCCAGATCGATGCCCTTGAGGGCCTGGAAGCCATTGCCGTAGGTCTTGGTCAGCTGTCTTATGGACAGGGCAGAACTCATAGCGGGTCACGTACCATGCGAAGAGGTTCAGGACACGCCAGATCAGGTCACTGGCGCAGTGAGTGCGGCCATGGTGCAAGGCCTGGCCGCACAAGTACAGTCATGTGTATTGATAGTGACTATCGAAATAGTCCAGGTGTTCGATCAGGTCAGCGCAGTCATCACCGCCGCCTGGTACGCCGGGCGCTCTTGCAAACGCTGGTACCAGGCTTGTAGGTGGTGCATGTCCGGACGCTCGATAGGCATTTCGAACCAGGCGTAGACGAAGCTGCCCAGCGGAATGTCACCCATGCCGATCTGCTCACCGGAGAGGTAGGGTTGCCTGGCCAGGGTCTGGTCGGCAATCGACAGCAGCTCGGCGCAGGCCTTTTGCGCAGCATTGATCGCGATCCAGTCGCGCTGCTGCTCGGGGGTGCGGAGCAGGCCCCAGAACAGCGGGCGGAAAGGCGTGGCAAAGGATGAAGTGGTCCAGTCCATCCATTTATCGGCCAGGGCGCGCTGGCGCGGGTCGTCCAGATACCAGCCCTGCTCGCGGCCGTACTCGGCGCAGAGGTAGCGCACGATGGCGTTCGACTCCCACAGCACCAGGTCGCCATCTTCGAGCATCGGCACCAGGCCGTTGGGGTTGCGCGAGCGGTACTCGGGGTCGTTGACCACACCGAAGGCGCCGCCGGCGTTGATCGACTCAAAGTCCAGGCCCAGCTCGTGGGCGATCCACAACGCCTTGCGTACATTGCTCGAATTCTTGCGACCCCAGATCTTCAGCATGACAACGTCCTTATGAATGCGCGAATTCGGCAGTTTACTCCAGAGCCCGATCGTCTGTACCGGCCTGATCGCAGGGCCAGCCCAGGCAATCCAGACACATACCCTGACAACCCCCGGCGAACTCCTGCCGCCACACCCTGTCACTGATCTGACAAGGCCGTTCGCCGGATGCCGTCTAAGCTCTGTGGGTCCGGCCCACGGCCAAGGTTCCAAGGAGGAAGGATTATGTTGCTGTTGTGGTTGGTGGTTCTGGTGATCGGCGCGGCGTATCTCACCCATCGGCGCCTGCCGCCCTTGCAGATACTTGGCATCATCGCCGCCTACACGCTGCTGATGGGCATTTTCAGCAGCGCCCCAGGCTGGCTGCTGACGCTGATCTGGCTGGTACTGGCCGCCAAGGCCGCGCTGCTGGTGCTGCCCGACTGGCGCCGCAAGGTCTTCACCGGGCCGATCTTCAAATGGTTCCAGCGCACCTTGCCGCCGATGTCACAGACCGAGCGCGAGGCGATCGAGGCCGGCACCGTGTGGTGGGATGGCGAGCTGTTCAGCGGCCGTCCCGCCTGGAACACCCTGCTCGACTACCCCGCGCCCAAGCTCACTGACGAAGAACACGCGTTCATCGACGGCCCCACCGAGCAACTCTGCGCCATGGTCAGCGACTGGCAGATCGGCCAGGACATGGACCTGCCGGCAGAAGCCTGGCAGTTCATCAAAGAGCACGGCTTCTTCGCCCTGATCATCCCCAAGGAATACGGCGGCAAGGGCTTCTCGGCGTATGCCCACTCCCAAGTCGCCATGAAGCTGGCCACCCGCAGCGGTGACCTGGCCTCCACGGTCATGGTGCCCAACTCCCTCGGCCCGGCCGAGCTGCTCCTGCACTACGGCACCGATGAGCAGCGCAACCATTACCTGCCGCGCCTGGCCCGTGGCGATGAGATTCCCTGCTTTGCCCTCACCGGTCCGCTGGCCGGCTCCGACGCGGGTGCCATGCCCGATACCGGCATCATCTGCAAAGGCCAATGGCAAGGCGAAGAAGTGATCGGCCTGCGCCTGAACTGGGAGAAGCGCTACATCACCCTGGGCCCCATCGCCACCCTGCTGGGCCTGGCATTCAAGGCCTACGACCCCGAGCACCTGCTGGGCGAACAAGAAGAGCTGGGCATCAGCCTGGCGCTGATCCCCACCGACACACCTGGCGTCGAGATCGGCAAACGCCACCTGCCGCTGGGTGCGGCGTTCATGAACGGCCCCAACAGCGGCAAGGACGTGTTCGTGCCGCTGAGCTTTCTGATTGGCGGCCAGGAAATGCTCGGCAAAGGCTGGATGATGCTGATGAACTGCCTGTCGGTGGGCCGCTCGATCTCCCTGCCGGCAGTTGGCACGGGTGCGGCCAAGTACACCAGCCTAGTGACCGGCCAATACGCCAATATCCGCGAACAGTTCAACGTACCGCTGGCCGCTTTCGAAGGCATCCAGGAATCGCTCGCCCGTATCGGCGGCAATGCCTGGTTGATGGACAGCGCCCGCCTGCTCACCGCCAAGGCGGTGGACCTGGGCGAGAAGCCCTCGGTGCTGTCGGCGATCCTCAAGTACCACCTGACCGAACGGGGCCGCGAGTGCATCCAACACGCCATGGACGTGCATGGCGGCAAGGGCATCATCATGGGGCCGAACAACTATCTGGGCCGCAACTGGCAAGGGGCGCCGATCTTCATCACTGTCGAGGGTGCAAACATCCTGTCGCGCAACCTGATGATCTTCGGCCAGGGCGCGATCCGCTGCCACCCCTTCGTGCTCAAGGAAATGGCCCTGGCCGGGCGCGAAGACCGCGATCAGGCCCTCAAGGAGTTTGACGAGCTGCTGCTCAAGCACATCATGTTCGCCGCCGGTAACGCCGCCAGCACCCTGGTACTGGGCTTGGGCCTGGGCCACTTCGAACGGGTGCCGGGTGATGCGCTGAGTCAAGGTTACTTCCGCTCATTGAACCGCCAGGCCGCGGCTTTCGCCTTGTTGGCAGACCTGTCGATGATGCTGCTGGGCGGCGCACTGAAACGGCGTGAACGCCTCAGCGCGCGCCTGGGGGATGTGCTGAGTTACCTGTACTTGTCCTCGGCCGCGCTCAAGCGTTACCACGATCTGGGGTCGCCGGAGCACATGCAGCCGTTGTTGCGCTGGGCCATGGAAGAGAGCCTGGGTAAAGCCGAACAGGCGCTGGACAAGCTGCTCGACAACTTCCCCAACCGGTTTATCGGCTGTGCGCTGCGTGTGCTGGTGTTCCCGTTTGGGCGCCGGCATACCGGGCCAAGTGATGAGTTGGATGCCGAGGTTGCACAGTTGATAGGGCGCAGTAAAGGGGATCCGGCGTTGGAAGAGCTGTTGGCAGGCTGCTTCCGGCCTCAGGCCGAAGGTGATCCGGTGGCGGCGTTGCAAAGGGCCTGTGATTTGTTGGACGAGACTGCGCCGCTTCGCAAGACCCTGCATCAGGCTACTCGAGAGGGAACAGTGCAGGCTCCAGCCGGGCGCTCGGTGATCGAGGCTGCAATCGAGGCTGGCGTGTTGCAGGAGACGCAAGGACAGCAGCTAAGCGATGCTGAAACCGCTCGACGTGCGGTCATTGATGTGGATGCCTTCGATAAAGATCAGTTATTACCAGGGACGGATAAGATACGCTGATCGCAGTGGGCCGCTTAGCGGCCCTCGTTTCGATCCAGCAGTTGCAATGATCACTTCAACCGGTCGCCATCACGCTTGCTCGACTAAACGCCTTCTTCATCTTTTGCCTCCCATTTGAGGGTGGCCCGTGATACTTGAGCTTTGCGTAATTCAGCAAAACTACTCAAGGGCAAAGGAAGGGTCAGGCTGCCCTCATAGGTTTTGGTAGATGTTTGTTTTTTCGCCAGGATGACGACGAAACGTGCGTCTCCCTGTGGGGTGTAGACTCCCGTTGAATCTATCTGGCCGGTTCCTGCCAGGGGCAGTATCCACTCCACTTCGAGTGGCGTTGTACTCCCTTGCACTCTCGCTTGGATTTTCAACCCCGCTCCTGTCCATTGCTCATCCACGGACAAATGCAAATCGGGTTCCTTATGCGTTACCAAGACATACCCGGTAGCAGTACGCCCTGAAGTTTTACCCGTGACCTGTATTTGGTCGATTACATACCTCACATCACCAGGGGCTGGCGCCGCCAGGTAGTCAGCGATAAGGCTGCCAGCCCCCGAGCTTGAGATGGTTCCACTGCCCGCACCGTCCGTCAGCACCTGCCACTCCAGCTCTTCAGCGGCCATGCTGGGGCCTTCAAGCAGATCCGCACGCAACTGGAGCGAAGTGCCGCTAAAACAGGTGGCGAACTTCGGATTGAAATCCAGCGAATGCCCTATCACCATGACCAGTGACTCGCTACGCTCAACGGCACCGGCAGAGTCTGCAACGACCCGAACCATCAGGTTTTTACCCCCCAGCGCCGCAGCCGTTGGCGCCTGGTAATGACCTGTGGCTTCATTGATTTTACCCATCTCACCTGTAGTTCCCGGCAAGGGTTCGATGCTCCATTTCACGCCATTGCTTGGCGGTTCAACGCTGAATGTAGTTTCAGCCGCAGCTGATAACTCTACGTTCTGCTCAACTATTCGGAACGAACTATCCGTTGACTTGAATCCGCCCATCAGCAACAGATTGTTCGTTCTGTTTCTGACGAGAGGCTGAATAAAACGCCCATCAGGCTGGCGCAGGCACGGTAGGATTTGGCTATCGATATTAGCGGTCAGGCGGGTGGATAGCGCGGTAAAAAACCCCCTTCGCACCGCATAATCCGCCAAGGCTTTCATGGCGTCTTCATGAGTAGATGGCGGGATGGACTGGTCATCTATGCTCGCAGCGGCTTGCTTTACCATGCTGTCCAGCCGCCCCGTCAACGTAGCCGTGGCGTCGGCTGCAAGTTCAAATGCGTAATCCAGTCGAGGCTCAAGCGTAATCTGGCTCCTCTTCCACTCTTCTGTTGCACCCACACGCCGGTATCTATATCCCACTGTACAGCTGGGCTGCCACGTTTGACTGATGCGCCCCTCAGCGAATGCTATCTTGAGTGCAGCCTTACCGCCGCTCCCCGGCACTACAATTTCATCGAACAACACCTCCAACCCCAAGCCCTCGCAGCTTCCTACCGGGATCGAAAGTTGCCCTTTCAGTGCCTCCATACTGTCCAGGCCTTTCTCTGGGGGGTCGCTCCGGACATAGCGATACTCTCCTCCTTGCAAGACGCCCAAAATGCTTTGCGCGTAGGCATCCCGATGCAAAAGTCGCCAAGAGAGAATGGCAGTGCTCGCATACCTGTCATCGGCAGTGTTCGCCAGCAATGAGGGGAAATCAAGGCCATCTTGTGGCACGCTCCCCTGTCCCCCGTGAGTAAAGTTGACGAAAAACAGCAACGCCGGTGTCAGCCCATCGCTCCCTTGCACCGCAGGCAAGGCCCGCGATACCTGGCGAAACGGGTTGTCTTTGCTACTTATAACATCGGCAAGCGCTAGCACCTGCTGCTCAGGCTCCAAGGCATCGAGGCCGGCCTTGAGCATTTTGGGGCCTAGCGATTCAAGATCCGCAGTGCTGTTCAACACCAGGGTATGGTCCTGACCCTGGCCAAGATCTAGCACCACTTGACCGTTCTCGAAGCGCACCGGCAAGTTCATCGTGGCCTGCAGCCGACTCACCGAGTCATGCACCGCTATACTCATCACCTCCCCCAGATAACTGGACTTCACATAGCTACCGCCCTCCAGGCTCAACTGGACACGGAGCATAGGCCGCTCATAGCCGTTCGCCTTAATATGTACATCCGTGAGGCGGACAATGTAGTTATCCAACTCATGCAGAGAGTCATCTTCTTGACGTAACGCTTGGCCACTGATGATTGCGACAGTCTGCTCCGCCAATCGCTGCAACTCTTGCTGTTGCACGGTGTATTGAAGTAGCGAAAGCGGTTGGGAGGCGATCATGTCCCAGTTGAGCATTGACGGGTTTTTACCCATCCACGCCACCAGCGCTTCAGGGGGGGACATGCTCATATCAATGTCCTCCCAGGGATGCAGCGGTAGCCTTATTTTCCAGAAGTTTGCCATAGGCTGTTTTGTATTGGGTGAGCGGCAAAGGAAGGAGGATAAAGCCCTCTTCCTCTACACCGAGCTCCGGGTGAGTCCCCTTGTAAACAATCAGCGCGAAGTGCTCACTCGCTTTAGGGTCAACCTTGTACACACTCGTTGTACCTTCAGCGCTTATCTGCCCCGGTCCAAACCTAACCTCCCAGGTCGGAGGCTCAGGTTCTGCTACACGCGCATGCGCAACCATCAGATGCACCGAGTGCTCTTTATCACCCTCCTCAACGTGGGTGACGTAGATCGTGGCAAAATTACTGCCAGAAACCAGACAGGTATCTCGGGTCAGTTTGGTCTTGGGGTCATGCACCAACACTACATCAACATGAAAGGTCCCAACTTTGCCTGCGGTATACCGAACCTTGGCACCGCTGCGAGCGCTTAAAGTGCCTTTCGCATTGTCTTCGTCCTTGAACGACCAGATTAATTTCGAGGCGTCTTCAGTTGTACCTGCCATCAGGTCGACACCGCTGCCCTCCGTGCCGAGATGGTACGCCAGGGGGGTTAAACTGAGCGCTTCACGCACTACCGTTAGCAACGCATAGCCGCTGGCACCGCCAGCCGTTGTGGCCTTGACCCGATGACGCATGAAATCGCCACTGAATGCAGCATCTGCGGGCGCAGTATATCTGCCCGTTTTTGCATCGATAGTACCGATGTTCGGGTCGTCTTTATGCAGCGGTTCTATCTCCCACTTGGCGATGGGCACGCCATTAGACACACTAAACGCATGAGTAGCTCCCGCCATGATGATCAGCTCTTCGACATTCAACCGGGGTAATTCAAGGTGCGAACTAAACCACCCTAGGAGAGCAATATTGGGGGTAAAGGGCGACTCGCCGATCAAAAAGTTATTACCAAAGCTCATTTTAATAAGCCGTTCCACTGCGGGACGCGAGACGTGCGCGATCAGGCCCTTAAATACTTCATTGACACACGCTTTCGAGAGCGCCACCAAAAACCTCACCCAGATGGGGGTCAACCATGGGTAATCTTCCGTATCGAGATCTATAACCTCAAGCTCAAGGTCATATTGTGGCGGCTCCCCAGATAGCTTGCCGACGACCCGTTTATGAAATTTATACGGCCCCCACGTCGTTATTGCATCTCTATTGGGGAATTTAACCTGCCCCTCGACCTCCCAGCTGACATCAGCTCCCCCATGTTCATCTGCGGATACGCTAAACTCACCGCCTGGGACTTCCCACATCGAAAAATCATGGAAGGGGATCGCAATAGGCGGGCCCTCTGAATGCTCAGATTCAACCACTCCATCCATGATAATTAATTCAAGATTTTTCAGTCTGAAAGACTGAATTCTACCGTCAGCACCATACACCAGATCATAGGGCGTTACAGCGGCAGAATGCCGTGTAATGCTTTCGACAATCGAAACAAATATCGCATACTGTGGATGGAACAGCACAGTACCCGTGTAGGCCTCGACACCTGAAGGGAGCAAATATTTGAAGCCAGAGTTATCGCCGGGCAATTCAGTTGATTCCTGCCCTGTTGAGCTAATAAATACCTCGACTGCCCCCTGCCCCTCTACATCTTTATCTGCACGCGCTCGTAACCGGTAAGTCTGCGGTGCAAACCCAACCGGCAAGTCGAGTGCAATTTGCCCGAACTCGAACGTTTGGTGTTTAGCGTCCAACCCGAGAAACCAGTCCTCAAAACTCTCCCCGTGCAACTTTTGAACGGAGGAATCCTCGCCAAACACCAGCTGGAAATTTGTACTTTCACTCAAATCAACCAATAGCCTCCGTTCATCGCCCACCTTTATAACGTTGTCATCTAATTTAAGGTCCATCGTTAACAGCGGCGCATGCAGGGGCTTTATCCATTCCACGCGATGCACCAACCAGCGTTCCGCGCGCCGCGTCAAGCCGACATCCCCCCCGGCAAGCAATGCCATGCTCAGCCGGGCAATACTGTCCTTCGAATCATCCGGTTTGATGAAGGTCAGCCGCGGCCTGTCGAGAAGCGCGCCATGCAGCAGATAAATGGCATCGCTATCGTCTGCCTTTTCTGGATCACTAGAGAACGGCTCAAAGTATGTATTTTCCGCAAAGCGCTTGACATATTCTTGAGCGAAGACTTCGTTAACCGTTGACTGATCAAGGCTCACCACTACATCCCAAGCTGGCGCGCGCACCCCGCCTTCCAGCCATTTGATCAACTGCTGTTTATCGAGCGCCATGGTAAATCCCTCACTGTATTTAGGCCGGGGGCATTTCCTTGTTTTACGCATTATTCTCGGCGGGCAAAACTGGCAAATTTACCAGTTGCGTCGTCAAGCACTTATTCCTTAGCTCGGCGACCTTCATCAAAAATATTCCTGGCGGCGTGAAGCGATCACTGCAAGCGGCGTATACTGCACCCTGTTTTTCAATACCAAGGACACCACCATGGCCACTGCCCAACTTGACTATCACCTGCATCTACTGCAGCACCTGCGTACCATATTGGCCGCACTGGGCGAGGCCGAGCAGGTGCCCGAGGAGAGTCACGCCCTGTTCCTTGAGCGCTTCGACGAATTGCTGACGTTGCTCCCCAAAGACCCACTGGAAAGCCAATACCTGGGTCAGGACCTTATCTGCCAGGTCATTCAACGCTACCCGCAAATCGCCCATTTGGTGCCACGCGATCTGCTGTGGTTCTTTGGCGGCGACTGCCTGCACTTCATGCCGGATGAAGAGCTCGATCTTTACCAAACATTGGAAGAGCGTCGGTACCAAGCCGAACAAAATGGCGAAGCGTTCGACTGGCACCAGCAAAAGCGGCTGCTGGCTCAGCCTGAAGAAGATAGCCAGCACTGATCACCGCTCAGCAGCCCGTCCCTCAACGGGCTGCATCTCCCTGTTCGGGTTCAAGGCCATTCTCGTCCTGCAGCTCGCCGAGAATCAGCCCCTCTGTTCCAAAAAAGGTAATGGAGTTACCGGCCTGTTGAAGACTTGCGAGCCTGCCCCCCTGGTAGAGACGATTTTGTGTGCCTACCCCATCCCGGCTCATACCCGTGAGAAGGTCTTTGCCATCGTAATGATATTCAGCCAACACGATGTCACCCTCGGCAGATGGCCGGCTAACCTTGATCAAGCGGTTGACACGATCATATTCAAGCAGATGCCCTTGCTCGTCGCAGGTCATATTGCCATTACCGTCGTAGGTCAAGATTATTTCGTGCAGGGCAGGAAGATCCCAGAGCACGCTTAGATCAAGGGGCTTGATAAGCTTCAGTGCCTTGACCAGTAAACGTGCGCCGGCAAGATCAAGTGCTTTTAAGCCACCATGGTGACTGACAACGTCCAAGCCCACCAGCTGGGCAGGGTCGTCATCAGAGAATGAATATAATATTAATTGATCCCCACCTTCCTGATATTCCGTTATACACATATCGATATTATCAAGTTCGTCGTAGGTGAAGTATTGGACTTTGATCGCTGCGCCAGAGGGGTCTACAGGCAGCTCGGAGCCTGTGCACTCGTAGCTGGTCAGACGCTGCCTGTCGTCATAACCATACGTTTCCTCCCGCAGGACCGCTTGTGTCTTTGTATTACGCAGCGTGCGCTTGATCAACGCATCGACATCGTTATAAGTATGTTCAAGGCATTGGCCATCGCCACTGTCGGGTACGAACGTACGCTTCGACTCACGATCAAACTGATCATATTCCAACTGGGTATTCAAGGACTGTTGTTTGTTATCTATACAGAAAGAAGACAGCCGACCAAAGCTGTCGTAAAACAATTCACTGTTCAGGTCGTCCCCCAAACCAGTGCCTGTTAACTGACCACTTTCTTTGTCGTAACCGTACGATTGCTGCAGACCTTTAGCATCGATATATGACGTTATACGTCCACGCTGACTGTGCTGATAATTCACTTCATAGGTCACGCCTGCTTGCTTACGCTTCTCCCATTTGACTGTACCGTTAATATAATGGGTGCGCTCAAAGTCCTGATCCGCCACGGAGCACATATGCAAGCGAGCATTTTTTTCATGGTATCCAAAGGTTGTTTTCTGAACAACCTCTTCAGCATCACCAGGTGTAATGTCGATGAATTCTCTTGTCACAGGTTCTTCGGTCAGTCTGAACTCATAGGTATAGCGGATGACCTGCCCGATCGGCGTAACCACTTCGCTGGGTTTACGCTCACTGCCTTTGTACTTGTAGGTCTGTTTACGCTTGCCTGTCGTGGTACTTTTCAGGCGATCCAGACCGTCGTACTCCTGCAGCCCCAGCTCTTTACCCGCGACACCGATGGAAATTGGCAAGTCCGCGCTACTGTGCTCAGCGTATGTGCGCACCACTTTTGCGCCGTCGGCCAAGGTATGCTCGATCAGACGGCCGAATACATCGTAGACATACCTGTTGACTCTCTCTCCCACGAGGCCAACCGCTTCGCTAAGTGTGCGGCCCAGGCCATCGTATTGGTTTTGCTGCAGGCTAATCCGTGTTTCTTGGTAGTTTCCCTCCGCCCTAGACCATTGCAGACGCTCTGTGCGCGCAGGCTGGTTGAAGAGGTTCAACCAGGTTTTGCTAATACCACTGCTCTCGCCGCCAGTGCTTTCCCGCCAACGTTTGACGATACGTTGTTTGGGGGCGTCTACCGGTTGCCCAGGGTTGCTTTCGCCAACAGGATCGTCTTCCTCTATCACCTTGACCCCATCGGGTCCGGTGACTGCGCGTTGTTGGCCCCAATAATCGTAGTCATACCTGTGAATCAGCGTTAGGTCGTCCGCTGCTTGCGCGCTGCGCCAATCAGTCTCAGTTTCGCTTTGCAGCCTTCCAAACGCATCGTATGTGGCTAGGTATAGCGCACGGAGCGGCTCCTCCTTCCCCTCCTGCCGCGACGTGGCATTGTCGAGGTCATTCCGCTGTTCTTTGACCGGCCTGTTCAGTCCGTCAAGGATGGTGTGTGTCAAAACACCATTCACATCGGTGCGTTTCTGGCTGGCTCGGTCATCATCGTTTGCACAGAGCCGATACGTGTAGCTACGGTCAGCCTGATAGGGGGATTCGGGGGCGACGACTTCCTGGATGACCCGGCGCAGCACATCATATCGGTAGTTAATCCTGACGCCATTGTCGTCTTCGTTAAGTAGGTTCTGTCCTGTGAGCAGCGAGTGTTCGCTGGTCGTGGTTTTTTTGATGATGTTCGTGGCGCTGTTGTCGTGCCCGGTGACCGTCTGGGTGGTCACCAGCACCGTTTCTTTATTGTCATGGTTGGCAAAGGTCGACAGCCGAGTGGCGTAGGTGTAACTGGTCGTGGTGGCCAGGCCGTTCATGGTGAGCGTGTACTCCTCCACGCGACCGTAGGTAAGAGGCTGTTGCTGGTTCTTGAAGTACGTGTATTGGGTGCTCTGCAGCTCTTGGAGCACCTGCGCTTGCGCATCGACTTCCTCCAGCGTCTCTATCTCGATTACCGGCCAGTCGGTGGTACTTGCATTACCGTCATATGCAGGCAGCGCGCTATAGCGATACCCTTGGCGCAGTATGGGTGCGATCGGCGTTAGCGCACTAGGCGCCGGTTTAGTGGCCTTGCTCTTGAGGTGGCGTACGAAGCCACTCGGATCTGGCGGGCACGCGCCTTGCTCTCCGCCAGCGGGATACCAGAGACTGGTCTCGACCACCCCGCTGGGGTGCTCTACGGTATGCAGGTTGCCGTCTTCGTGATAGGTACGCTTGAGCACCTCTGTTCGGGCGGTGTCGGTTTTAGCTTTGCGCCAGGTGGTAGTGGTGGTCAGCGGGAGCTGGCAAGAGGCAGGCTGGTCCTTGAAAGGCTTGCCTTCCTCATAGGCATAGCTGGTCTCCACGGTCTGGATGTGCAGGTCATCCGCAGGCCCTTGGCTGGTGATCTCTCGGGTCAGCAGGTGGAACTTGTTGAAGTGCCGCTCGATAGTGCGCAATTTTGTTTCGCCATCGGCGCTTAGCAACGTTTCAACCGAGCCATAGCGATAAGCGCTGGGGTGCTTGTACAGGATATCCAACCCCGGCGTGGGCTCGCCGAGCGCGAGGTTGGCCCCCAGGAAGTTATTGTCAGCCTGGTATCCGTCTTCTTGGGTGACCACTGTGTACTCATAGCTGACGATTTGATTGCAAGTGGCGCCGAGCTTGGGCGCCTCGTCGGCGTTACCAGGCCGAACCTCATGCTTGGAAACCCTGGGCAGGGTGCCGGAGAGGTTGTTACTGCGCTTATGCCCAACCGAATCATAGGTGATGAGCTCCCAAGCACCGGTAGGGGTCCGTACCTCTGCAAGACAGTTGTAGGTATGGCTGACGGTATACGTGAAGCGCCACTTGGCCTGATTGCCATCGACCGTCGGTAATTGCAGTTCAATCACCCGGCCTTGCGTATCCAATTGCATGACGAAGAGCACCTGGGTGGCGGCAGCGCCCTGGGGATTGAGGGTGATCTGCACTTGGCGCTTGCTTTCATCACGCTTGATTTCGAGCAGCGGGGCATAGACGCCTTCGACGTCACTGCCCTCGATGCTGGCCAGCCGGTCGTAGGTATCGCCATCAGACACGAAGGGCGCATAGGTGACCTTCAGCGGCCGGGTTTGCCGGGTCCAGACCTCGACAGGCAGCGCTACAGGCTGGTTGGCAGCGTGGGTTTGGAGCTTTTCGAGCAGCCCGGAGCTATGCTCGACGAGGTAGTGGGTCGATGCGCCATTGGTTATTTCGTCCATGTGGAAGCTGTCGAGCTTCTTCTCTTCCATCAGCATTTTCACGCCGTTACGGCTGGTGACCTTGAAGCTTTCGCCGGTATGTAGAGCCACCACCTGGGTATCGGGAGTGAATTGCGACAGCTGCAGGTTCCAGCCCTTGCCGTAGCCTGTGTCTTGCTGATTGAGCGGGTTGAAGAACAGCGCCAGGGGCAGGCTTGGGCCAAGCAGGGCGTTGGCTGCGACCTGCGGCAAGGTGAGCGACACCGTGTACTGGCCAGTGCGCGGGTCGACGCCGCTTTGCAGGAAACTCATGAAGTTGAAGGCGTTGGAATGGAGAGCGGTCGTGGCGGTCATGGTCAGTCGGCCTCGTGAAGTTCGGGCTATGAAGAGCTACCCCACACGCTAGCAACGACCCGATCGATCCACACCTAGCATTTTTGCCAGTTTCATCGCGTGAACCCGTGCTGTAAAAGTTGGGTAAACGATGACCGCACTACTGCGCAAATAACGAGGACATGGCAATGAAATCCACTGATCCGCTCGCTGCCCCCCCGGATCTCGAGCGCATTGGCATAACCGATAATGAACTAGCGCGAGTGCATATTTACCCATCAAATGAATCCGTCGTTGCTATAGATCAGCTGAAGCAACAGCCTGCAAGGGTGTTTATATTACCGCATTCAAGCATGGGACTCGGCGACATCGTTAAGCTCACCTGGCAGGGCTTCCGAGATGACCGTCCGATCAGAACAAAACATTGGTCAATCACGATAGAAGAAACCGGCACACTCATCGAATTTAGACTAGCCGACAGTGAATTTTCAGCCTGGAAAAACAACTACATCAAGGCCAATTATACCGTTTTGGCTAAGGACTCAAACGAGCTAAAATTCAGCTCCTCTGAACAACGCTTCGATATTTTAGAAACACATGAGTCAGACAACCACCTCGAGCCACCGACTATCCCCGGCACTGAAAATGGATTTCTGAATCCAGCATTGATTGGCGCCGAGGGAGCGACAGTAACGCTTCGCTACGATGATGTTGAGGAAAATGATGAAGGGGTGCTGTTGATTCAGGCATTCAACGAAGCAGATTCAACCGTTGCCAGCACTCAACAATGGCGCAGGGCCAACACCCATGATGTAACCAACAAGCGGTTAAACTTCACCATCGAGAAGGCCTGGTTTGAGCAGTTACTTGGCCACCAGCTTAAACTCAGCGCCCAGGTTGCAAACACGTCATTCGCCCTCAGCTCCAAGACAGGCGAACTCACTGTGAAAAAATCTCGATTCCTTTCCGCTCCCGTCCTGGCAGGTGCTGTTAACCGTGAAATCGCCGCGATTGTCATACGCCAGGCCGCTGTCCTGGAGATCCCCAAAGACGCCGAAATACAGGATGCGACCGTCCTGGGTTGCGTAAGTACCGAGCAAGGCACATTACTCGCCAGCGTGGTGATGAAACCTCCGACCGAAGAGCAAGACAACGTGATTCCGTTTCCGGAAGCCATATTCTCTTCCTACATCGGGGAATCGCTGAACTGGTACTACGAAGTATGCGATGGAATCACATACGAACGTTCCCCGCTACTAAACATTAAGCTCAACAACGTTCCACTGAGTTCAATGCCAGCGATTCAGTGTGTCGAAACCTATGGAGAGGGCACATTGGCGCTGAAAAACCTGACGCCTGCCGTGAGCGGTGCCACCCTTAAACTCAACCGCTGGCCATTCATGAAACAGGGGCAGATCGTCACCTTAAATGTTTCATTGAAATATGAAAAAGAGCGAAAAAATTACACGCTGGAACATACCGTTAGCGCGCAGGATGTCCAACGGCAGGCCGTAATCAAAACACTGCCGCGCGAAGAACTCATTAAAGTACAACGGGGTAGCCATATGGTGATTACTGGCCAATTCGAATTTAAAAACGGCGGCCCTGCTCAGCCTTTTAGATCGGTGACCTTGCAACTGATTGATTGACTCCAGGCCGCTTCGGCAGAGGATTCGCCCATGGAAAATGTATCACCTACCTCCCAGCACAATACATCAGCCGAGGCACACCTCCTCGCGAATACGCAAACCCTAAATTACGAAATCACACTTGACGGTTTCCCCTCGGCAAACGCATCTGAGCGCCGCGGCAGCATGTATGCCAACGGTGCGCAACAACTGGCTATACGCGTGAAACTCTGGCGAGCGGGCGGTGTGGTTTCACCTGAAGAATGGGACTCGCTCACCCTGCTTCACAGCGATAAAGAAACTGAAGTCGAGATTTTACCGATCAAAGACGATGAACCACCGCTTCTAGAGGTCTCTGGCAAATGGGCCTGTACGCCGATCAGAAGCGCTGTCTACGAGCAGGCGCATGACGCATCCACCCTGATGAACGCAGAGGAATATTCAAACGCCTGGACATATAGAGTTTTGTACCTTCACAGCACAGTTGCCGAGACCACTGGCGCAACAGTTTTTTATGTGTGCGTGACCGATGCCGATAGAAAGAAACATATCATAACTAATCAGTCAATTAATATATCGATTACACGCCGCCCAACCCCACCAAAAATCACAATCACTTCAAAAAATATAGCAGGATTTGATTACACCCTTACCCCATACGAAGTCGGACACACAGAAACATACAAGTACGATTACAACCTCACGACCATAGAGTATTTTATAGTGCACGTGCCGGGAGGGTTTATCACCTGCAATGTAAAAGGGCTTCGCGATAGTGGCTTGAAGGGACGTTGTTCCATTGTACGTTTCGAGCGAGACCATGCCTACGAAAGGCTATGCACAGTCACTGGCGCAGTAACACACAAAGACCAAAAATATATATCTTTTGACCAGAACCTTTACTCTTCTGATCTAAGCCCAGCCTTTGGCAGTCGTCTATTAGAACTCCCCATCCACGGGCCGCTAGATGACCAAACTATCATCATTTCGGTTCACCGTTTTGATGATATTTTTGCACATTTAATTCCACAACCAGTTCGTGAAAGCATTTTCACTGACTGGGGTGATGGCTTGACTTTGACTTTTCGTAATCAGCAAGGAAACGAATTTGAAAAAACAATTTCATTCATTCCGAAAGAACAAAATTACCATAGAAATGTCATCGGCGAGAGCGCACTATGAAAATCTTATTTTCGAACGACCCTGACTTTATCTCATCCCCCTGGGCTTACGAAATCAAGCCAGGCCAATCATATCATTCCATTGAGTCTTGGACCGGCCGCTACGGTGCCAAATACTTCAGGCTTGTGGATATACCTTCGTCCTGTGAGATCGAATTAATAGCCAATGGAGCTATGGAGATCCCTCTTACCTGGGTTAAACTGAGAACTACCAACTTCAAAACAAGTACTGGCGTCATTGAATACTTATCAGCCCGAATACACACTCATCGCGTACTCACAGCAGGGCTTCTCAGTATCAGCAGTCTACATAATGCAGATTTCAACATGTTACACATTAACGCCGTGCGTACGAAATACAACACCCTGTAAACCCATTGACACACCCAACTCAGAAAATTTTTGCGCATCTCGAAAACTTTAAACCTAACATGCCAAGTTTACTCAAAAAATAAAACACACAAAAGAAATAGAATTCTTCCAACTACGCTTATAATTTTGCGACCACTTTCAGTCAGCAGGAGTCTAAAATGAATCCAAGCTTTGGACAGCAAGCCAACCTGAGTGGGGGCGTTTTCATCTTACCAGACGTGGTTTCCAGCCTTTCACTCAACGATAAGGTTCACTTCTTGGCAGACCCGGAGTTTATTCCAGAGGCAACGCGAGTTTGGACCTGTGACTCAGGCACGATCACTGCTGGCGGCCTCTATGAATCGAATAAAGCGTCTGGCAGCTCGAAGGTTTCTTGTCACCTTCGGCACAACAATGTAACTTATCCGCCTGTTGGCCAAGCGACTTTAAATCATCATCATCATGATTTCCAATTCGGACAAGAAGCCGTACAATCCGGGACAATTGATCTTCCAGATTTTGCGCCCCCCTCCCCCTCAGAGCCTATATGTTTGGTAATGGCGCTCAACAACTGGCCATGAAGGTTCAGATCAAAATGGATGGAGAGGAAAAAGTCACTGAAGATGAATGGAAAACATTATCTTTATTTGACTACTATAGTCACCAGGCCATCCCTTCTCTCGAGTACACAACGCCACGCCCCATATTAGAATCACTCAGTACAGGCTGGGCGCTGGCCACTGCGCGAAATTCAGATTTTAATCCAGCGAGCGACCGACCAAGAACGAGCGAACACCACAAAAAAACCTCCGACGACTCACGCACTTTTTACTTGCACAGCCTCGCACCGCCAGCTTCGCGAAAAAAACTATACGCCGGCTTACAAGACCAGTATGGCTGGTGGCACTTCTTCACCGAACAAACCAACACATTTGAAGTTGCCGTATTACCATTTAATACGCCTCAACTAATAATGTCCACGGAGCCAATTTTACGATTTGGCTTTATCAACAACAGTGTTCGCTATGATTACGAGATGAATCTCGACACATACGAATACTACCAGATCACGGTAAAGGGCGGCTTCAAGTTCTGCACCGTCAAAGACGAGGACGAACCACCGAAACAGGAACCACGCAGATCCATTGTTCGATTTGAACGCGACATACCAGCCGATTCTGTTTGCAGTGTAACAGGAGTTATACTCACAAAAGACCAACCCAATGTCATTTTCGACAGCGAGCTACTAAAAATCCCGGTATTTTCTTCACTGCATAACTTGAAAGTCGAACGTAAACCTGACGATGATTCTGTCATTATTTCTGTGCACCGCTTATCCAGCCTCGCAATAAACAAGCTAAGCCAGGAACAGCGCGCGTTGCTTTTTGAGGGCTACGCCAAAAACCTCCTGCTTGACTTTTACGACAACGACGGCAATCGGTTCACAAAAGTATTTGGCTTCATCCCGAAAAACCAAAGCCGCCACCGTGACACATTAATATTTTAGAGGCTCACACATGCGAATCTATCGAGCTGACTCCTTGCCTGACCCGACCTCACGTCTAACGTACCCTTATTATGATGACGGAACTGTTTATGTCGATGACAAAGATGATCGTTATATTAAAATTATGGACTTGCGCGCCACAGAACAATTTACCGTTCCCGGCAAGGACACAACCTACACCTTCAAAAGTGTCCTGCACATCACCACCACCGGCTGGCTGAAGTGGGGCGATCTAAAAACAGCCGACCCTGGTTTAGTCGCCCCAGGCCTTATCAAAATAACGTAAGCCCTTCAATGTTTTATTTACAAATAGTGAATTAGTACATTTCCTGGCTTACTACACTAAGCGACGGGTAAAACTATGACCGCCACGACCGCCCTGCATTCCAACGCCTTCAACTTCATGAGTTTCCTGCAAAGCGGCGTCGACCCGCGCACTGGCCAGTACACGGTGTCGCTAACCTTGCCGCAGGTCGAAGCCAACGCCCTGCTTGGCCCAAGCCTGCCCCTGGCGCTGTTCTTCAACCCGCTCAATCAGCAAGACACAGGCTACGGCAAGGGCTGGAACCTGCAGCTGTCGCAATTCACTCCCGATACCCAGGTGGTGGCTCTACATACCGGCGAAAGCTTCAAGGTCACCAGCCGTAACGGCGCGAAAATGCTGATGGAAGAGAAGAAGCTCGACAGCTTCCACATGGACGAAATAACCAATGGCGCATCGACCCACTACCTCGTCGAGCATAGCTCCGGGCTGCTCGAAAAGCTCCAAACCCAGGCTGCCAGCAAGCCTGTAGCGCTGCCTGTCGAGGTCTGGACCCGGCAAACCCGGCCGCTGAAGGTCACCTATGCGCCCTTCGTGTCTGATGGCGATACCTACGACCGGCTGGCCAGCATCGAGGGCAGTGACGTCGAAGGCGTCTATGCCCCGCTGCTCGAAATCAAGCGTGATGAAAGCAAGCGCCAAGTGCAGATCACCCTCAATCCCCAGGGCGCTGCCGCCACCCAGGTGCTCTTCGTCATGCAATTGGATACGCAAGGGCGGGTGATTGAACTGCAATTACCGACGGTCGATGGCAATCAGGCCAAGTGGCGCTTCACGTATATCGTCAGCCATACCTACAACTGTCTTGCAGAGGTACGGACCCCTACCGGTGCTTGGGAGCTCATCACCTATGATTCGGTTGGGCATAAGCGCAGTAACAACCTCTCCGGCACCCTGCCCAGGGTTTCCAAGCATGAGGTTCGGCCTGGTAACGCCGACGAGGCGCCCAAGGCCGGCGCCAGTTGCAATCAAATCGTCAGCTATGAGTACACAGTGGTCACCCAAGAAGACGGATACCAGGCTGACAATAACTTCCTGGGGGCCAACCTCGCGCTCGGCGAGCCCACGCCGGGGTTGGATATCCTGTACAAGCACCTCAGCGCTTATCGCTATGGCTCGGTTGAAGCGTTGCTAAGCGCCGATGGCGAAACAAAATTGCGCACTATCGAGCGGCACTTCAACAAGTTCCACCTGCTGACCCGAGAGATCACCAGCCAAGGGCCTGCGGATGACCTGCACATCCAGACCGTGGAGACCAGCTATGCCTATGAGGAAGGCAAGCCTTTCAAGGACCAGCGTGCCTATTGCCAGCTCCCGCTGACCACCACTACCACCTGGCGCAAAGCTAAAACCGACACTGCCCGAACAGAGGTGCTCAAGCGTACCTATCACGAAGACGGCAACCTGCATACCGAAGAGCACCCCAGCGGTGTGGTCGAGACCAGTCTCTGGTATCCCGCTGGCGGAGAGCAAGGCGCGTGCCCGCCAGATCCGAGTGGCTTCGTACGCCACCTCAAGAGCAAGGCCGTGACACCGGCCAAGCCTGGGCAAAAGCTCGATGCACAGATCCTCTCCCAAGGTTATCGCTACCGCACGCTGCCGGCGTATGAAGGCAATGCGAGCACCACCGCTTGGCATGTCGTAGACGTAGAGACGCTGGATGAGATCGATGAGCAAGGGGCAGTGATCCAGCCCCTGCAGAGCACCCAGTACAGGTATTTCGAGAGCATCGAGCAGCCTCTCACCTATGGCCGTTTCAAGGAGCACACGCTCACCATGAACGGCCTGGCCACCACGACCAGTTACACCTACGCCACTCGGCTGTCGACCTTTGCCAACGTTGCCAACGATGACAATAAAGAAACGGTGCTGGTGACCACCCAGACGGTCACCGGGCACGACAACAGCGCCACGAACATCATCAAAAAAACCACGACCAGCGAACACTCGCTGCTCACTGGAGAATTATTACTTAACGAAGATGAGGAAGGTGTACGCGTCAGCTATCAATACGATCTTTTGCGCCGCATCAGCACAGAAGCAGTAGCGCCAGGCACTGACCACGCGGCAACACGCCACTACCGCTACGCGCTGTGCGCCAATGATAGTGACAGGGCACAACAGACGTTTATTACTGCGCACGGCTTAGCCACGGTGACCCACCTGGACGGGCTGGGGCATCCGGTAAAAGAACAACGTGATCATATCGATGAGATAGACCTGAAGAAATCATTCGTTATCCAGACAATCGAATACGACAATTTCGGCAGAGTCACAGAGACACTTAAATACGATTTCGATGGGGCTAAGTCACTACCAACGCTCCGGCATCGTTACGCCTATGATCACTGGGGCCAACAGAATTGGGTCGAACAACCAGACGGTGTCCAAGAGCACACGCTTAACGACATGGTGGGCGCCAATGCCGCCCAAACCCGCACAGTGGAAACATGGCGCCAGGCGCCGGGCGTCGCGCCCCAGATCAGCAGCAGGCGTAAAACCTGGTTCAACGTATTTGGCAAACCGGATAAAATTGAAAGACTCAACCGTCACGGTGTGAGCGCAGGGACCCAGCACTATGAATACAATGGGCTGGGGCAGTGCGTAAAAGAAACAGATGAACACCGCAATAGCACGCGCTTCACTTACGATCCTTGGGAGCGTGTCACTCAGATCCAATTGCCGGACAACGCCAAGGTCAAGCGTGCCTACGCGATGCACAGCAGCGAGGATCTGCCCACCAAAGTCCAAATCACCTACGCCGGCACTGCGGGGCAACCCGATCCGCTCATTGAGTTGGGCAGCAAAACCTATGATGGAGTTGACCGTGTTACGCAGATCACGACAGGTACACGCACGCAGAAACTTGATTATGATGAAGGCAAGCGCCTGCCCAAGCATCGGATTACCGCCGCTGAAAGAACACTGAAGTTCGACTACCTGCCCACGCTTACTGACCTCCCCCTCAACACCACGCTGATGGGCGAAGCCAAAGCAGAATTTCAGAGTGAGTTGACTTTCGATAAAGTCAGCGCGAATCTGCTGAGCGCCACCAACCAACACGGCGTAAGACGCTTCGGTTACGACTGGAACAACCGACAGAAGAGCGAGACCTGGGAAGAAAAGGACAAGGCCGTTTTCAATAGCGAGAAACGCCACTCCCTTAGAGGACTCGTGCTCAGTGAAGCAGCAACCGACTTTGCCCCCACACGCTGGCACTATGACGAGAAAGGGCGAGTCACCCGCATCGAGCAGACGCCGCTCACCGTTGAGATCGGTTACGACTCGCTGGGGCGCCCAGACTCGTTCGAGCTAAAAAATACCGCAAAGGCCGGGCCGCTCAACAAGACCACCATCGAGTATGACGAGCATGACCGCGAAGTTCTTCGCACGCTAACGCTGGACAACCAAACCATACGAACGCTGACTCAAACCTGGGGCCTTGACGATTTGCTTCGACGACGAGAACTCAAGGAGGGTACTTCATTGCTACTCGGTGAATCGTTTGGTTACGACACCCACAAACGGTTATCGACCCATGAGTACAGAGGCTCCCTTCTGCCGAAAGACACACTGGGGCGGAACATCATAAAGCAAAGTTTTATCTTCGATGCTTTCGATAATATTATTTGTTATCGCAATGATTTCGACAACGGCGAAGATGAGCTCACTGAGCACATTGCAAATGTGAGCAACCCTACCCAACTGGAATCAATTATCCATCATCCCGCCCGTAAAAACCCTATACCCCCATTACGCTACACCCCGGACGGCCACTTAGAGCAAGATGAACAGGGTCGACTGCTGGCATACGACGCAATTGGGCACCTGCTGCAAGTCACCAACGGGAACACCGATCAGCCACCACACAGCACTTACCGGTATGATGCACTCGGGCAACTGCTGTACACCAAACGTGGCGCCGAAGGCGAAGAAACGCGTCTGATATTCGAAGAAAATCGCCTGCGTTTCGCTATTCGTGGCGCCCATAAAATACAGTGGCTGCATGCCCTGGACATGCCCCTGGCTCAGCAAGGTCCAGCAAGCTCGGAATCCCCCCTGTTACTGCACTGCAATGCCAATGGCAGCATCATTACTGAAGCTACGGATGCTACTCGGCACGATGCCAGCTACTCGTCCTATGGAGCGCTTTCGTCAGATGCTGAGCAGTGGTCAAGCCTGTTGGGCTTCAATGGAGAACTCATCGACCCTGCCACCGGCTGGTATCTGCTGGGCAGCGGCTATCGTACCTACAATCCGACCCTCATGCGCTTCCATAGCCCCGACTCGCTCAGCCCTTTCGGCAAGGGTGGCATAAATGACTACGGTTACGCCCAAGGAAACCCCATTGCGTTCCGCGATCCGACGGGGCACTTCGCCCAAGGTATCGCGTTAACCAGGGCATATGAGAGGATCGCATACAACGCTGGCGCCCAAGGTATCGCACTGACCTCTGTTTATGAGACTGAGAGTGAGCGTTACTATCGCTACCGCCGATATGAATATGAAGCCGCTGTGAAACGTGCGGAAGAAGAAATGCAAAAGGCGAAGCAGGGTATTCTTCAGAAAATAATTGGCGTGGGTATCGCATCGGTCATTTTGTCAGTGGTCAGCCTCGGCATCGGTGTTTATTTTACCGGCCTGGTGTCTGTCATGACACTGATGAACGTAGTATCCACCAGCTTGACCATCGCTAGCACTGCAGTCAGCGCTGTGGGTTTTGCAAAGAATGACGAGGGAATGATGCACGCTGCAGACATTCTAGATTACGTATCACTGGGTACTGCAGCCTTAGATTTGTCATTAACTCTCGCAACAGCAAAAGCAACTAAAGCCGCCATGATGGCTCAGAAAGCTTTGAAAGCATCCTCGCCCGCCCTTTCTAGCAGCATCCGCGCCAGAAGCAACTCCATGCCAACTCAAGGGAGCAGCGATGTTCATGCGTTTAGGCGCTATTCAATTGCATAAATAAAAAAACGCCACTTCAAACGAAGTGGCGCTTTTAATTTGGAGCGGGAAACGAGACTCGAACTCGCGACCCCGACCTTGGCAAGGTCGTGCTCTACCAACTGAGCTATTCCCGCAATGTGAAGCTTTACTGCTATGGCGTGAAGCAGCATTGCGCCCTTCACCCCCCTGTACCGTCAATGAACGCCACAGCTTTTAAACTGGAGCGGGAAACGAGACTCGAACTCGCGACCCCGACCTTGGCAAGGTCGTGCTCTACCAACTGAGCTATTCCCGCAAATGGCGTCCCCTAGGGGACTCGAACCCCTGTTACCGCCGTGAAAGGGCGGTGTCCTAGGCCACTAGACGAAGGGGACATACCCAGCGCTTTTCAGCGCACCAGGTACAAGACCTGGATTTCTTTTTCGAGCCCTGCCCGAAGGCAAAACCCTGAAAACTGGAGCGGGAAACGAGACTCGAACTCGCGACCCCGACCTTGGCAAGGTCGTGCTCTACCAACTGAGCTATTCCCGCAATGGCGTCCCCTAGGGGACTCGAACCCCTGTTACCGCCGTGAAAGGGCGGTGTCCTAGGCCACTAGACGAAGGGGACACGCTGCTGGCATTACTGCCTGCTTTCACTCCCTGCGGCGTATCGCTGTGTGCTTTACGCTGCAAGTGGCGCGCATTCTAGGGACGCGATGGAAAGCCGTCAACCCCTTTGTATAAATTTATTTAAATCAATGACTTCCCTGGTTGTCAGCGCTACGCGCAGGATGTGTCTGGCTATTGGCGTTGATTTTCTGACGATGGCCCGGCAAGCTCGCAGCATATTGCCACTACCTCGAGAAATCGAGAAGTGGGCCGACATATAGAAAGCGCCAACTGCACCGGCCTCTTCGCGGGCAAGCCCGCTCCCACAGGATTGCTGCGAAGGAAGCGGCGCGGTTCAGTCCGCCAGGCTGCACTGTTCGCCTGTTGGCGAACTCACTACACTCAATGATGCAAAACTTCTTCATGAGGCGTTAACGGTGACACCACTTCTGATCACCCTGCTCATCGTGGCCGGTATCGCGTTACTGATCGTGATCGGCTACCTCAATAATGTGGTCGAGAACAATAAGCTTGAACGTGCCCGGCTGAAGATCGAACTGGCCGAACGCGCGCGCCGCTGCGGGGAAATCAACGAAACCTTCCCCGGCCAGCTGATGACCCCTGCCCTCAAGCTGCTGATGACTCGCCTGGAACTGAACGTCACCCAACGTCAGTTGGCGGTGGACAAGCACAACGGTGACCTCAAAGGCCGCCTGGCTGAACTTGAAGGTTTGGTTGCCCAGGGCGACAAGCTGCCCGTGAACAATCCACCCAGCCCGATTCAAACCGAGGTCAAGGCCAAGGATGTGCGCTTCTTGCTCGAAGCGCTGCATAACCAGATCGTGCGCGCCACCCAGGAAGGCTTCCTGGCAACCAATGAGGGCAAGTACTGGGTCAAGGAAATCCGCCATATCCTGGTGTTGCTGCATATCGAGTTCTTCAACAACCTGGGGCAGCAGGCGCTGCAGCAGAATCAGCCAGGGCATGCGCGGTTAGCATTCGAGCGGGGGGTGCAGTATCTGCGCAAGCAGCCTGAGCCGAAACAGTATGAAGAGCAGCTGACCTATCTGGAGAAGCTGCTGGCACGGGCCAACGCGATGGTGCTCGATCAGATGGAGCCGGCGGAGAATGATCAGAATGAACTGACGGCGGGGCTCAAGACTGACGAAGATGAGACCTGGAAGAAAAAGGTCATCTACGATTGATCAAAAAAAGGGGCCTTGTCAGGCCCCTTTGTCATGCTCAGCAGTCGGTCAGTTGAAGAAAGATCGCCGCCAACTGTTCCAACCCTTGCTGGTCGGCCTCACTGAACCGCGCCAGCTTCGGGCTATCCAGATCGAGCACCCCAATCAGCCTGCCCTCTTTGACCAACGGAATCACCAATTCGCTGTTGGACGCACTGTCACAGGCGATATGCCCAGGGAAGGCATGCACATCGTCCACCCGCTGAGTCTGCCGGGTCGCCGCCGCTGCCCCGCACACACCCTTGCTGAACGGAATGCGCACGCAGGCCACTTGCCCCTGGAACGGGCCGAGCACCAGCTCCTCGTTGCGATTGATATACAAGCCGGCCCAGTTCAGGTCATCCAACTGGCTATAGAGAAAGGCCGAGAACTGCGCGGCATTGGCGATGAAGTCGCGCTCGTCGGCGAACAGTGCCTGCACTTGCGCAGCCAGCAAGTCATAGCCGTTTAGGCCTGCGCCACTGGCATTGAGGTCGATCATTTATTTCTGCTCCAGCAATTGCAGCCCGACCCAGTAGCGGGCGAACTGATAGGCACAACGGCCATTTCGGTTACCGCGCCCGGTTGCCCAGCGCACGGCGAGTATTTCCAGGGCCTCGTCACGCTGCCAGTCGAGCCCGGCGGCGCTGGCCAACTGGCCGATCCAGTGTTCGACCACGTTGAGGAAGTGTTCTTGGGAGAAGGGGTAGAACGACAGCCACAGGCCGAAGCGGTCGGACAACGCGATCTTGTCTTCTACCGCTTCATTGGGATGCAGCTCACCGTCGACCATCTTCCAGTTTTCGTTGTCGCTCTGCTTCTCCGGCACCAGGTGGCGACGGTTGGAGGTGGCGTACAGCAAGACGTTGTCCGGCGCCTGCTCCAGCGAGCCATCGAGCACGCTCTTGAGTACCCGGTAGTCGCCCTCCCCGGCTTCGAACGAGAGGTCATCGCAGAACAGAATGAAGCGCTGCTCAAGCTTTTGCAGCTGCTCGACTACCCGCGGCAAGTCGGCCAGGTGATCGCGTTCGATCTCGATCAAGCGCAGCCCGGCACCGGCGTGCTCGGCCAGCAAGGCGCGCACCAGCGATGACTTGCCTGTGCCACGCGAACCCCACAGCAACGCGTGGTTGGCCGGCAGGCCGTTGATGAACTGATGGGTGTTGCGGCCTAGCTGATCGCGTTGCTTGTCGACGCCGATCAGGTCGCTCAGGCGGATATCCAGGCTGACGTGCAGCGGCATCAAGTAGCCGCTGCGGCCATCGCGCTGCCAGCGCGCGGCCAGGGTAGTATTCCAGTCGATCTGCGGGCGCGGCACCGGCAGCAGCGGCTCGAGACGGGCGAGGACGGATTCGGCACGTTCGAGGAAGGCGTTCAAGCGGGGGTCCATGGTGACTCCTGGCAAGGCGAGGCTTTGAGGTTTTGGTTGGCAGTACCGGCCCTATCGCGGGGCAAGCCCGCTCCCACGCCGGCCTATCTTCAACAGGGCGCAGGCGTGGGAGCGGGCTTGCCCCGCGATAGGGCTGGCAGTGCCAACAGCAATCTTCCAGCTGAATGTTCGACAGACCCGCCAGCAGCCGAGGTTGATCGGCTATGCTTGCGCAGCGCAGGAGCGAGGAACCGGCTCGGGACACATGGATATCAAGTTCACCAATCGCCTGTCATACAAGCAAGCCCGGTTGACAGTCCTGGTCGGCTTCATCCTGGGAACATTGCTCAGTCTCATCCAGATCGGCATCGATTATGCCAGCGAAGACGCGTCCATCAACCGCGAAGTGCAGGCATTGCTGCAAATCAGCCACAATCCGGCCTCGCGCATCGCCTATAACATCGATGCCGAGCTTGCCCAGGAGCTGACGGGCGGGCTGCTGCAGTCGCCAGCGGTGATCCGCGCGCGCCTGATCGACAACAACGACACGGTGCTGGCAGACGTTAAGCGCCCGCGCCTGGAAGACCGCTACCGGCCACTGAGCGACTTTCTCTTCGGCGAGTTTCGCCAGTTCCAGGATCGCCTGTACCTGGCGCACATGCCCCACGAATACCTCGGTACCTTGTACCTGGATGTCGACACCTATACCTTCGGCAGCCGCTTCCTCGACCGCGCCGGGGTCACCCTGTTCAATGGCTTTGCCCGCAGCCTGGTGCTGACCGGGATCCTGCTGGCACTTTTCTACATGATGCTGACCAAACCGCTGGTCACGGTGATCGCCGCGCTGAGCAACAGCGACCCGCGCCAGCCACAGCAGACCCGCCTGGACTGCCCGCACGGCCATGAGCTCGACGAAATTGGCGTGCTGGTCAAAGTGGCCAACCAACAGTTCGTCAGCATGGCCACTGAAATCCAGCAACGGCGCGCTGCGGAAAACCGCCTGACGCAGTACCTCAACGAGCTGGAAAACATCGTTTCGGCGCGCACCAACGAACTCAAGTCCAGCAACGACCGGCTCAGCCAGACCAACCAGGACCTGGAAGAGGCGCGCCGCCGCGCCCTGGAAATGGCCCAGGCACGGGCGGCGTTCCTGGCCAACATGAGCCACGAGATCCGCACCCCGCTCAACGGCATGCTGGGCATGATCGCGCTGGCCCTGGACAGCCCGCTGGCGGCCGAGCAGCGCCAACAGCTGTCGATAGCCCACGACTCGGGCAAGGTGCTGGTGGAACTGCTCAACGATATCCTCGATCTGTCCAAGTTCGACGCTGGCCAGCTGGAGCTGGAGCGAATTGCCTTCGATATGGGAGCGATGGTCGAAGACACCGCCAACCTGCTGTCGCAGAACGCCGCGAGCAGTGTCGAGCTGACTTGCCTGATCGCTCCAGACTTCCCCAGCACGGTGCTGGGCGACCCGACCCGGGTACGGCAGATCGTCAGTAACCTGCTGTCCAACGCGCTCAAGTTCACCCGCTTTGGCCGGGTCGATGTGCGCCTGATGCCTATCATCGGTGGCGTACGCCTGGAAGTCAGCGATACCGGCATCGGCATCCCCGAAGAAGCCCAGGTGCGCATTTTCCAGCCCTTCACCCAGGCCGGCGCTGGCATCACCCGCCAATACGGCGGCACGGGCCTTGGCCTGGCGCTGACACGCAACCTGTGCAAAGCCATGCAGGGTCACTTGCACATTCATTCGCAAACTGGCTTTGGCAGCCGTTTCAGTGCCGACCTGCCGCTACCGACCCACACCGAGGCGATTGCGCCGGCGCCGCTGCGCGGCCAGGTGGTGGCGCTGAGCAAGCCTGGCAGCGGCTTGTCGGAGCTATTGTCCGGGCTGCTGCCTGGCTGGGGCCTGGCTTTCACCCGGCTGGACGATGCCGCTGAGCTGCATCACAGCGCCTTGGATCTGCTGATCACCGATGACGTGGAGCATCTGCTGGATCTGCGCCCTGCGGTCACAATGCCGATTCTGCTGGTAACTGCCTACGGCAATTTCCTTCCCGGCGAAGAGGCTCAGCGCTTGGCACCGTTGGTGCAACTGGCGCGGCCGTTGGCGCGCAATGCGCTGTATCAGACGCTGCGGCGAATGCTTCAAGGGGGCGCGCCAGACGCCCCACTGCCACACGAATTCCCCAAGCTGCACGAGCGCCGGGCGCGCATCCTGCTGGTAGAGGACAACCCGGTCAACCAGCTGGTGGCCAAGGGCATGCTGGGCAAGCTCGGTTGCGATGTACTGCTCGCCACCCAAGGCGCGCAAGCGTTGGAGGTGCTGGAGCAGGAAGATGTCGACATGGTGCTGATGGACTGCAACATGCCGATCATGGACGGCTATGAAGCCAGCCGGCGAATTCGCCAGAGCGGTCGTTGGCCGCAGTTGCCAATCGTCGCCCTGACCGCCAATGCCATGCCCGAGGAGCGCGAACGCTGCCGCGCGGCGGGCATGGATGACTACCTGGCCAAACCGTTTCGCCGTGAAGAACTACTGGCACTGATCGAGCACTGGGTGCCGGTCAGCGGTTGAGCAGCGGTTCGATGGCGGCCTTGAGCGCTTCAGGCTTGGTCGCTGGAGCAAAGCGGGTGACCTTGCCACTGACCGGGTCGAGCAGGAACTTGGTGAAATTCCACTTGATCTTCTGCGTGCCCAGCAGGCCAGGGGCGCGTTTTTTCAGCTCGACGAACAGCGGGTGGGCGCCGGGGCCGTTGACCTCGATCTTGCGCATCAACGGGAAGCTCACACCAAAGCGCGTTTCGCAGAACGTGGCGATCTCGCGCGCATCGCCGGGTTCCTGCTTGCCGAACTGGTTGCAGGGGAACCCGACGATCACCAGGCCACGCTCGCGGTAGTCCTGCCACAGCTGCTCCAGGCCTTTGTACTGCGGGGTGAAGCCGCATTGGCTGGCAGTGTTCACCACCAGCACAGCCTTGCCCTGGAAATCGCCCAGCAGCTTGTGCTCGCCGGTCAGGGTAACGCAGGGAATATCCAGCAACGAGTCAGCCATTGGCGCTCTCCGGTCAGTCACGCGGTTTGAAATCCAGGCACACCGAGTTGATGCAATAGCGCAGCCCGGTCGGTGGCGGGCCATCAGGGAAGACATGCCCCAGGTGGGCATCGCACTGGGCGCAGGTGACCTCGGTGCGAATCATGCCGTGGGAGGTATCGCGAATCTCGATCATCGCGCTCTGCGCGATCGGCTCATAGAAGCTTGGCCAGCCACAGCCGGAATCGAACTTGGCCTGCGCATCGAACAGCGCCAGGTCGCAGCAGATGCAATGGTAGACGCCAGCGCGCTTCTCGCTGTTGTACTTGCCACTGAAGGGCCGCTCGGTGCCCTTCAGACGACAGACCTGATACTGCGCAGGGTCGAGCATCTCGCGCCATTCTTCCAGGGTTTTGTCGATCTTTTGCATGTAGGAACCTCGGCAGGCTGAATTTCACGCCGCGCCGTCTTTTCCAGGGCGCGGGTGGCACGTATATTAGTTGGCTTCGTGTGCCAGGCCTCAAGTCTGGCACCCGCGCCACGCCCTTTCAAACCTTTCGACGGCGGCGCCTGCGACTTCTCAATCGGGATCACATCATGCAGTTCAGTAAATCGAACAAGCTCGCCAATGTCTGCTACGACATTCGCGGCCCAGTGCTCAAGCACGCCAAACGCCTGGAAGAGGAAGGCCACCGCATCCTCAAGCTGAACATCGGCAACCCGGCGCCGTTTGGCTTCGAGGCGCCGGACGAGATCCTCCAGGACGTAATCCGCAACCTGCCGACCGCCCAGGGCTACAGCGACTCCAAAGGCCTGTTCAGCGCACGCAAGGCCGTCATGCAGTACTGCCAGCAAAAAGAAATCGAAGGCGTGACCATCGAGGACATCTACCTCGGCAACGGCGTCTCCGAGCTGATCGTGATGTCGATGCAGGCCCTGCTCAACAATGGCGACGAGGTGTTGATCCCGGCGCCTGACTACCCACTGTGGACCGCTGCGGTGAGCCTGGCGGGCGGCAAGCCTGTGCACTACCTGTGCGACGAGCAGGCCGACTGGTTCCCTGACCTCGAAGACATCAAGGCCAAGATCACCCCCAACACCAAGGCGCTGGTGATCATCAACCCGAACAACCCAACGGGCGCGGTGTACTCCAAGGAGCTGCTGCTGGGCATGCTCGAGCTGGCTCGCCAGCACAACCTGGTGGTGTTCTCCGACGAGATCTACGACAAGATCCTCTACGACGAAGCCGTGCACATCAGCACCGCCTCGCTGGCGCCTGACCTGCTCTGCCTGACCTTCAACGGCTTGTCCAAGTCGTACCGGGTGGCGGGCTTCCGCTCCGGCTGGCTGATCATCTCCGGGCCCAAGCATCACGCCCAGAGCTACATCGAAGGCATCGACATGCTGGCCAACATGCGCCTGTGCGCCAACGTGCCGGCCCAGCACGCGATCCAGACCGCCCTGGGCGGCTACCAGAGCATCAATGACCTGGTCCTGCCGCCTGGCCGCCTGCTGGAGCAGCGTAACCGCACATATGAACTGCTCAATGCCATCCCTGGGGTGAGCTGCGTCAAGCCGATGGGCGCGCTGTATGCCTTCCCACGGATCGATCCGAAGGTGTGCCCGATCCTCAATGACGAAAAGTTCGCGCTGGATTTGCTGCTGTCGGAGAAGCTGCTGATCGTTCAAGGCACCGCGTTCAACTGGCCGTGGCCGGACCACTTCCGCGTGGTGACCTTGCCGCGGGTGGATGACCTGGAGCAGGCGATCGGGCGGATTGGCAACTTCTTGCGTACCTATCAGCAGTAATTGAGCTTGGGGCCGCCTTGTGGCCCCATTCAATGCTTGTCTAACACTGAGAATCTTCTTACATCCTGCAACGCTCTATCCCACAAGCCGGTCAGTTTCCTCTGCCATACTCCGCGCTACACAGTTTGAAATAGTCGACCGGTTGAATCGGCGTCACCTCCCCCTTATATACCCCGCAGTACGCAACATTTTTATCCGTCAGGAGAACGTAACAACCATGATGCGCATCTTGTTGTTTGTAGCCACCAACCTTGCGGTGGTGCTGGTTGCAAGCATTACCCTGAGCCTGTTTGGCTTCAATGGGTTCATGGCGGCCAACGGGGTTGATCTCGACCTCAGCCAGCTGCTGGTGTTCTGCGCCGTGTTCGGCTTCGCTGGCTCGCTGATCTCGCTGTTCATCTCCAAGTGGATGGCGAAGATGAGCACCGGCACGCAAATCATCACCCAGCCGCGCACCCGCCACGAACAGTGGCTGCTGCAAACGGTCGAGGAGCTGTCGCGCGAAGCCGGCATCAAGATGCCCGAAGTGGGTATCTTCCCGGCTTACGAGGCCAACGCCTTCGCCACCGGCTGGAACCGTAACGACGCGCTGGTGGCAGTGTCCCAAGGCCTGCTGGAGCGTTTCTCGCCCGATGAAGTGCGCGCGGTCCTGGCTCACGAAATCGGCCACGTAGCCAACGGCGACATGGTCACCCTGGCACTGGTGCAAGGCGTGGTGAACACCTTCGTGATGTTCTTCGCGCGCATCATTGGCAACTTCGTCGACAAGGTGATCTTCAAGAACGAAGAAGGCCAAGGCATCGCCTACTACGTAGCGACCATCGTCGCCGAGCTGATCCTGGGCATCCTGGCCAGCATGATCGTCATGTGGTTCTCGCGTCGCCGCGAGTACCGTGCCGACGAAGCCGGCGCCCAGCTGGCCGGCACCGCCGCAATGATCGGCGCCCTGCAGCGCCTGCGCGTAGAGCAAGGCATGCCGGTGCACATGCCCGACACCCTCAAGGCGTTCGGCATCAATGGCGGCCTCAAGCAAGGCCTGGCGGGCCTGCTGATGAGCCACCCGCCGCTGGAAGAGCGGATCGAGGCGCTGCGTCGCCGCGGCTGATCCCCCACCAGCAATTAGAAAGGGCGACTTCGGTCGCCCTTTTTTGTGGCTCAGTGGTGAAGCCGATAAACCCGCTCGAACAGACTCATCACCCCAGCCTGCTGAAACTTCGGGCTCTGCCCGATAATCTGCGCCTGCTGCACCTGCTCGACCTGCCAGCCGCGCAGGCCAGCGCGCACCTCTCTATCGGCCACCGAAAACGGCGGCCCGTCCACACGGGCCTGCTCGTAGTCGAGTGTCACCAGCACGCCCCGGCAGCCTGCTGGTAGCAGTTCGGACAGCAGCGCCATGTAGCGATGGCGCATCTCCCGGGGCAAGGCGATCAGCGCAGCGCGGTCATAAAGGCCTGCGCAATCGACAACATCGTCAGGCTGCAAGGCAAAGAAATCGCCACACCATAGTTCCACCTCAGCACTGCGCCAGACTTCGAAGGCGCCCTGTTGCGACACCTGCGCCTGCAAGCCATGCTCAGCAAAGAAGTCCTCTACCGCCCGCCTCGACAATTCCACGCCCAACACCCGATAGCCTTGGGCCGCAAGCCAGATCATATCCAGGCTCTTGCCACACAACGGCACCAGCACCCGACTGCCCGGCGCTAGCTCAGCGAGCGGCCAGTGCGCTTGCAGATAGGGGTTGACCTCGGCCTGGTGAAAGCCAATCTGGTTGTCTGCCCACTTTTTGTGCCAGAACGCCGGCTGCATGTTCGCTCCCGATTTTTCGATAGTTCGCGGTGAAAACTTATATTGGATCTCGATCTTCAACTGATCGAAGATGGCTGCATCTTAACTGTCAGGACCCCGCCATGCTGCCCAGCCTGTTCATTTCTCATGGATCGCCCATGCTCGCCCTGCAACCTGGCGCCAGTGGGCCGGCCTTGGCGGCATTGGCCAACGCCTTACCCCGGCCGAAAGCCATCGTGGTGGTCTCGGCGCACTGGGAGAGCCGTGAGCTGCTGGTGATGAGTAACCCGCAGCCGCACACCTGGCATGACTTCCACGGTTTTCCCCCGGCGCTGTACGCAGTGCAATACCCAGCGCCAGGCGAACCTGAACTGGCTCGCAAGATCAGCGCGCAATTGATCGCTGCGGGCCTGCCGGCGCGTCTGGATGAGCAGCGCCCATTCGATCATGGTGCCTGGGTGCCGTTGTCGCTGATGTACCGCAATGCAGGCATCCCAGTCGTGCAGGTTTCTCTGCCAAGCCAGGGCGGGCCTCGCCTGCAACTGGAGGTGGGCCAGGCCCTGGAGCCGCTGCGCCACGAAGATATTCTGCTGATCGGCTCGGGCAGCATCACGCACAACCTGGGCGAGTTGGACTGGCACGCCGGGCCCGATGCGATCGAGCCTTGGGCACTGGCGTTTCGTGATTGGATAGTCGACAGACTCAAGGAAGATGACCGCCCTGCCCTGCTCGACTACCGCCAGCAGGCGCCGCATGCGCTGCGCAATCATCCCAGTGATGAGCATTTGCTGCCGCTGTTCTTTGCCCTGGGCGCGGGTGACAAGTTTGGCGTGGTGCACCAGGGGTTCACCCTCGGTGCGCTGGGGATGGATATCTATCGGTTTGACTGAGGCCTTGTGCTGATATCAGCGGCCTCTTCGCGGGCAAGCCCGCTCCCACAGCGATCGCATCGAACCCTGTGGGCTTGCCCGCGAAGAGGCCAGCGCATCCGACAACGCTTAGCCCGACAGATAAAAAAAATCCCCGACCTAGGCCGGGGATTTTTTCATTGCGCCAGGATCAATCCTCGCGATAGCGGCGCAGCTTGAGCTGCTTACCGGCTACGCGGGTGTCCTTGAGTTTGGTCAGCAGACGCTCCAGACCATCCTCCGGCAGCTCGACCAGGCTGAAGCTGTCGCGCACCTGGATGCGGCCGATAGCGTCGCGGGCCAGGCCGCCTTCGTTGAGGATCGCACCCAACAGGTTCTTGGCGGCGATGCCGTCACGGGCACCCAGGGCGGTACGGCAACGCACACGGCCTTCAGCCAGTGGCATTGGCGCGCGACGTTCGCGGTCACCACGGTCGCTACGCTCGCCACGATCGCTGCGCTCACCGCGCTCGGCACGCTCACCACGTGGGCCGCTAGTCGGCACCAGTGGCTGCTCGCGCTCAACCGAAGCCAGGTCCAGCGGCTGGCCATTGGTGGCCTTGCGCAGCAGGGCCGAGGCCAGGGCACGTGGCGTGCATTCCAGCGAAGCGGTCAGACGGTCGAACAGGTCGCCATGGCTGGCTTCTGCTTCGGCCACCAGCGGCGCCAGGCTTGCGGTCAATTTCTTGATCCGCGCATCCAGTACAGCTTGTGGGCCAGGCAGGCGGGCTTCAGCAACCTTCTGACCGGTTACTCGCTCGATGACCTGCAGCATGCGGCGCTCACGCGGAGTGACCAGCAGCAGTGCACGGCCTTCGCGACCCGCACGGCCAGTACGGCCGATACGGTGCACGTAGGACTCTGGGTCGTACGGCATGTCGACGTTGAACACGTGGGTGATACGCGGTACGTCCAGACCACGGGCAGCGACGTCGGTGGCGACGACGATGTCCAGGCGACCATCCTTGAGCGAGTCGATCACGCGCTCACGCTGGTTCTGGGCGATGTCGCCGTTCAGCGCGGCAGCCTTGTAGCCTTTGGCTTCCAGGGCAGCGGCCAGGTCCAGGGTGGCTTGCTTGGTACGCACGAAGGCGATCAAGGCATCGAACTCTTCGACTTCCAGCAGACGCAGCACAGCCGGGATCTTCTGGTCGGCGTGGACCATCAGGTGCGCCTGGTCGATCGCGGTAACGGTCTGGGTCTTGCTCTGGATCTTGACGTGCTTCGGCTCGCGCAGGTGACGCTCGGCGATGCTGCGGATCGACGACGGCAGGGTCGCCGAGAACAGCACGGTCTGGCGCGTGGCCGGAATGGCATCGAAGATCACTTCGAGGTCATCCATGAAGCCCAGCTTGAGCATCTCGTCGGCTTCGTCCAGCACCAGGTACTGAACGGTCGACAGGACTTTCTCGTCACGACGCAGGTGGTCGCACAGACGGCCTGGGGTAGCTACGACGATTTGCGCGCCGTTGCGAATGGCACGCAGCTGTGGGCCCATTGGGGCACCACCGTAGACAGCTACGACGTTAACGCCCGGCGTTTGCTTGGCGTAGGTTTCGAAAGCGGTTGCAACTTGCAGCGCCAACTCACGGGTTGGCGCCAGGATCAGGGCTTGCGGTTCGCGCTTGCTCACATCGATACGATTGAGGATCGGCAGAGCGAAGGCAGCGGTTTTACCGGTGCCGGTCTGCGCCTGGCCGATCATGTCATGACCGTCGAGGATGATCGGAATCGATTGTTGCTGAATGGCGGACGGTTCTTCGTAGCCGGTGGCCAGTACGGCAGCAACAATGTTCGGGTTAAGTCCGAGAGCGGCGAATCCGCCGGTTTCCTGGGTCATGGGTCTGCCTCTATGTGCATCCGCAAAGACCCATGCTCCAAAGCTGCACATGCCTTGAAAGACCCGAGGGTCACCCAGGCAGCTTTGGCGGCGGGGATTTGCGAAAACGATTGAAAAAGAAAAACTTGGGAAGGTCCGCCTAGCGGACGTGCAGCCGAAGCTGGACTCGGAGGATTTGCACCACCTGATTTTGCGGCCCGCTAAAAGACCGGCGCGTACTATACCTGAAATCGTTTCGGGCAGTTAGATTTTTTTCGGGAATAGCGGCCAGTATGCAGCCATCATCGGATAATGGCTGAAACGTTTCCCCTTCAGGTTGTGGTGCTTTCTTCGCGGGCAAGCCCGCTGCCACAGTGATCGTGGGGTTTCGAAGCCAGCATCAGGTCGCCGGCCGCACCTCTTTGATCAGGTACTCAAGGCTGTATCCCAGCTGCGGCGCCAGCGCCTCGGCCCGCCCGCGCAGTTGATCGATATCCAGCTGCTGCTCAAGCTCGGCCGGCACGAACAGGATCACGTTGCCCTCCTTGACCGGCAGCTCCCAGTAATGGCGGTGATACAACCCACGCAACAGCGCCGCACCCAGCGGCTTGCCGTCATCGCCGGCCCATTGGTTGATCACCAGCCAACCGCCGGGGTTGAGCTGCTTCTGGCAGTTTTCCAGAAACCCCCAGGCCAGATGCCCGACACCCGGACCATGGTCGGTATACAGGTCAACGAAGATCAGGTCGGCCTTTTCTGCACTCGCCAGCAGTTCGAGCGCATCGCCCACCCGCACGTACAGGCGCGGATCGTCATCCAGCCCCAGGTACTCCATGGCCAGGCGCGGCACATCCGGGCGCAGTTCGATGGCCTCGACGTCTTCCAACGGCAGGAACTTCAGGCAGGCCTGGGTCAGGGTGCCGGCGCCCAGCCCAAGAAACAGCGCACTCTCCGGCTGCGGATGGCACAACGCGCCCAGCAGCATCGCGCGGGTGTAGTCATACTCCAGCCAGCTGGGGTCGGCAGTGAACACGCAGCTCTGCTCGATGGCATCGCCGAACTCAAGAAAACGGTAGTCCTCGACTTCGTAGACGCTGACAACGCCAAAGGCATCCTCGACCCGCGCCAGCAGCCGTTCTTCCCGCTCGTTGGACATTGCCACTCCCGCCTGACCTGCGCACAAAACCGCCATTGTCCGTCAATGCCCCCGGTGCAACAAGCGGCTCGCCAGCTGATACCATGACAGACAGCCCATAACAGACCATACCGAGCCCGTGATGAAGCAACCGTGGAGCCCTGAAAGCTGGCGCGCCCTGCCGATCCAGCAGCAACCGACCTACCCAGACGCTGCGCACCTGATCAAGGTCGAGCAGACCCTGGCCAGCTACCCACCCTTGGTTTTCGCGGGCGAGGCGCGGGAGTTGCGCCGGCAGTTTGCCGAGGTCACCCAGGGCCGCGCATTCCTGCTCCAGGGTGGTGATTGCGCCGAGAGCTTCGCCGAGTTCTCCGCGGCAAAAATCCGCGACACCTTCAAGGTGTTGCTGCAGATGGCCATCGTCATGACTTTCGCCGCCGGTTGCCCGGTGGTGAAAGTCGGACGCATGGCCGGTCAGTTCGCCAAGCCTCGCTCGGCGGGCGACGAAACCATCGGCCAAGTGACCCTGCCGGCCTATCGCGGCGATATCGTCAACGGTATTGGTTTCGACGAGCCCAGCCGCATCCCCGACCCTGAGCGCCTGCTGCAGGCCTACCACCAGGCCACCGCCAGCCTCAACTTGCTGCGCGCCTTCGCCCAGGGTGGTTTCGCCGACTTGCACCAGGTACACAAGTGGAACCTGGATTTCATCGCCAACTCCGCCCTGGCCGAGAAGTACCACCAGCTGGCCGACCGTATCGACGAGACCCTGGCGTTCATGCGCGCCTGTGGCCTGGACAGCGCGCCGCAACTGCGTGAAACCAGCTTCTTCACCGCCCACGAAGCGCTGCTGCTCAATTACGAAGAAGCTTTCGTGCGACGCGACAGCCTGACCGGCGATTTCTACGATTGCTCGGCGCACATGCTGTGGATCGGCGACCGCACGCGCCAGCTCGACGGCGCCCATGTGGAGTTTCTGCGCGGGGTGCATAACCCGATTGGCGTCAAGGTTGGGCCGAGCATGAAGCCTGAGGAGTTGATCCGCCTGATCGATACGCTCAACCCGGACAACGACCCAGGGCGCCTGAACCTGATCGTGCGGATGGGCGCGGGCAAGGTCGGCGATCACCTGCCAGGGCTGATTCGCAGCGTCGAGCGCGAGGGGCGCAAGGTGCTGTGGAGCTCCGACCCGATGCATGGCAATACCATCAAGGCCAGCAGCGGCTACAAGACCCGCGACTTCGCCCAGATCCTCGATGAGGTCAAGCAGTTCTTCCAGGTGCATCAGGCCGAAGGCTCTTATGCGGGCGGGATTCACATCGAGATGACCGGGCAGAACGTCACCGAGTGCATTGGTGGGGCGCGGCCGATTACCGAGGATGGGCTGTCGGATCGCTACCACACCCATTGCGATCCGCGGCTCAATGCTGATCAGTCGCTGGAGCTGGCGTTCTTGATTGCCGAGACGCTGAAGCAGGTGCGCCGCTGAGCTAAGGCCTGGCAATCATCTTTGTAGCGATTGTTCGGCCCTCATCGCGGGTGCAGGCGCGGGCTTGCCCCGCGACGAGGCCGGTACTGACACTTACTTACGCAGCGGATCATCCCAGAACGGCCGCTCGGCCTCGCGCTGGATATCCGCCCGGCTCAACCCCAGATCGGCAAGCGTCGCATCACTTAGCCCGGCCAGCTCCTGGCGCTGACGATACAGCTGATGCCACCGCGCCAACCGGTGCCCCACCTCATGCAGCAGGTGGCCGACAGAAAAGACAGGTTGCTGGGTAATGCTGACATGACCTTTCATCGTGAAGCCCTCCGTGTTGATGGCTTCAGTCTCGCGCCAGGCATACGATCAATCCAACGAATGTTTCTGATGCCATGCATCTCGGAGATTGATGCAATGTCCCAGTACCAGAGCCTCGATTCGGACGTCCTACGCACCTTCGTCGCCATCGCCGAGCAAGGCGGCTTCACCCGCGCAGGCGAAGTGGTCAATCGCACCCAGTCGGCGGTCAGCATGCAGATGAAGCGCCTTGAGGAAGACATCCTCCAGCGCCAGCTGTTCGAGCGCGACGGCCGCCAGGTGCGCCTGACCGCCGAAGGCCAGGTGCTGCTTGGCTATGCCCGGCGCATCCTCAAGTTGCATGGCGAAGTGTTCAACACCTTGCGCATGCCGCACATGGTCGGGGTGGTGCGCATCGGCACGCCTGACGACTACGCCATGCGCTTTCTGCCGAGCATCCTTTCCAGCTTCGCCCAGGCCTATCCGTTGATTCAGGTCGAGGTGCATTGCGACTCGTCGAAACAGCTGATGCTGCGCCAGGACCTGGACCTGACCATCGTCACCCGCGAGCCGGGTAATGAGATAGGCCAGCTGCTGCGCCAGGAGCGCTTGGTCTGGGCCGCGGCACAGGGCTTTTGTCCGCAGGAGCAGCGGCCGATGCCGTTGGCGCTGTTCAACACCGATTGTTTCTGCCGGGCCTGGACCTGCAATGCGCTGGAGAGCCAGGGCATCGATTATCGCATCGCCTATACCAGCCCCAGCCTTGCGGCAATTTTTGCCATTGTCACGGCCGGCCTGGCGGTGACGGCGCAGTTGCAGAGCCTGGTCGGCGGCAACATCCGCATTCTCGGTGAAGCCGACGGCCTACCCCAGCTGCCGCTGGCCAATGTGATGTTGCTGCGCAATGCGCAGACTCAGTCGCCGATCACTGACTGCATGGCTGACTACATCACCGAAGGGTTTGCGGTGTAGTACTGCCCTATCGCGGGGCGCAGTTCATTTCTCGCGTGGGAGCGGGCTTGCCCCGCGATAGGGCCAGCACTGACAGCACAATCAATTCTAGAGCTCGTAAGCCAGCATCACCGCGCACACCACCAAGAACACGCAGAACATCGTGCGCAGGACTTTTTCCGGCAGGGCATGCGCCAACTTCACCCCCCAGCTGATGCTGAGCAACCCGCCGACCGCCAGCGGCACACCCACCTGCCAGACCACACTCTGGTGCAGCCCATAGGTCAGCAGCGTGACCATCGTGCTGGGCGCCGCCAGTGCCAGCGACAGCCCTTGCGCGACCACCTGGGTAGTACCGAACACACTGGTCAGAATCGGCGTCGCCACCACGGCCCCACCTACGCCGAACAGCCCGCCCATGGTTCCGGCAAAGCTGCCCAGCACCCCAAGCCATGGCCAGGCATAGCGCAACGCACTGCTCGGCGGGGTAACGCGCATGAACATCCGCGCAACGTTCCACACCGCCAACGCCACCAGGAAGCCGACAAAGCCCAGGCGCATCGAGTGAGCGTCGATCCCCACCGCCCAGATCGAGCCCAACCAGGCAAACAGCAAGCTGCACAACGATAACGGCAGCGCATGGCGCAGTTCGATGCGGTTGCGTTGGTTGTAGCGCCACAGCGCCAACAACACATTCGGCACCACCATCACCAGCGCCGTGCCTTGGGCCAGTTGCTGATCCAGGCCAAACAACACGCCGAGGGCCGGAATGGCGATCAAGCCGCCGCCAATCCCGAACAAACCACCCAGGGTGCCTAGTGCGGCGCCCAACACGATATACATCAACCACTCGATCATCAGGGCCTCATCCGCCGGTTACACGATGCGCGCATGCTACCCACACTAGGCTAGCGGGGAAACGCACAGCAACGCACAATGGCTATGCGTAACTCGCATAAGCAGACCAAGCATGAGCCCCGATACCCTGACCGAACAATTGAACCTGTTCCTCGATGTGCTGGAGTCAGGCAGCTTTTCCGCGGCCGCCCGCCGCCATCCGCTGACCCCCTCAGCGGTGGCGCGACGCATCGATAACCTGGAAAGCGCCGTAGGCAGCCGGCTGTTCGTACGCAGTACCCACGCGGTGCGCGCGACCCCGGCTGGCAAGGCTTTCGCCGAACGCGCCCGGCGCATCGTTGAAGAATTACGCCTGGCACGCGCCGAGGCGGTGTCACTGAGCAACGCCCCGGAAGGTTTGATCCGTATCGATGCCCCAGCAGCATTTGGCCGGCGCCACCTGGCCCCAGCGATCGCCGACTTCCTCGTGGCCTACCCGGGCCTGGACGTGCAACTGCGGCTGATCGACAGCTTCGTCGACCTGCATGGCAGCCACTTAGGCGAAGTCGACCTGGTGCTGCGGGCAGGCCCGCTGGCCGATACGCGCCTGGTCGCCACGCCGTTGGCCTACATGGTGCGCATTGCCTGCGCCAGCCCGGGGTATCTGGCCAGCCGCGGCGTACCGGCCTGCCCCAGCGAACTGCCAGAACACGATGGCTTGGACTGGGACGGCCTGGCGCCGCCGTTCGCCTGGCGCTTCGCCGTGGACGGCCAGACCCGCCTGTATCGCCCGGCACGCATGCGCATGTCGGCCAACAACGCCGAAACCCTGCTGTTCGGCGCGCTCGCCGGCTTAGGCATCGCGCACCTGCCCACCTGGCTGATCAGCGACTACCTGCTGCGCGGAGAATTGCTGCCGCTGTTCTGCCAAAACGGCTTGCCGCAGCCGGAAACCAGTGGCGTCTATGCACTACGCCTGGAACATGAAACGAACTCTCGCAGTCGATTGCTGCTCGAATTTCTCAAGAGCCGCTTCAGCCCGGTTCCACCTTGGGATCAGGCGTTGCGCAGTGGATTACGCTGGTCATGAGCGCGCTAACCATCAGCGTGCTAAATTTTCACCAGAATTAATTCAAGGACCTGCATGAACGCCGACAATAAAGCCCCTTGCACCGAGCTGCTGCTGGACAACCAGGTCTGCTTCGCCCTGCACTCCACCTCGTTGCTGATGACCAAGGTCTACAAGCCCTTGCTGCAGGCCCTGGGCCTGACCTACCCGCAGTATTTGGCGATGCTCGTGTTGTGGGAGCAGGACGGCCTGACCGTGGGTGAAATCAGCCAGCGCCTGCTCACCGACCCCGGCTCACTGACCCCGCTGCTCAAGCGGCTGGAGAGCGAGGGTCTGCTCAAGCGCACCCGCAGCCGCGAGGATGAACGGGTGGTGCTGGTGCAACTCACCGATAAAGGCAGCACCTTGCAGGACGAGGCCCAGCGCGTACCGCAGTGCATCGTGCAAGCCAGCGGGCTAGACCTGGAGCGCCTGCAACAGCTGCAAGCCGACTTGCTGGAGCTGCGCGCCAGCCTGCAAAAGAGCCTCTGAGGACTATGCTGTGAAATGGCCGTTCGGATGAACGGTGAAAGATTTATCTTGCGCACTAAATAATTGCGCGCTAACTTAAATCCCGTACTCACCCTGCGCCACGGCGCACAGCACACAAGCGAGGCTCAAGATGCAAAAGGTCACTCCCCTGTACATCGCCCAGGCAACCTCCACCGGTGGTCGCGACGGCACCTCCCGCTCCAGCGACGGTAAGCTGGAAGTCAAGCTGAGCACCCCCAAAGAGCTGGGTGGCGCAGGCGGTGAAGGCACCAACCCCGAGCAAATGTTCGCCGCTGGCTATTCGGCCTGCTTCATCGGCGCACTGAAGTTCGTGGCCGGGCAAGAGAAGAAACAACTGCCGGCCGATGCCTCGATCACTGCCAAGGTTGGCATTGGTCAGATCCCAGGTGGCTTTGGCTTGGATATCGATCTGCAGATCAACCTGCCTGGCCTGCAACAGGCTGAAGCTGAAGGCCTGGTAGAGAAGGCGCACAAGGTTTGCCCGTATTCCAACGCCACCCGTGGCAATGTTGATGTGCGGCTGCATGTGACCGTGTGAAATAGCAGCCCTCACACTGTTTCAGGCACAAAAAAACCCGGCCAAGGCCGGGTTTTTTTGCGGGTCGCAAGAAGTGATTACTTCTTGGAGCGGCCCTTGAAGCTACCGTCGCGGGTGTCGATATCGATCATTTCATCGATTTCGATGAAGTCAGCAACCTGCACTTCAGTGCCGTTGGAGAGCTTTGCAGGCTTCATGACTTTGCCCGAAGTGTCGCCACGAGCGGAGTTCTCGGTGTAGACGACCTTACGGCTGATGGTAGTTGGCAGCTCTACCGATACCAGACGGTCTTCGAAGAATACGGCTTCGCAAACGTCGGTCATGCCTTCTTCGATGTACGGCAGAACGGCCTCGATGTCTTCGGCGTTCAGTTCGTACATGGTGTAGTCGGTGGTGTCCATGAAGGTGTACTGGTCACCGCTGATGAACGACAGGGTGGCTTCTTTGCGATCCAGGATCACGTCGTCCAGCTTGTCGTCGGCACCGTAGACGGTTTCAGTCTTGTAGCCGGTCAGCAGGTTCTTCAGCTTGGTCTTCATGATCGCGCTGTTACGGCCCGATTTGGTGAATTCAGCTTTCTGAACCAACCACGGATCGTTATCGATGCGCAGAACGGTACCAGGTTTGATTTCTTTACCAGTTTTCATTGCGAAGTATCCGAATCTGGATGGATTTATAAAAATCGAGGCCGCGTATCATAGCGAATTTCGGTAAAAGTGTACTAGCGCCGTGGCAAGGTCCGGCCGAGTGGCCTGTTCTGCGGCCCAGTCACGGGCATGCTGGCGCAACTGCGGCCAGTGCGGTTGCAGCGCTTGCCAGGCCTGGGCCATGTCTTGATCCATGTTCCAGGCGCGCCACAAATCGCTCAGAGCCCCTGCGGCAGCGTCCGACAAGCCGCGACGATAATGGCCAAGAAACGCTTCGAGTTTTTCCCAGTGGGCGTTTTCTTCCTGCACATAGATGTGCCAGAGCATCGGCGCCCCCGCCCACTGCGCGCGGACGAATGAATCCTCGCCGCGCACGGCGTTGAAGTCGCAGGCCCAGAGCAACTTGTCGTAGTCGTCCTGGCTGACGAAAGGCAGCACCTGCACCGTCAGGGCGCCACGCTGGTGGATTGCCCCAACTGGCAAGTGCGCCTCGCCCAACCAGCAAGCGAGATCAGCCAGCACCCGCCCTTGCGGCACCAGCAAATGGCTGGGCTGCAGATCTGCCGCCAGCACATCGAGCCAATTGGCCAACTGCGGGTTTTCGTAGGCGAACAGGGAGATCAACCGCGCCGACGCTTCAACCTGCACGCCAAGCCCCTGAAGAAACCTCGCCCGCTCGCCAGGCGTTTGCTGGAAAGCATCGCGGCGCGCCAGCAGCGAGGCTTCGCGCAGCAGCCCCCCGGTGTTTGCGGTAAACCCTGGGAAGAAGAACATCTTGCGCAGGCCGTTGGCCTGAGGCGACGGCAGGCCATGGCAGCCCTCCACCCAATCTTCAGCGCTCAGATAGTCAAGGTTAAGCCATAGCGGCGGCGTGGCTTGCGCGCGCATCGCCTCGACATAGGCCGCCGGCAATACGCAGGCGAAGGCCCCAACCACCACCTGCGCCGGGGCAGCGCCCTGCCAGTCAGCCGGCCAATGGCGCACGTCAACGCCCTGCTGGCATTGCTGCTCGGCGCTGGCGTCGGCCTCTGGGCACAGGCGGACGAAGGCGTTCAGGTCATCGACCCACAGGCGCACCGCCAGGTCATGCTCGGCCACCAACTGGCGGGCCAGGCGCCAGGTCACGCCAATATCGCCGTAGTTGTCGACGACCGTGCAGAAAATGTCCCACGTGGTTTTCATGCCCACTTCCCTCGCCGCGCGGAAAAACCGCCGATTGTGCGGATAAATGCTGGCTGACAAAAGCACTGGCGCTGAATATTTCTCGCCCCCCATGCGACAATGCCGGCATGACCCGCCCTGCCAGGAGGCCGCCATGTACCGCCGCCGCGAACTGAAGATTACCCTCAAGCCCGTGCAATTGATCCTCTGCGTGGCCTTGGGCCTGTGGCTGGGCGCCGTCGCCATTGGCCTGAGCCTGTGGCTGGCACTGCGCTGGTGGCCTGAACAGGTGACGCCAGTCGCCCACGCAGTGGCGCCAGCAATCGTCGCACCTGCCCCGCCACCGGCACCGCCCGCCGATGCCCAGGCGCAAATGTTCGAGCGGTACAAGGACATCCTCCACCAGCAAGAGGCGCAACAGGCCGCTGATGCCGCCCAAGGCAACCCGCGCAACCTGAACAATCCCAAGTGTCAGTTCTGGCTGCAACAAAACCGCACCGCCCCAACCGACAAGAGCCAGGCCAACGTGCTGGAGTTCTGCTACTGACCATGAACAAGACCACCCTGCTCGCGCGCATCGTGCAAACCCTGGAAGACGACGTCGAAGTGCTGCGCCGCGCCGCCCAGACCGCCTATGAAACAGCCACGGCCGAAGAGAACATCGCCGAGAACAAGTACGACACCTTGGGCCTTGAGGCTTCGTACCTGGCCACCGGGCAAGCGCGGCGCACCGCCGAGATTCGCCAGGCGTTGCTGACGTATCAGCAGTTGATCATGCGTGACTATGATCCGGCGCGGGGCATTCAGATCAGTAACCTGGTGACTTTGGAAGATGAGCAGGGTCACCAGAGGATGCTGTTTCTCGGGCCGCAAGGGGCTGGGCTGAAGATTGGCGAGGGCGAGCAGATGGTCACCGTGATTACGCCACGTTCTCCGCTGGGGCAGTTGTTGATCGGCAAGCGGGTTGATGATGAGGTGAGTTTGCAGGTGGCTGGGGTGGCGCAGGTGTCGATTGTGATCGATGTCGTCTGACCTGGCCTCATCGCGGGGCAAGCCCGCTGCCACAAGATCGGCACTGGTGCCTTCTATAGCGCCTCCAGCGCATCAAAGCGCTTTACCAGCCCCTGCGCCGCAAACCGCTCCACCACGAAATCGATGAACGCCCGGGTCTTGCCCGGCAACAGCTTGTGCTCGGCGTAATAGAGACTGATGTTGCCATCATCCACATACCAGTCCGGCAACACGCGCTGCAGCCTGCCTGAGGTCAGGTAAGGCACGGCAAACGGCAGGCTGACCAGGGCGATGCCCAAACCCTGTTCAGCCACCGCGCAGGCGGCGTCGGAGTCACTCATGGTCATGGCCTGACGCAGCTGCAAGGGCCGTTGCTCCTGCCAGCGACTGGTCAGCGGCCAGGAGCGCACGCGGCCGGTTTGCGGCGAGCGGATCAAAATCCCAGCGTGGCGGGGCAAGTCTTCTGGCTGCTCGATAGGCCCATGCTGCTGGCGATAAGCCGGCGAGGCGACCAGCACTCGGTGTGCCGGGGTCAGCCTGCGCGCTACCACCCCCGGCGGCAGATCGAAACCGCCGCCGATCGCCGCATCGAAGCCTTGGCCAATCAGGTCGACCTGCCGGTTGTCGAAGTGCCAGTCGGGAGTGATCGCCGGGTAGCGCTGAAGAAATTCAGCCAGTAGCGGCAGCACGTACAAACGCCCGAAAACCGTTCCCATGCTCACCCGCAACAGCCCGGCCGGCTGGCCTTCGGCGCTGGCCAGGTTGGCCATGGCGTATTGAATGGTGCGAAAGCTGTCGCTCACCTCGGCGAGGAATCGCTGCCCCGCTTCGGTCAGGGTCAGCTTGCGCGTACTACGCTGGAACAGTCGCACACCCAGCCGCGCCTCCAGCTGGGCGACGTTCTTGCCCACCGCTGCCGGGGTCAGACTCAGGCGTCGGGCAGCCTCGGCGAAGCTGCCGACCTCGGCGCTGCGAATAAAGCACTCCAGCGTGCTGAACGACTCCATGGCCATGATTACCAACCTCAGGTTTACTCTGCTGATCGCGATTGCCATCTTATCAGCAGGTAATCCACAGCCGATACTTCTCCCATCCCAAGGCATCCAGCCTTTCACTTGCAGGAGATCAGCATGTCCCAGTCACTTACTCTCGACACCAAGGTAGCCCTGGTCCAGGGCGGTTCGCGCGGCATCGGTGCGGCGATCGTGCGCCGCCTGGCCAAGGAAGGGGCGCAGGTGGCCTTTACCTATGTCAGCTCGGCAGGCCCCGCCGAAGCCCTGGCAGCAGAAATCAACGATGCTGGCGGCAAAGCCTTGGCCTTGCGCGCCGACAGTGCCGATGCCAGCGCTGTGCAGCAGGCTGTGGAGGCGACCGTTAAGGCATTCGGTAGGCTCGACATCCTGGTCAACAACGCAGGTGTGCTGGCGGTGGCGCCAGTGGCCGAGTTCGACCTGGCCGACTTCGACCGGATCCTCGCCGTCAACGTGCGCAGTGTGTTCGTTGCCAGCCAAGCCGCTGCCCGGCACATGGGCCAAGGTGGCCGGATCATCAATATCGGCAGCACCAATGCCGAGCGCATGCCGTTTGCCGGTGGCGCGCCGTATGCGATGAGCAAGTCGGCGCTGGTTGGCCTGACCAAGGGCCTGGCGCGTGACCTTGGGCCGCAGGGGATTACCGTCAACAACGTACAGCCTGGGCCCGTCGACACCGACATGAACCCGGCCGCGGGGGATTTTGCCGAGAGCTTGATTCCGCTAATGGCGATTGGGCGCTATGGCCATGTCGAAGAGATCGCCAGCTTCGTCGCCTATCTCGCTGGGCCTGAGGCTGGATACATCACTGGCGCGAGCTTGACGGCTGATGGTGGTTTCTCTGCCTGAGGGATGCCCCTCTCTTTGTAGCCGCGGCGGTGCGCCGCGCCTACAAAGAAAGGGGGTGAGAGTGGGTACTAGGCCAGGCGTTGTTCCAACACCTCAAGGAATGCGCGCGCTGCTGCGGTCGGACTGCTCGACCACACCGCATACAAATGCCGCACAGGGGCATCATCCAAGCGAGCCACACCGACCCCAGCAAACTCATTGGCAATCCGTTCCGGCACCAGCCCGATCGCCAGGCCACGCTGGACAAACTTTTCCACCAGGCGAATATGGCCGATCTCGAACTGAACCCGATGCACCAATCCTGCCGCCTGGAAGGCCTCATCGGTCTGGCGCCGGGCACCAGTGCCTTCGGGAAAGTCGACCAATACCTGATCGGCAATATCGGCCAAGGCCAGCCGCCCACGTCCTGCCAAGGTATGCCCAGGCGGCAGCACTGCGACCAGTTCTTCCCGGCCCAACAAACGGTGGTGCACGCCCTGCAACACTTCGCCCTGCCACAAGCCGATAAAACCTACATCCAGGCGCCGCTCACAGACATCGGCCACCAGCAACTCACTCTTGGCGGTCAGCCAGCGCACGTCCACCGCCGGATAACGCGCATGAAACAGCGCCAGCAGATCGACCAGATCGAGCGCCGTCAACGAACTGATCTCACCGATCGACAGCCGCCCGCGCACCTGCCCACAGGCAGCCGCCACGTCATCGGCAATGCGCTGGGCAGCCTCCAGCGCTGGCCGCGCGCTGAGCACGAAGGCTTCGCCAGCCGGGGTCAGGCGCACCCGCCGCGAGGTACGCTCGAACAGACTGACGCCCAACTGCGCCTCCAGCCGTGCCACCTGATGACTAAGCGCCGACTGCACCACATGGCAGCGCTCGGCGGCGCGGGTGAAACTGCCGGTATCGGCTACGGCCAAGGCATATTCGAGCTGCTTGAGATTCATGGATTGATCTGTAATCGAGATAGATAATGTGAAAACTATACATTGGTGTCATGCCAGATACTTACCGATACTGAGCGCACTTTCCTACTGCCCGCAATGAGAACCACCATGAACGCCCCGACCCTCAGTCGTGCCCTAATCCTGCTGATGGCGACTGCCACCGGCCTGGCCGTGGCCAGCAACTACTACGCCCAGCCACTGCTACACAGCATCGCCGAGCAGTTCGGCCTGAGCACCGCCAGTGCCGGCACCATCGTCATCGCCGCGCAGCTCAGCTATGGCGCCGGCCTGTTGCTGCTGGCGCCGCTGGGCGATCTGTTCGAACAACGCCGTTTGATCGTGATCATGATCGGCATTTCTACCCTTGGCCTGATCATCAGCGCCTGTGCCCCCAGCCTGCCGTGGCTGCTGTTCGGCACCGCCTTGACCGGGTTGTTCTCGGTCGTGGCGCAGATCCTGGTGCCCATGGCCGCCAGCCTGACCGCCCCAGAGCATCGTGGGCGCGCGGTGGGCACGCTGATGAGTGGGCTGTTGCTGGGCATCCTGCTGGCGCGTACCGCCGCAGGCTTCATGGCCGAGCTGGGTGGCTGGCGCAGTATCTATGTGCTGGCGGCAGTACTGATGGCCGTCAGCGCCATCGCCCTGTACCGCAGCCTGCCACAACACAACAGCCATGCCGGGCTGAAATACCCGGCGTTGATCGGCTCGGTATTTCGTCTGTTCATCGAAGAGCCGGTGCTGCGCTTGCGCTCACTGCTGGGGCTGTTGGCGTTCAGCCTGTTCGGGCTGTTCTGGACGCCACTGGCGTTTCTGCTGGCGCGCGAGCCGTATCACTACTCCGACGCGGTGATCGGTCTGTTCGGTTTGGCCGGCGCTGCGGGCGCGCTGTCGGCCAACTGGGCTGGGCGCCTGGCTGATCGCGGCAAGGGCTCGCTGGGCACCACGGTCGGGCTGATCGCCTTGCTGCTGTCGTGGATACCACTGGGCTTTGCCGAGCATTCGCTGCTGGCGCTGTTGGTCGGCGTGCTGGTGCTGGACCTGGCCGTGCAGCTGGTGCACGTGAGTAATCAGAATGCGGTGATCGGTTTGCGGCCAGAGGCACGCACGCGGCTCAATGCCGGCTATATCACCTGCTACTTCATCGGTGGCGCATTAGGTTCGCTGCTGGGCACGCAACTGTTCGAACGTCAGGGATGGCTGGGGATCGTCGTCGCCGGGCTGCTGATCGGCAGCTTGGCCCTGGTGGTTTGGGGGCTGGCAGAGCGCAAGCGCAAGGTGCTGATTCAAGCGGTTTGAACAGGCCAGCGGCTGACGCGACAAGCGACCGCACGACCCTCCGTCGCCTCGCCGTTGACTTGCTCACAGGCAAAGAGCTGCATAGGCGGTGGTCAACAGCCCTCCCACTGACAGGACGACCCAATGACAAGACTCACGGTGCAATCCGGCGATTTCTTGCTAGGTGAAGGCGAGTATCGCAATGGATCGCTCACACTCAAGACCCCACGCAGCCCTTCGCCTGGCGAGCGGATCTCGCTGGCGCGGATAAAGGAACTCAAGCTGGCCAGCCTGGAAACCAACCGCAGCCTGGGCACCGCCCTTGGCTGGGGCGTTGCCGGCGCGCTGGTGGCCGGCCCAGTCGGGCTGATCGCCGGCCTCTGGCTGGGTGGCAAGGAAGAAGAAGCGACCTTCCTCGCCACCTTCAAGGATGGTCGCAAGCTGATGGCCATCACTGATGGCAAGACCTGGTCGAAAATCGACGACAATTGGCGTCAGCACCAACGCCGCCCGGCCGCCTGAATCACACCAGACCCTGATCGTCTATTTGCCTGAGCGCTCCTGAAATAGGGGCGCTCAGCGCATCTGTGCCTGCTAACATGGCGCCCTTTTTATCTGCCCAGCCCTCCCCCAATAACAGCCGACCGACAACGGCGCGTATGCCCATCAAGGAGCCCGCATGACCTCGCTTCGCCCTCGTCTGCCCCTGAGCCTGCTCAGCCTGGGCCTTGCCCTGCACAGCGGCCATGGCCTTGCCGACGACAGCGTGACCCTGGCCCCGGTGCGTATCTCGGAGCTGTATGGCGACGGCGGCTACCAACCGCGCGAGGCCCTGGTGGGCGGCTTTCAGCCAGCGCCACTGCTCGACACCCCGGCGTCGATCAGCGTGTTCAGCCAACAGTTGCTGCAAGACCGCCAGGTGCGCAAGCTCAGCGAGGTGCTGCAAAGCGATGCCTCGGTTGGCGAAAGCTATGCGCCGATCGGCTACTACGAGAACTTCAACGTGCGCGGCTTTGAGCTCAACGCCGCCAGCAGCTACAAGATCAACGGCCAGACCGTGGTGGGCGAGCAGAACGTGGCGCTGGAGAACAAGCAGCAGGTCGAGCTGCTCAAGGGGCTGTCGGGGTTGCAGAGCGGCGTGGCCGAACCCGGCGGGCTGGTCAACTACGTGACCAAGCGCGCAGAAGACGTACGCAGCGTCACGGTCTCGACCAACGAGCAAGGCGAGCGCTACCTGGCCACCGACCTGGGCGGCTGGTTTGGCAGTGAGCGGCAATTTGGCCTGCGCGCCAACCTGGCCCATGAGGACATCCGCTCCTACGTCGATCATGCCGATGGCAAGCGCGACTTCGCCTCGCTAGCGTTCGACTGGCAGATCAGCGCCAATGCCACCCTGCAACTGGACGCTGAATATCAGCACCGCGAACAGCGATCAGTACCGGGCTATCAATTGCTGGGTGGCAGCGAGCTGCCGCACGGCATTGACCCGGATGACCGGCTGGCTTATCAGCACTGGGCCAAGCCAGTACAGAACGACTCGCTGAACCTCGGCGGGCGCTTCGAGTACCGTTTCAATGACGACTGGACCGGCACCTTGAGCGCTTCGCGCAGCAAGGTGGTGATCGATGACTACAGCTCGTTCGCCTGGGGCTGCTACGGCTCGACAAGCTGTGCAAGCGCAGCTGTGCCGAACTACTTCAGTCCGCAAGGCGATTACGACATCTATGACTTCCGCAGCCCCGACGACACCCGCCGCACTGACGAAGTACAAGCCGTGCTCAACGGTCGTTTCGATGCATTGGGCCTGGGCCATGAGCTAACCGTTGGCACCAGTGCCCAGCGTCGCACCCTCGACCAGCGCCCCTACTACAACGAATTTGTCGGCAGCGGTAACATCGCCACCGGCGCACCTGCCGTGGCCCCTTCTGAACGCCCCATCGGCTCCAGTGAACGCCGCCTGGACAGCCGCCAGTACGGGGTATTTTTCAGCGACCGCATCACCTTCAACGAACACTGGCAAACCGTGCTCGGCGCGCGTGAAGTCCGCCTGGATGAGAAGACCTGGGATGAAACTGGCCTGGCCGGCCGGCATACCCAGCAGTATCAATTGCTGCCCAACGCGGCGTTGATCTACAAGCCGCAGCCAGACACCACGCTGTATGCCAGCTATTCCAAAGGGCTATCCGCGGGGGGCACCGCGCCTTGGTTCGCCAGCAATGCCGCCGAGATCCTCGCCCCCACCCTGTCACGGCAACTGGAAGTGGGCATCAAGCGCGACTGGCAGGGCATGAGCTTGAGTGCCGCGCTGTTCCAGATCCGCCAGGCCTACCAGTACGCCCGCCCCGACGCCACTGGTTTCACCTACGTGCAACAGGGCCAACAAAAGAACACCGGCGTTGAGCTCGGCGCCAGCGGCTGGGTCACTTCGCGCTTGCAGATCCAGGCCAGCGCGGCAGCAATCCGCGCCCGGGTGCAGAACAGCGGCACCGATGCCTACGAGGGCCATCAGGCGATCAACGTGCCCACGCTGCGCGCCGCCTTGCAGGCCGAATACAGCCTGCCGGTCGCGGGTCTCGCGCTGCTCGGCGGAGCGCGCTACAGCGCCAGCAAGTACGCAAGTCAGGCGGGCAACGTCGAGGTGGGTGGCTATACCGTGTTCGATGTCGGTAGCCGCTACCGCACCATGGTTGGCGGGTACGACACGGTGCTGCGCCTGACCGTGGATAACGTCTTTGACAAGCGTTACTGGCGGGATGTGGGGGATTACCTGGGCGACAACTACCTGTTCCAGGGCGCGCCGCGTACCGCACGCTTGTCAGCGACAGTGAGTTTTTGATGGGTTGAGTGGTGCCAGTGCTGGCCTCATCGCGGGGCAAGCCCGCTCCCACGCTAGATCGACCTCGAACCTGCGTGGGAGATCAACCCCAAACCTGCGTGGGAGCGGGCTTGCCTCGCGATAGCGCCAGCAGCTGCGCTGCATTTAACCAGCCCTGAATACCCTCTAAAACGCACCGCAAAACAAAAAGCCCCCGAACCTTTCAGTTCGGGGGCTTCTCGTAGAATGTGGCGGTGAAGAAGGGATTTGAACCCTTGATACGATTTCTCGTATACACACTTTCCAGGCGTGCTCCTTCGACCACTCGGACACTTCACCGTTTCTCTTCAAGCTATTCAGCCTGTCGAGGCGCGCTAATTTAGTTGAAGGCTGTAATCTTGGCAAGCGTTTTTTTCAGAATTTTCATGCGCTTAAGCATATCGAGCGAAAAATCGGCCGGCCAGGGCAATGCTGCCATTGTACCCAGCACTTTTACCTGTGGCCTGGACTGCGCACCCAAGCGGCAAGGCATAGCGGCCAATGTCTGACTGATCAGTCAGCCTTGCTTCTTTACCTGCTCCCCCGTGCTGGGTAACGTCATTGCCACGCCATCCAAAGGACTCTGCCATGAGCGAGCTGATTACCTACCATGCCGAAGACGGCATCGCCACCCTGACCCTGAACAACGGCAAGGTCAACGCCATTTCGCCGGATGTCATCACCGCCTTCAACGCCGCCCTGGACCAGGCAGTAGCCGACCGTGCAGTGGTGATCATCACCGGCCAGCCAGGCATCCTTTCCGGCGGCTACGACCTGAAAGTCATGACCTCTGGCCCCCAACAAGCCGTTGGCCTAGTCACCGCGGGCTCCACCCTGGCCCGTCGCCTGCTCTCGCACCCCTTCCCGGTAATCGTTGCCTGCCCAGGCCATGCAGTCGCCAAAGGCGCCTTCCTGCTGCTGTCAGGCGACTATCGGATCGGTGTCGAAGGGCCGTACAAGATCGGCCTGAACGAAGTGCAGATCGGTATGACCATGCACTACGCCGGTATCGAGCTGGCCCGCGATCGCCTGCGCCGCTCGGCGTTCCACCGCTCGGTGATCAATGCCGAGATGTTCGACCCTAAGGACGCGCTGGATGCCGGCTTCCTCGACAAGGTGGTGCCGGCCGAGCAGTTGCACGAGACAGCACTGCACGTGGCGCGCGACTTGAAGAAGCTCAACATGCTGGCGCACAAGAACACCAAGCTCAAAGTGCGCAAAGCGCTGCTGGAGCTGCTGGATGACGCGATTATTCGTGATCAGGAACATATGGGCTGATCCTCCCGGCCTCATCGCGGGGCGCGCCCACCCACACACCGTGTAGGTGCGGGCTTGCCCTACGATGAAGCCAACACTGACAGCAGAAGGTTTGCCCCCACCAGTGCACAGTCGTACACTGCCCGCGACTGTCTGGTGTGAGTCATACCATGCTTTATCTGCTTCGCATGCTCCTGCTGGGGCTGCACTTTCTGCTGGTCGGCATAGTCGGCCTGGTGATTGGCCTGTGCCGTCCATTCAACCCCGACAACAGCCGCCTCTATGCCCGCCTGTACAGCGTGCCAGCCGCCTGGCTGATGCGCATCAAGGTCAAGGCCGAGGTCGGCCCGCTGCATGACCAGCCGCCAGGCTGCGTGATCGTCGCCAACCATCAATCGAACTTCGACCTGTTCATCATCGGCCAGGTAGTGCCTCAACGCACCGTGGCCATTGGTAAGAAGAGCCTGGGCTGGATCCCGCTGTTCGGCCAGCTGTTCTGGCTGGGCGGCAATGTACTGGTCGACCGCAACAATGCCTACCAGGCGCGCAAGGCGATGCAGCTAACCACCGGCATCTTGCGTGACGACACCTCGATCTGGATTTTCCCTGAAGGCACCCGCAACCCTGCCGAGCAGTTGGCCCCGTTCAAGAAAGGTGCCTTCCACATGGCCATCGACGCTGGCGTGCCGATCGTGCCGGTGTGCGTCAGCCGCTATGCCAAGCGCCTGGGCCTCAACAGCTGGCGCCAGCGCACAGTGATCATCCGCTCGCTGCCTCCGATCGACACTGCAGGCTTGAGCAAGCAGGATGTGCCGGCGCTGATCGAGCAGTGCCGCACGCAGATGCAGCAATGCCTGGACCGCATGGAAACCGAGCTACCGCACGCCTGATCGGTTGCTCTCTGGCCAGACACAGCCCAAGCTGTGTCACGTGTTCAACCGAATAAGCGGGCAACCATGGGTCGAGTCGTCGCAGCGGCGGTGTACAGCGCCGGGAGAAAGGTCACCAATATCAGCATCGACGAAGGCAGCGAGTGGGCGAAAAAGCCCGGCCACTTCGTCTGGATCGGCCTGGAAGAGCCCAACGCCGAAGAGCTGGCCAACCTGCAGTGCCAGTTCAACCTGCACGAGTTGGCCATCGAAGACGCGCTGGAAAAGCACAGCCGGCCCAAGTTGGAGACCTTCGGTGACGCGCTGTTCATCGTCACTTATTCGCCGGTTCGCCACGAAGGCAAGCTGGAGTTCATCGAGACCCACATCTTTGCCGGCAACGGCTACATCATCACCTGCCGCAATGGCCACTCCAAATCCTATGCCCTGGTGCGTCAGCGCTGCGAGGCACGGCCGCTGCTGCTCGAGCACGGCGAAGACTTCGTGCTGTATGCGTTACTCGATTTCGTCACCGAGAACTACCAGCCGGTCAGCGAGGCAATCCACGGTGAGATCGAGGAGCTGGAGCAAAGTGTGCTGAGCAATTCGCTCAAGGAAGAAGACATCCAGCGCCTGCACAGCCTGCGTCGCGACATTTTAAGGCTGCGTCGCTACGTCGCGCCGATGGTGGAGATCAGTGAAGAGCTGCAGCGCTTGAGCTTCCCATTCATCGACAAGAACATGCGCCCGTACTTCAGGGACGTGCAGATCCACGTCACTCGGCAAATGGAAGATCTGGTGAGCATTCGCGATATCGCCAGCCAGACCATCGAGATTGGCATGCTGTTGGAGTCGTCACGGCAAAGCATAACCCAGCGCAAGTTTGCCGCCTGGGCGGCGATCTTGGCGTTTCCCACGGCGATTGCCGGGATCTATGGGATGAACTTTCAGAATATGCCGGAGCTGGAGTGGCACTATGGGTATTTTGCGGTGCTGGGGGTGATTGGCTTGGGCTGCGCCGGGTTGTATGCCAGCTTCAAGCGCTCGGGGTGGTTGTAGCTTGTAGCAACGCTATCGCGGGGCAAGCCCGCTCCCACGCGGGTAAGTCGCCATGGCGTGGGGGCGCTCAGAGGGGTTATTGCCTGTTCAACGCTATCGCGAGACAAGCCCGCTCCCACGCTGGTAAGTCGCCCTGGCGTGGGGGCGCTCAGAGGGGTTATTGCCTGTTCAACGCTATCGCGAGACAAGCCCGCTCCCACGCTGGCAAGTCGCCCTGGCGTGGGGGGCGCTCAGAGTGGTTATAGCTGGGCAAGCCCGCTCCCACGCCAGATCCACATACCGGCGTGGGAGCGGGCTTGCCCCGCGATAGCGTCGGCAAAAGCACTAACAATCTCTAATCAGGCAGCGCTCTCGTTGCCTTTCGTCGAATGCCCAATGAACTTGAGCATCCACTTTCCAACCAGATCTCCCTGGTGCTCAGTCGCCAGGCTGGCAATCGCCCGCTGGTACACCTCATCGCCCAAATATTCCTGACGCGCATCGAGCAACGCCCGCGAGTAGTCATGGACGAACTCCGGGTGCCCCTGGAAGCACAGCACCTGGTCGCGAATGTGATACGCCGCGTTCGGGCAGAAATCACTGGACGCAATCACCGTAGCGCCTTCTGGCAGTTCAGTGACCTGATCCTGGTGGCTAATCAGCAAGGTCAGCTCAGAAACCTCAGGATCCATCCACGGCGCATGCGCCGCCAGGCTATAGCGATGAATGCCAACGCCCCAGCCGCGATCGGCGCGCTCGGCTTTGCCACCTAGCACCAGCGCCAGCACTTGATGACCGAAACACACGCCGAGCAACTTCTCGCCACGCTCATACAGTTTGAGCAAGTACGCCTTCAGCGTCTGGATCCACGGATCCGTGCCAAACGAGTCAGCCTTGCTCCCCGTAACCAGATAGGCATCGAACTTTTCGCCGTCAGGGGGATAGTCGCCATTCATCACGTTGTACACCTGAAATTCGGCCGCAACCGGCTGACGCGAGAACAACTGCTCGAACATCCTTCCGTAGCCCTGATACTGCGCCGTCAACTCCGGTCGCAGAACATCGGTTTCAAGGATGCAGATGCGTAACGACATAGCGATAGTCCTGAACGACATGTGTGGAAATTGTGCTAGAGACTGACGCGAAAGGGACGTACAAGCAAGGGGTTGCACTGACGAACGGTAAGCCCTGTAACCCTTGGTAACCACCCTCGCGCAGCGGTCTAGCCCCGCCATGCCAGCGTGCTAGCCAGTGGCCTTAAAACCAAAGGAACTTGATCATCATTGATTTAGAACAAAGGGTTCTGAAACATGGATAACGTTCGCCCTACTGTTGGTTTATATCCACAAAACAAGAGGCATGCAGGAGTAGGCGTGCAACTACGCCACTGCGATCGACCCGACGCGAAGACAGGGAAGCCAAAGGCTATTCAGGAATAACAACAAGAAGGCGGTCCGCCATGTTCAGACAATCCAAAGTACGCCAAGCCGGACTCATATTGTTCGCCACTACACTGCTGCTGATCCTGCCGAACCTCACTCGGCTATTTGGCTGACAGCATCTGTGGAGTTTTCTGGCCGAGCACAGGTAACCTGCCGACCTTGATGGTTGGAGACTACCTATGCGCCGATGCCTTGCCCTGCTCGTCTTGATGTTCAGCCTGCCCTTGGCGGCAGCGCAATTGAACCTGGAGCTGGGTGATGGCACGCACCGATGGGACAGCGCCGAGCTGCTCAGCCATCCCCAAGCGCGCACCCTCGATATCGCCCAGGACGTGGCCTATAAACGCGCCATGCATTATCGCGCTGTGCCCCTCGCGGTGTTGCTTGAAGGCATCCAGCCAGCCGACCACCTGCAGGCCGTAGCCTTGGATGGCTTTGCCGCCGAAATGCCAGCCGCGCCCTTATTGCAACAGGGGCCGGCCCGCGCCTGGCTCGCCATTGAAGACCCCGCCCAGCCCTGGCCGGCGCTGACGCCGGGTAAGCCAAGTGCGGGGCCGTTCTATCTGGTATGGACCGAGCCACAGGCCAGCGGCATTCGCCCGGAACAGTGGCCGTTCCAGATTGCCACGATCCGCAAGTTGGAGTCGGTCGAGCAACGTTTTCCAGCCCTACTACCCGATGCCAAATTGCCCAGTAGCGATCCGGTGCGACAAGGCTTTGCCCTGTTCCAGCAAAACTGCCTGGCCTGCCACCGCCTCAATGGCGCAGGCGACGCCCAGTTCGGCCCGGATTTGAACCTGCCGCATAATCCAACGGAATACTTCCAGCCCGGGTTTTTGCGTCAATACATTCGCGACCCGCAAAGCTTGCGACATTGGCCGCAGGCGAAGATGCCCGGGTTTGCGCAAAGTGTGCTGAATGAGCACGAGCTGGACGCGTTGCTGGCGTATCTGCGGCATATGGCCAAGCGCAAGCCTTGAAGCACCCGTTGGCCCTTTCGCGGGCAAGCCCGCTCCCACAGGTACCACGCTGGCTTCGAACTCAACGGGGTACCTGTAGCAGCGGGCTTGCCCGCGAAGAGGCCCGTGTTGCCACCATCACACTGGGCTGTGAGCATCGTTTGGAGAACGCTTCAGTGCAGGCATGATTCAATAACTCTTGTGATCGACTTGAATGGCCAAGCCTGCGATGGCTGCACAGCAGCCCCCTGCTCAAACCTCAGGCAGTCTGTCGTTCATGCTTGACGCCCCACCCTTCGACCTCACCGCCAAGGGGCACGACAACCCCCTCGAAGGCCTCCTCGAAAGCACCGATGCCCCGGTAGGTGGCATACATGATCTTGCTCAATTCAAGATTCCAACCACCATCGTCACGTTCACGCACCTGAGCATTGAGTGACTCGCCACGAAACTGTCCGGCGGCCTGGCGCGCGCCGTCTTCATTGGGAAATACCGCGTAGAACTCGATGGGGTGGATCTGGGTGAAGTCGAAACCGCCAGCTTTCATCTGGCGCAGGACACTGCTGCTGATATCGTCGTTCTGGCTGCTCATGAATCGTCCTCCTGAATAAAGCAATGGATAGACTTTCCGTGCACTACGCACCTGCCGGCGGGTTGGCGATGCCGGACAGATCGAGCTGATGCAAGACGCGAATGAAACCCACCCCGGCCCGCAGAAAAGACCGAGGTGTTCACCCAGCGTAGTGCCTCTCAGAGCACTACGCCAGAGCGGCGCCGTTTTACGGCAATTCGCGGATATCGGTGATCGACACGCCGCTTTGCTCCTTGAGCCAGCGTGCGGTGGGGGATTGGCTGCGGTCTTGGAAGTCGTTGAGGTCCAGTTCGTCCATCACTGGAAACAGGTGCGAGCGGATGGCCCGCGCCGCATCCTCGTCACTGGGACGCTGCTCGGCAGTCAGCAGCAGCGTGGTGGTTTCGCCTTTCTGGTCGGCAAAGATGACTTCCCACTCTTTCATTGAATAGCCCTCCTCGATACAGCAATGAGTGACATCCGTTCTAGCTTGACCCCTGCATAAGGACATTGTTCAGCATGGCTGCCGAGCGAGCATGAAAAAGGCCCGCCGGTCACCCGGCGAGCCTCGTTTACAGCACGACCCGAATTACTTCGGCGTGCCGTGGATTACACCTGCCGTGTTATCCAGCAGGCTCTTGGTCGCAGTCTGGATGTAAGCCTCGAGGTTTTTCAGCATGTGCGGCTGATCCTCGCTTTCAACCAGCTCGGCCTTGAACTCGCGGCCCAGTTGGTAGCGGTACAGGCGCGGGCTCATGTCCTTGGACTCGATCAGGATGTGATCACCCTTGATTAGGCCGACGATCTGCTCGCTGCCCGATGGCTTGATGATGCCCACCCCCGGATCACCTTCAGGCAGGTTGAGCAGGTCGCGGCCCCAGCACTGGTGACGGGTCTGGCCACCGAGACGGCCCATGATGGTCGGCACGATGTCGACCTGGGTGCCCACGGTGTGGTCAACGGCGCCGAATTTCTCCTGGATCCCCGGCGCAATCAGCAGCAGCGGCACGTTGAAGCGGCCCAGGTCCAATTCGGTAACCTGTTGGCTGTTGCCAAAGCCGTGGTCGCCAACGATGACGAACAGGGTCTCCTTGAAGTACGGCTCCTTGCGCGCCTTCTCGAAGAACTGGCCCAGGGCCCAGTCGGAGTAGCGCATGGCGGTCAAGTGCTCATCCAGACGGCCCTGGCCGGTCACCGGCTCCACCGGCAGGTCTTTAGGCAGCGCGTACGGGGTGTGGTTGGAAAGCGTCTGCAGCAGCGCGTAGAACGGTTTCTTGCCGTAGTTCTTGGCCAGCTCTTCGGCGCCGCGGTCGAACATGTCCTGGTCGGACACGCCCCAGGTCGGGTCGGAGAACACCGGGTTGACGAAGTCATTGCGGCCGATGAAGGTGGTCATGCCCTGGTTGCCGAAGAAACCAGACTGGTTGTCCCAGGCAAAGTCGCCGTTATAGACATAGACGTCGTCGTAGTCACGGGCACTGAGCAGCGCTGGCAGGCCGGACAGCTTGTGGCCGCCCTCTGGCGTTTGCATCAGGTACTCGAAGCCTGGCAGGTTCGGGAAGCACGCCATGGTGGCGAACATGCCCTGGTGGGTATGGGTGCCGTTTGAGAAGAAGCGGTCGAACAGCAGACCCTCCTTGGCCAGCTTGTCGAAGTACGGAGTGATGTTGTTCGGGCTACCCAGGGCGCCCACCGAGTGACCGGCGAAGCTCTCCATGAGGATCACCACCACGTTCTTGACCGGCAGGGTGCGCTCGGCAGGTGGCACGAAGTCACGGCGTACGGCCGCTTCATCGGTATCGACCAGGGTATCGTTAGGGGTCAGCAGCAGGTTGCGTACCGCCTCCTGAGCGACCACTGGATCGAGGGTGGCCTTCCAGATATTGCTGCGGTCTTCGCCAAAGCGGCTGTGGGCAGCGTCGATCAGGGTCAAGGTGCCGTTCAGGCCCAACTGGTTGACGAAGTTGGAGTCGGTGGTGAAGGCATCACCCCAGCGCATTGGCGGGCCCTGGCGCAGGGTGCCACGCGCGGCGATCACCGCCACCAGCAGGATGACCATGAACACCGCCAGGCGGCCATACCAGGCAACCGGCGCACGTGGGCTGACGCTTGCGTTTGCGCCGCTGCCACGGGTCAGGCGATCGATGCCCTTGAACAGCAGGCTCAGCAACCAGGTACCGACCAGCCAGGCCAGTATGTAGCGGACCACCGGGAAGCCGTACCAGAGCATGCTCATGACGGTCTTGGGGTCTTCCTTGATGTACTGGAACACCAGGCCGTTCAAGCGCTGATGGAACTCGCGGTAGAAGTCCATCTCCATCAGGCCGAGGAACATCACCGTACTGGCGGCCAGGGTCAGCCACAGGCGGAAGAAGCCGCGCCGGGCCATCGCCCAAGGGCTGAGCACTGCCAGCAGCAGCGGAATGCTGATGTACACCACCACCCGCAGGTCGAAGCGCAAGCCGTTGAGGAAGCCCTCGGCCACGGTGGAGTAAGGGGTGTCGCCGATCATGTCGCTGTTGTAGACCAGCAGCCCCAGGCGCACCAGGCTGAGCATCAGCATGATCACCAGGCCGCACAGCAAGGTATAAGCCAAGTGCGATTTGAGGGTCGGCGCGAACGGGACCGGCACGGCCCGTTGTTTCAAGGCATCCGTGTTAGCCATGAATGGGGAGATCCTAGGATTGCGGGTTTGCGGGAAGGCGACATCGCCACAGAGCCCTGCCATCAATCGTGGCGTTGGACTAACGCAGCATTGTGCGGCGCGGATTCTGGTTAATCCAGTGTGAAAATTTTGTCACGAACGCCGACAGACGGCGCGGGATTGCCCCTCGCAGGGTTATTCCGCCTCCACGCCAATCCGCACTGCCCCTGCTAGCGGGGGGCTCAGAGGCGGATGTTGCCTCTTGGGCCAGCAATCGCCCAGATGATCAGGCCAATGACCGGCAGCAACAGAATCAGCAAAGTCCACAGCACCTTGATGCCCACTTCGGCACCACTTTTCAGAACATTCGCAATCGCCCAAATGTCCAATGCCAATATGATCAGGCCTACCAGGCCATTGAATGTCGAGCCCATACCTTCGCTCCTGAAAAAATCCGTGTGCGGCAGAGCATAGCGTCTATCACGCCGATAGAAGGGAATCCTTGGGCAGCGGCGCAGGTCACTGGTTAGACTGATTTCATTCATTGTCATGAGGTCCGCATGCCACCTGCCAACACTCAAAGCGCCGCCCCAGCCTCGATGCTGAGCGCCTGGCGGCAACAAGCCCTGAATGCCCCCTGGCTCAGTGCCGGCCTGGGTGTGAGTCTGCTCGCGATTGTTATCCTGCTGCTGGCCAGCATGTGGAATGCAGTCAACGGTGATCACTCGCAAAACCTGCACCTGGCGCTGCTCGGCGGATTGGCAGGTTTTGGCGCTACCGCGTTGGGCGCAGTGCTGGCGGTGGTACTACGTGATGTCAGCGCGCGCAGCCAGGACGTGATGCTTGGCTTTGCGGCGGGGATGATGCTCGCGGCGAGCTCGTTTTCGCTGATTCTGCCCGGTCTCGATGCGGCCCGTGAGATTACCGGCAACGGCCCGGCGGCGGCGTTCACCGTGGTCCTGGGGATGGGCCTGGGCGTGCTGTTGATGCTGGGCCTGGACCGTTTTACCCCACACGAACATGAAAGCACCGGCCCTTGTGGCCCCGAAGCGGAGCGGATCAGCCGGGTGTGGCTGTTCGTGCTGGCGATCACCTTGCACAACCTGCCCGAAGGCATGGCCATTGGCGTGAGCTTTACCAATGGCGACATGAACATTGGCTTGCCGTTGACCAGCGCCATCGCGATTCAGGACATTCCTGAGGGCTTGGCAGTGGCCCTGGCCCTGCGGGCTACGGGGCTGTCGAACCTCAAAGCGGCGCTGGTGGCAATTGGCTCAGGGCTGATGGAGCCTTTGGGGGCCGTGATCGGCCTGGGGATCTCCACCGGCTTTGCCCTCGCCTACCCGATCAGCATGGGCCTGGCTGCAGGGGCGATGATCTTTGTGGTGTCGCATGAGGTGATCCCCGAAACCCACCGTAATGGCCATCAGACGGCGGCGACGCTGGGGTTGATGGGCGGCTTTGGGGTGATGATGTTTCTGGATACCGCGTTGGGCTGATGGGTTGCCAGTGCCGGCCTCATCGCTGCGGCTCGCCCCGCGATGAGGCCGGCACTGGCGACAACCGCTGTCAGTTGTGCACAGCGACCTTCAAGGCCTCCAACGCTGGCTCCACGGCGATCCCCACCTCAGCGCCCAACTCCAGCACCCGCGCCAGGTCATTCTTACCGACCATCACCATCTGCAACTCGTCATCGAGTAACTGGCTGAAGTTGAGCAGCACATAGCCGCCGGCTTCCTTGTTCAGCGCGCCCATCTGCACCTGGATGCGGTTGAGTGCGGTCAATGGCTCGGTTTTCGCCAGCTGCTTGGGCTTGAGGTTGAACGGTACGCTCTTGTCGAACGAATCCGTGATGTTCTGGAACAGCTCCTGATAGCTGTCGGCCTGGAACAGCACGGTATCCGGCAGGCTACCGAGCACAATCCACTCACCCAGCGGGATCGGGAAGGTGTCGTCGTAGTTGATATCCGGGTTGGCGGCCAGAAACGCGGCGGGGTCGGCGTAGGCCTGAGCGGCCTCGTCGGCAATGCGCTCGATCTCGTCATCGGGCATGCAACCGGCGCCGACGAGGCTGATGAATTCGCGCAATTGGTCTTTCATGAGGGGGCTCTGCAATGGTGAAAAAGTCACCAAGGATAGCTGCAAACGCCCCCTGAGGGTTAGCCGGCCAGCGCCTGCAAGCGCGCAGCGGTGTCGACCGCGCCCATGGTTTGGGCAGCGGCAAGGGCATTGGCGCCTCGGGCATCCTGGCGCGCAGGGTCGGCGCCCTGGGCCAGCAGGTAGTCGAGAATTTCGCTGCGATTGAACATCGCCGCCAGCATCAACGCCGTGCGCCCGTCGGCGGCGGCGGCATCCACCGGTACGCCGTGCTCGAGCAGCAGGCGAATCATCGCCAGATCGCCCTTGAACGCGGCGCCAGCGATGGGCAATTGGCCGTTGTCGTTGGCGATCAATGGATCGGCGCCATGGCTCAACAGCACTTGCACGGCATCATGATGGCCATGGTAGCTGGCAAGCATCAGCAGGGTATCGCCCTTGTGGTTGCGCAGGTTGGCCGGCAGGCCGCTGGTAAGCAAACGCCCAAGCATCTGGGCATCACCGCGGCGAGCGCGCTCGAACACCTCTTCGGCAAAGGCTGCGGCTTCGTCGTCGTTCATGGTGGCGGGCTGTTGGTCGGACATTCTGAACCTCCTGGCAAAATTTAGAGCCCAAGTCTTTGTCAGGCCCCCCTGATCGGTCAAAGGTTCAGATTCTATTGAGCCCAGAGGCTGGCTCTATGGCCATGCAAAATGCACTGTGCAAAATGCACGACCATGCACTATGCACGAAGACCTTCTCGTGAAAATCATGTAAATAACTGATTTTAAAGGGATTTAATCAGAGAAAAAGACTGGCACGGTCACTGCAACGATCAACTCACGTCTGCCAACACAACAGTCAGGAGTTGATATGGACCTCATTCAGCAAAAGTTCGCCTCGGTGTTTTCCGCCTATCAGGTCGCTACCCAGGCCCGCCCGGACGGCGGCATCCTGCTGACCCTGCGTGCCGCTGATGGCGTGGTCACCCGCCGAGTACTGACTTACGGCCAACTGCACAGTGCCGAGCAGCTGTCGTGGGCGATCAGCGCGATTCGCCGCGACCTCGCGGAACAGGCCAGTGAGCTGCCGGTGATCTCGATGCTGCAGAGCCAGCAGCGGTTTGCGCTGCCGACTTATCGCTGAGTGTCAGTACCACTGCTATCGCGGGGCAAGCCCGCTCCCACGTAGTTTCCTGCTGAAGCTAAATTACGTGGGAGCGGGCTTGTCCCGCGAAGGGCTCCCACGTAGTTCGCTGCTGAAGCTGATTACGTGGGAGCGGGCTTGTCCCGCGAAGGGTTCCCACGTAGTTCGCTGCTGAAGCTGATTACGTGGGAGCGGGCTTGCCCCGCGATAGGGCCGGAGTGCTAAACCTCAGAATTCGGCGATACCCGCAAATGCCAGCGCAGCCGCATCACCGGTAAAGCGCGGCGCCATCGCCTGCTCATCGCGGAATAACCGCAGCGCCAGACAAAACGGCGTATCCCCCAGGTCAATCCAACGCCGAACCTGGGCCGGCACAATGAGCACATCGCCCTTCTCGCACAGCACGGCATACACATACTCGCCTACCCGCAGGGTGACCTGAGCCCGCCCGCTGATCACCGCGAACATCTCATCGCCGCCATGCACATGCTCGTTACGCAGATCGACCTGCGCCGCATCCACGCCATCACGGTTAAGCAACGCATAGGCCGCACAGCCATGCTCGGTCATCAGCCGGTCCAATGGCTCACGGCAGGCGTCGAGCACTTCGTCCAGACCCGTCCCAGGGCGAACCCGCAGCTCATGCGGCTGGTGCATGAAGCGCACACCCTGCTCGGCGAGGGTCGTGACAATGTCGTCATGGTGGGTCAGCAACTTGTTGGGAAGGCCCGGGCTTGACGGGTGAAAAACGCTGAGGATGCTCATCAGGGGCTGTTCCTGCTATCGGTCATTCGAGTCGCAATGATAACGGCTGCGGCAAAGGCTGCGACGCTGGCCATACCAAAGGTGAAGTGTGGGCCCAGCAATTTCCAACTGTAGCCCGAATACAACGCGCCTAACGCGCCGCCTGTGCCCGACAACGCCGCGTACAGCGCCTGGCCCTGGCCTTGCTGGCGTGCGCCGAAGCTGGCTTGGACGAAGGCGATCGAGGCGGCGTGGAAACAACCAAAGGTTGCCGCATGCAACAGCTGGGCGAAGATCAGCGCGGCCGGCACTTCGGCCAGGTTACCCAACAGCAGCCAGCGCAGCCCCGCCAGGACAAAGCTGAGCAGCAGCACCCGGCGCACCGAAAAACGCGCGAAGATCCGGCTCATGGCCATGAACATCAAGACCTCCGCAACCACGCCTAGCGCCCACAGCAAGCCGATACTACCGCGGCTGTAGCCCAAGTGTTCCAGGTGCAGGGTAAGGAAGGTGTAGTACGGCCCGTGGCTTAGCTGCATCAGCGCCACGCACAGGTAGAACGCGATCACCCCAGGCGCCAGCAGCTGGCGCAGGAAGCCCCCTGCCCCGCTACGCTCAGCATGTTCCACCGGCTGGGCATTGGGCACCCACAGGCTGGCGAGGAAGATACCGGCCATGATGGTGACCAGCGCCACCGGGTAGATATCCAGGCTCAGCCATTCGAACAGCCGGCCCAGGCCCACCACGGTGAGGATGAAGCCGATCGAGCCCCACAGCCGCACCTGGCTGTAGCGTGAGGTCTGGCCGTGCAGGTGGGCCAGGGTAATCACCTCGAATTGCGGCAGTACCGCATGCCAGAAGAACGCATGCAGGGCCATCACCAGCGCCAGCCAGGCGTAGCTTTTACCGAAGAAGATCAGCGAGAACGTCGCCAGGGTCGACAACGCCCCCAGGCGCACGATCAGCAGGCGCTGGCCGCTGCGATCACCCAGCCAGCCCCACAGGTTGGGGGCGACGCAACGCATCAGCATGGGGATGGCGACCAGCTCGCCAATGCGCGCCGGGGAGAAGCCGAGGTGATCGAAGTACAACGCCAGGAACGGCGCGGTGGAGCCGAGCAGGGCGAAGTAGAACAGGTAGAAACTGGACAGGCGCCAGTAGGGAATTGGCGTCATGGGGCAGTGCGCTTTGTGGTGATCATTGGGGGCCGCTTTGCGGCCCTCTCGCAGGCAAGCCAGCGCCTACAAAGACCGTGTAGGCGCTGGCTTGCCCCGCGATAGGGCCTACGCCGATCAACGCTGATTAAAGCTGGCCCAAAACGGGAGTATTGACTCGCACATCGGCATTCTGCGCACGATGGCGCAGCAGGTGATCCATCAGCACGATGGCCATCATCGCCTCGGCAATCGGCGTGGCGCGGATGCCTACGCAGGGATCATGGCGGCCCTTGGTAATCACTTCGACCGGGTTGCCATCGACATCGATCGAACGACCCGGGGTGGTGATGCTCGACGTGGGCTTGAGTGCCAGATGGGCAACGATTGGCTGGCCGGAGGAAATACCACCGAGAATGCCGCCCGCATTGTTGCTGAGGAAGCCTTGCGGGGTCAGCTCATCACGGTGCTCGGTGCCACGCTGGGCGACACTGGCGAAACCAGCGCCGATTTCCACGCCCTTGACCGCGTTGATGCTCATCAGCGCGTGGGCAAGCTCGGCATCCAGGCGATCGAAGATCGGCTCGCCCAAGCCCGGCATGACGCCTTCGGCCACCACAGTGATCTTGGCCCCGACCGAGTCCTGGTCACGGCGCAGTTGGTCCATGTAGGCCTCAAGCTCTGGCACCTTGGCCGGGTCCGGGCTGAAGAAGGCATTGTCTTCGACCGAGTCCCACGTTTTGAACGGGATTTCGATGGGGCCCAGCTGGCTCATGTAGCCCCGTACGCTGATGCCTTGGCTGGCCAGGTACTTCTTGGCGATGGCACCGGCAGCGACGCGCATGGCGGTTTCCCGCGCCGAGCTGCGACCACCGCCACGGTAGTCGCGCAGGCCATACTTGTGGTGGTAGGTGTAGTCGGCGTGGGCGGGGCGGAACAGGTCCTTGATCGCCGAGTAGTCCTTGGATTTCTGATCGGTATTGCGGATCAGCAGGCCAATCGAGCAGCCCGTGGTTCGGCCTTCGAACACCCCGGAAAGGATCTCGACTTCGTCCGGTTCCTGACGCTGGGTGGTGTGCCGGCTGGTGCCGGGCTTACGCCGGTCGAGGTCGTGCTGCAGATCGGCCAGGGAAATCTCCAGGCCTGGCGGGCACCCATCGACAATGGCGACCAACGCCGGGCCATGGCTTTCGCCAGCGGTGGTGACAGTGAACAGCTTGCCGTAGGTATTGCCGGACATGGACGCTCCGCGAATCAGCCTGAAGTTTGGATGAGGCGGCCAGTATACGGAAAGCGGCAGATTTGCGAAGGAAATCCAAGCCCTTGGTTGTCAGTTCCGGCCTCTTCGCAGGCTAGCCCACTCCCACAGGGAGGGAGTGGACCGCAAGATTTGCACGATGACGCACAATCAAGTGCACTGGCAGAACCTTAATCAGGCCTCCAGGTCCAACCCTCATCTCCTCATGAAGTACCCCATGATGCTGCGCTTCGCCGCCTTGTTGCTGCTGTTCTGCACCACCTTCGCCAATGCTGCCGCCCCCACCGTCCTGCAACGTCCGATCGACTTGGACACCGGCCAGGGCGTGCTGCACGGCAGCCTGCTATTGCCCCAGCAGGACACCCCGCCGCCAGTGGTATTGATCATCGCCGGTTCCGGTCCAACCGACCGCGACGGCAACAACCCTGCGGGCGGGCGAATCGACAACCTCAAGCGACTGGCCCTGCTGCTGGCCGGCGAGCACATCGCCAGTGTGCGCTTCGACAAACGCGGGGTTGCCGCCAGCCAGCCGGCCACCCCGGACGAGCGCGAACTGAGCGTGGAGCGCTACGTTGCAGACACCGTGGCCTGGAGCCGCAAACTTCAGGCCGACCCGCGTTTTGGCCCGCTGATTCTGCTCGGCCACAGTGAAGGTGCGCTGATCGCCACCCTGGCCGCCGAACAAGCCGGCGCCAGCGCCGTCATCACTGTCGCCGGCAGCGGACGGCCAGTGGCGCAGGTGCTTCGCGAGCAACTGGCGCAGCGCCTGCCAGCGGCGCAACTGGCGCGCGGCAACGCCTTGATCGACCGCCTGCAAGCCGGCCAAACCAGCCTGGATGTGCCGCCAGCACTGCGCGAAGTGTTCCGCCCTTCGGTGCAGCCCTACCTGATCTCGTTGCTGCGCCAGGACCCGGCCGGCGCCTTCGGCCAGCTTAAAGTGCCTGCCCTGATCATCCAGGGGCGCAACGATGTGCAAGTGGACGTGGCCGATGCCGAGCGCTTGCAGGCGGCCAAGCCCGATGCCCAGCTGGCGCTGATCGATGGCATGAACCACATGCTGCGTATCAGTCCGCGAGCCATGAGCGGCCAGCGTGAGAGCTATCAGAATCCTGAGCTGCCGCTGGCGCGCGAACTGGGCCAACGGATCGTCGCTTTCATTCGCCAATTGCCGCAGGCGTAGGGCGTGCCCCTACAGTACTGACCGCTGCTGCCGATAAGCAGGCATCGGCCGGTTATTGCGGGGGAAATCCTGCGATATCCGGCCATCGTGCATGTGAGGAAGCCCGTGATGACCGATGCCCCCGCCGCTGAGGCGACCGAAGAGCCGCAAGCCCCGGAGAGCGCCCCGCTGCCCTGGGCGGATGTGGCCGCTGAACATTTCCAGCTGCTGCGCCTGGCGCCATTGCCCACCGACCGCAACAGTGGCGCCCGTCCGCTGCGCTTCGTGCAGTTCGGCTATGTCGAGCGGCACAACAAGGAGCACAGCCTGCTACGCATGGAAATCCGCTTGCCCGGGCAGAAGGTGCGAAAAGAGCAGAACCAGCTGGATATCCGTGTCGATCACGGCCAGCGCCTGGTCAGCATTGGCGCTGAAGCCGGGCTGCAAATAGAACCCCTCAATCGTGGTCTGGGCCGCTACCTGCTGGGCCAGGCGGTGCAGTGGTTACAGGCCAACTGGTCGCACTACCGCGTTGAAGGCATGACTCTGCCGAACAAGGATGCGCTCAACGAAGACACCCGCCTGCGCCGCGACCATGTCTTGCGCAGTATCGGTGTAGAGGTGGAGTACAACGACGGCCAGGTGCTCAAGGGGCGCACCGTGGAGGTGGCGGTCGGTCAGCTCAAGGGCGGCTGGAACGCCGAGAAGGTCCAAAGGATCGATACGCTGGAATCGGCCGGCATGCTGCAACAGGCCGAGCAGACGTTGCAGGAAAAAGAAGCGCAACTGCGCGAGCGCGATGAGCGGGTGGCCAAGTACCGCCGCGAAGACAGCGGGCTGCGCTTTACCATTACCTGCCTGGTGGCGTTTGCGGTGTTCCAGGCGGGGCTGTTGATCTGGATTGCTACGCGCTAGGCGCCTGGCGGCTCTTCGCGGTTGCACTAGAGCGGTGGGAGCGGGCTAGTCCCGCGATAGCGATGGCCAATGCGATAGATGTCGCCTGGTCTAACGCTATCGCGGGACACGCCCGCTCCCACAGGCCCTTACATTGGCTTCAGACGCGCGAGGCGAACAGCTCCTGATGCTGGCGGCACTGCTCAGCCGTCAACATGAACACCCCATGGCCGCCGCGCTCGAATTCGAGCCAGGCAAAATCGACTTCCGGGTACAGCGTCTCGACATGCACCTGGCTGTTGCCCACCTCGACGATCAGCAAGCCTTTCTCGGTCAGGTGGTCAGCCGCCTCAGCCAACATTCGCCGTACCAGGTCCAGGCCATCGTTACCGCACGCCAAACCCAGCTCCGGCTCGTGCTGGTACTCGGCCGGCATGTCGGCAAAATCTTCGGCATCGACATACGGCGGGTTGGACAGGATCAAGTCGAAGCGCTGCCCCGGCAACCCGGCGAAGCCATCGCCCTGCACGGTGAACACCCGCTCATCCAGACCATGGCGTTCGATGTTCTGGTTGGCCACTTCCAGCGCGTCGAACGACAAATCGGCCAATATCACTTGCGCCTCAGGGAACACCTCGGCGGCAACGATACCGATGCAGCCGGAGCCCGTGCACAGGTCAAGAATGCGGGCCGGCTCTTGCGCCAGCCACGGCTCGAAACGTTTTTCGATCAGCTCGCCAATCGGTGAACGCGGCACCAGCACACGCTCATCGACCAGGAACGACATCCCGCAGAACCAGGCCTCGCCGAGCAGGTAGGCGGTGGGCACGCGCTCTTCGATGCGGCGCTTGAGCAGATGCTGCAGACGCACTCGCTCGTCATCCTCGAGCTGGCAATCCAGGTAGCTGTCAGCCACCTCCCATGGCAGGTGCACGGCCCCCAGCACCAGCAGGCGGGCCTCGTCCCAGGCGTTGTCGGCACCGTGGCCGAAGAACAGCTCATGCTCGTGGAAGCGGCTGACTGCCCAGCGGATGTAGTCGCGCAGGGTGCGCAGGCGGGATGTGATCACGGGGTACTCCTTTTCAGACAGGACAAAAGTCTAACAGGCCCACCCGCTGAAATGTTCCACCCCATCCCCAACAAGTAGCCACAGGCCAGTAAACACGCAGGTTACGATGTCAACCATTCCCATTAGCGGCCAAGCAAGGGACAATAGGCGCACAAAAGCCCTACTGAAGGAGCCCTTGATGTCCGTTACAACCACGATGTTCCGCCTCAGTGGCCGCGACTACCCGCCGGCCAAGCTGGGCAACGCCAGCCTGATCATCATCGATGCGCAGAAGGAGTACCTCAGCGGTCCCCTGGCGCTGTCGGGCATGGACGAGGCCGTGGCCAACATCGCCAGGTTGCTCGAGGCCGCGCGTAAAGCCGGTCGCCCGATCATCCACGTCCGTCACCTGGGTACTGTTGGCGGCCTGTTCGACCCACAGGGCCCGCGCGGCGAGTTCATCGAAGGCCTGGAGCCGCGTGGCGATGAAATCATCATCGAAAAGCGCATGCCCAACGCCTTCAAGAACACCAAGCTGCACGAAACCCTGCAGGACAAAGGCCACCTGGACCTGATCGTCTGCGGCTTTATGAGCCACTCCAGCGTCAGCACCACCGTGCGCCGCGCCAAGGACTATGGTTATCGTTGCACGCTGGTCGAGGATGCTTCGGCAACCCGCGACCTGGCGTTCAAGGATGGCGTGATTCCTGCCGCGCAGATCCACCAGTGCGAAATGGCCGTGATGGCCGACAACTTCGCCTGCGTCGCCCCTACCGCCAGCCTGGTCTGAGCGCGTGACCGCCCGGCAGACGGGCGGAACCTGATAGCCACGGGCAGGTCGAACTCCGGATACCCATAGAGGAAATCGGAATGAAGCTCAAAGGCAGTTTCGACGCCAAGCGCCTGCGCCCGCGCGAACCGCGTAACTGGGGCGCGCGCCTGGCTGCCGGGCTGTCTGCCCTGCTGGCGACGCTCGGCATACTTCTGGCGATGGCCGGTTTTGCCGGTCTGTTGGGCAATTACGCCGCACTTGCCGAACTCAATGCCAATCGGCCGCTGTCGGGCATCCTGCTGGCGGTGGGGTTATTGTTGCTGTGGATGGGCGTGCGTTTCTGGCGCCGTAGTCGCATTCGCCTGCGTCGAGGGCGAGAGTTGAACCTGTCGCCGCATCTGATGAAGAAGCACGACTGAGTTGGTTGTCAGTGCTGGCGTCATCGCGGGGCAAGCCCGCTCCCACGTAATGGTCACCGCATCTGATGAATGAGCACGACTGAGCTGGCTGTCGGTGCTGGCCTCGTCGCGAGGGCAAGCCCACTTAATGGCGCCATAGCTCTGCGGATAACTCGTGGGAGCGGGCTTGTCCCGCGATGGGCCAGCACAGGTGTACGCAGGCGCGCACTCGCGTAAACTACGCCGCCCACGTGGAGGCCTGCATGCAAGACGACGATTTTTCCCTGTTCCATGCCGAAGTGCGCGGCGTCAAGCCGATCAAGCACGACCGTGCCGAGGTCGGCAAACCCAAGGCTGACCGCAAGCAGCTGGCCGGCCTGCGCCAGTCGGCTACGGTACGCAGCGACCAACCGCTGGTGGTCGATGGCATGTCGGATCAGTTCGTTATCGACGTGGGCGCCGAAGACGAGCTGATGTGGCGTCGCGACGGCGTACAGGAAGGCCAGATCCGCAAGCTCAAGCTCGGTCAGATCCCTTTCGAAGGCAGCATCGACCTGCATGGCATGAGCGTGGAAAAGGCCCGCGAGATCCTCTGGGCGTTTCTCGCCGAGGCGACCAAGCTGGAAGTGCGTTGCGTGCGGGTCACCCACGGCAAGGCAGCGCGGCTGGACGGCAAGCGGCCGATGATCAAGAGCCACGTCAACACCTGGCTGCGCCAGCACCCGCAAGTACTGGGCTTCACCTCCTGCCAGGCGCGCCACGGCGGCACCGGCGCGGTGTACGTGATACTCAAACGGACCATGCTCGACGGGCGCGACGAATAACGCCGCGCTTGCAGCGCCGCCCTTGCCGCCGTACCCTTCTTTTTTGCGTTTATTCCCTACAGGTAGATACATGTCCCTGGAACAGAACTACACCGAGATCCTCAGCCAACTTGGCGAGGACGTCTCCCGTGAGGGCTTGCTGGACACGCCCAAGCGGGCCGCAAAGGCCATGAAGTACCTTTGCCGCGGTTATGAACAGACCCTGGAAGAGGTCACCAACGGCGCGCTGTTCAGCTCCGACAACAGCGAGATGGTGCTGGTCCGGGACATCGAGCTCTACTCGATGTGCGAGCACCACATGCTGCCGTTCATCGGCAAGGCCCACGTGGCCTACCTACCGCAGGGCAAAGTACTAGGCCTGTCCAAGGTTGCGCGGATCGTCGACATGTTTGCCCGCCGCCTGCAGATCCAGGAAAACCTGAGCCGCCAGGTTGCCGAAGCCATCGAGCAGGTCACTGGCGCTGCCGGCGTTGCGGTGGTCATCGAAGCCAAGCACATGTGCATGATGATGCGCGGTGTCGAGAAGCAGAACTCGACCATGATCACTTCGGTGATGCTCGGTCAGTTCCGCGAAAACGCCGCGACTCGCAGCGAGTTCCTCAGCCTGATCAAGTGATCGGCGCGTGATCCCAAGCCGGCCCTCAGGGTCGGCTTTTTATTTTTTCAGGAGTTGCCCATGATCGTCAAAGCCCTGCGGGTCGGCCTCGGCCAGCTTATCGTGTTCGGCGACTGGATCAGCCGCCCGGCCAAGCAAAAGCGTGACCCGGCGGCCCAGGCGCTGGTCGAGCAACAGGCCAAGGGCCTGGCGCTGTACCAGTTCCACGCCTGCCCGTTCTGCGTCAAGACCCGACGCAACCTGCATCGGCTGAATGTGCCGGTGGCGCTGCGTGATGCCAAGAATGACCCGCAGCACCGCCAGGCCTTGCTTGAAGGTGGCGGCCGGGTGAAAGTGCCGTGCTTGCGTATCGAGGAACAAGGCCAGGTGACCTGGATGTATGAGTCCAAGGAAATCATTGCCTACTTAGACAAGCGTTTCGCCGGCGTTTGATTTTTTTGGGGGGGCGTGCTGGCCTCATCGCGGGGCAAGCCCGCTCCCACGCAGCCAGCTCTCGCCCGACTTGCGCCAATGCAGCTACACACGTGGGAGCGGGCTTGCCCCGCCGATAGCGTTACTCGCCCATCGGCACATGCCGCGGATGCGCAGCCACCCGCGCCAACCACGCCTGCACCGCAGGGTATGCGCCCAGATCAAACCCACCCTGGTGCGCCACATGGGTATAGGCATACAACGCCACATCGGCAATCGAATACTGCTGCCCGACCAGATACGGCGTCATCTGCAGCTGCTTTTCCATCACCCGCAGCGCTTTGTAGCCGCCCTTGTGCAGCCCCTTGTATTCCTCAAGCCGCTCCTGCGGCAGACCTAGATAAAACTGGATGAAGCGCGCCACCGCAATGTACGGCTCATGGCTGTACTGCTCGAAAAACTGCCACTGCAACACCTGGGTACGCAGACGCGGCTCGCTGGGCAAAAACTCGCTGCCGTCAGCCAAGAAGTTGAGAATCGCGTTGGACTCCCAAAGATAACTGCCATCTTCGAGCTCCAGCACCGGCACCTTGCCATTGGGGTTCATGGCGAGAAACTCCGGCGTCTCGGTCTCACCCTTGAGAATGTCCACCGGATGCCATTGATACGGACGATCGAGCAAATGCAGCATCAGCTTGATCTTGTAGCAGTTGCCCGACTGGTAGTCCCCATAGACCTTGTACATCGCCCCTCCCCTTCAATGCAGTTGCCGATATAGGCCCAATAGTTGGCGACTGTACGGCTAAATGCAATGGTCGCTGTATGGCAAGGATCAACGCTTGCCGCGTTAGTCTGCAAAAACTGCTTACAAGTACAAGGATTGCACCATGACCGATGCCACTTCAGCGCGCCTGCGCCCATTGGCAGACAGCTCCCCATCGGCGGTGGTCGCCGGCTTCATCGCCATGCTCACCGGCTATACCAGCTCGCTGGTGTTGATGTTCCAGGCCGGCCAGGCGGCCGGATTGACCACAGCGCAGATCTCCTCATGGATCTGGGCGCTGTCGATCGGCATGGCGATCTGCAGCATTGGCCTGTCGCTGCGCTATCGCACGCCGATCACCGTGGCCTGGTCGACGCCGGGAGCGGCGCTGCTGATCACCAGCTTAGGCGGCGTCAGCTACGGCGAAGCGATCGGCGCGTATATCACCTGCGCCGTACTGGTGCTCATCTGCGGCCTGACGGGCAGCTTCGAGCGCCTGGTCAAACGGATTCCAGCATCACTGGCATCGGCACTGCTGGCTGGGATCCTGTTCAAGATCGGCAGTGAGATTTTCGTTGCCGCGCAGCACCGGACCTTGCTGGTCCTGGGCATGTTCTTCAGTTACCTGCTGGTCAAGCGCCTGTCACCGCGCTATTGCGTGCTGGCCGCGTTGGTAGTGGGTACGGCGCTGTCTGGCGCGCTGGGCCTGCTGGATTTCAGCGGCTTCAACCTGGAAGTGGCCAAGCCGGTGTGGACCACGCCGAGCTTCTCGCTGGCAGCGACCATCAGCATTGGCATCCCATTGTTCGTGGTAGCGATGACCTCGCAGAACATGCCGGGGGTGGCGGTATTGCGCGCCGATGGTTACCAGGTGCCGGCCTCGCCGCTGATCTCGGCGACCGGTTTTGCTTCGTTGCTGCTGGCACCGTTTGGCTCGCACGGGGTGAACCTGGCGGCGATCAGCGCGGCGATCTGCACCGGGCCGCACGCCCATGAAGACCCGAGCAAGCGATATACCGCAGCGGTGTGGTGCGGGATCTTCTATGGCATCGCCGGCGTGTTCGGCGCGACCTTGGCCGCACTGTTTGCCGCCCTGCCCAAGGAGCTGGTGCTGTCGATTGCGGCGTTGGCGCTGTTCGGTTCGATCATGAATGGCTTGAGCGTGGCCATGAGTGAGGCGCGCGAGCGCGAGGCGGCGCTGATTACCTTCATGGTAACGGCGTCGGGCTTTACCTTGTTTTCGATTGGCTCGGCGTTCTGGGGGATCGTGGCGGGGGTGATTACCTTGCTGATCCTCAATCCACGTAGGGCTTGAAATGTTGATGGCTGAGCGGGTTTCATCGCGCGACAAGCCCGCTCCTGCAGGGCTGCGGTGAGGCCCGATCTGCCGGCACGCTACTCAGGCTCTGCTCAGAGCCTGAAATGCCCGACCATCCCCTTCAACTCATCCCCCAACTGCGCCAGCTGCACACTCGACTGGGCATTGTCGCGCATCGCCAGCGCAGCCTGATCGGCACTGCCGCGAATCTGCGTGACACTGCGGCTGATCTCCTCGGCGACCGAACTCTGCTGCTCGGCCGCGGCGGCAATCTGCTGGTTCATCTGCTGGATCAATGACACCGCCGTGGCAATGCTACCCAGTGCGCTTTCGGTATGCAGCGCATCCGCCACCGCCAAGCGCACCAGTTCGGTACTCCCGCGAATCTGCGCCACCGACTGCTGGGCGTTGCCACGCAAGCTTGCGACCAAACGCTCGATCTCCTCGGTCGATTGCCGGGTCCTCCTGGCCAGAGCCCGCACCTCATCGGCGACCACGGCAAAACCGCGCCCTTGCTCCCCGGCCCGCGCTGCTTCGATCGCCGCATTGAGCGCCAGCAGGTTGGTCTGCTCGGCCACGCTCTTGATCACCTCAAGGACATCGCCAATGGTATGAATCTCTGCACTCAGGCTCTCGATACCGGCGCTGGCGGTCTCTGCCGCCGCCGCCAGCTGTTCGATGCGCTGCATGCTCTGGCGCACCACCTGCTGGCCGGATTCGACCTTGTCATCGGCAGCCTGCGCGGCCTGGGCGGCTTCTTCGGCATTGCGCGCCACGTCATGCACGGTGGCGGTCATCTGTTGCATGGCGGTGGCAACTTGCTCGGTTTCTTCTTTCTGGCTGCCGACCTCGCGGTTGGTCTGCTCGGTCACGCTCGACAGCGACTGAGCGCTGCCAGCCAACTGCTCGATACCCTGCTGCAAACCACTGACCATGCCTGACAGGCCCGCCGCCATCTGCTGCATGGCCTGCAACAGCTGGCCGACTTCATCGCCCCGCGGCGCTTCGGCCTGCATGCCTAAGTCACCGGCGGCAATCCGTTGGGCACGGGTGATCACCCGCTTGAGCGGGCCAACCACAGCACGGGTGATCAGCCACGCCGCCAGCACCCCGGCCAGCAGCGCCAGCGCAGTAGCCAGAGAAATCGCCAGGGCGTTGCGTTTGAGCTCGCTCTGCATGGCCTGTTCCTGACTGCTGTAGGCCTGATCGACCCTGGCGGTGACCTGGTCGGCACGCGCCTGCAACTGCGCCTTGAGGCCCTGCTCTTTGGCCAGTAGGTCGGTGTATTCGTTGAGCTTTTCGGAGAAGCTGGCGATATGCCCAGCGACCTCGCCCAATACACTCTGGTAACCACTGTCGCTGACCGAGGTCTTGAGCTGCTCGACCAGGCTGGCCGCCTCGACGGTCTGGGCGATCCGCCCCTGGTTGACCGCCTCCTCGCCCTTGCGCCCCTGCTCCAGTCGCACCCGCGCCTCGTCCATCGCCTGCAACATCAGCCGCGACACCTGGGCCACCTGCGCGGCCTGTTCGAGAAACTCACCGCCTTGCTGGCCCTGAGACTGCTTGAGGGTGTAGCTGCCATCGTCAGCCAACCCCGCCTGCAGTACATCGAGGTTATTGGCCACGCTTGAGACCGACCAACTGGCCATGTCCAGCGCCAGCTCCTTGGCCTGTACAGCTTCAACGAAGGTGTCGAAGGCCTGGCCATAGGCGGTCAAGTCAGCCTCGCTCGCGCTCAATTGCGCGACCCCACGGGCACGTTCGATCAGCCCTTGCAGGCCAGTGCGCAAAGCCTCGGCGTCCTCACTGTCGGAGCGCAAGGCAAAGCCCTGTTCGAGCTGGCGCAAGCGCAACAGGTCGGTATTGAACTGGGTCATCTGGCGCAAGCCATCAAAGCGCTGACCGACGCTGTACAGCGCAAACACGCCAATCGCCGCCACCGCCAGGGTCAGCAACAGGACTAAAGCAAAGCCCAAGCCGAGCTTGCGAGCCATGCCGAGATTGGCCAGAACGCCGTGCTTGGTCACTGCCATCGCCGATTCCCCCTCGCCCTGTCAGGCTTTTCTGAAGGGCAAGAGTGACAATGGCGAGAGGATGCTCACAAGTCCTTGGCGCCAGAATGGTGTCAAATAGCTATGAGCGTGTCGCTTTCAGGCCGCTGAAGGTCGCCCTGCATGCTGAAGGAAGGCTTGGGCACGTTGGTCCTGCCCGTAGGCGACATTGATCCGCAACCAATCACTGGCAGCCCCCTGAACATCGAAGGCGCTGCCCGGCGTGAGCAGTACTGCATGTTCCAGTGCCAGCCGCTCAAGGCTCGCGAAGTCGCGACCCGGCACCCGCGCCCAGACGAACATCCCACCATACGGCTCACAGAACACCTGCCAGCCATAGCCTTCAAGCTGGCCGAGCAACTTGGCCATGTGCTGCCCCAGACGCACGCGCAAACGCTGCACGCTCTTGCGATAGCTGCCATTGGCGAGCATCTGCGCCACCACCTGCTCGGCGAAGCGCGAGTTGCCGATACCACTGACCATTTTCAGCTCGGCCAAACGTGCAATCAGGTCCTTGTCGGCCACCAGATAGCCGACTCGCAGCGAACTGCTGAGGGTTTTGGAGAAACTGGCCAGGTAGATCACCCGCTGCTCGCTGTCGAGGGTAGCCAGGCGGGTGGCCGGACCTTCCTGGAAATCGGCGTAGATATCGTCCTCGATGATCCGCACGTTTCGCTCGCGGGCCACTTCCAGCAGGCGGTAGGCGGCCTTCGGCGTCAGACTGGTGCCGGTCGGGTTGTGGTACAGGCTGTTGATGAACAGGCAGCGCGGGCGATGCTCGACCAACAGCTGCTCCAGTGCCTGCAAGTCAGGGCCATGGACGGTACGCGGAACCGGCAGCATGCGTACTTGATGGGCACGCAGCAGGTTGTACAGGTTGTAGTAACCGGGGTTTTCCACCAGTACCGTATCGCCTGGGCGCAGCAGCGTGCGCACCAGCAGATCGAGGCCATGGCTGGCGCCTTGGGTGGTGAGGATGCGTTCGGCACCCGCCGCAATATCCAGCCGCGCCAGACGCTTGTGCAACTGCTGGCGCAGGCTGCTCAGGCCCAACGGCGGGCTGTAGTCGAACAAGTCGGCAGGGTTGCCACGGCTGACCTGGCGAATGGCCTGGGCCAGTTCCTCAGCCGCGCGCCACGCGTTGGGCAACCAGCCGCAGCCGAGCTTGAGCAACTCGTCGTGGCCTTCGCGGAACTGGCGCCAGCTGCCATCCAGCGCCTCTCCCCAGTGTTCGGCGTCGGCTGTTTCCAGGCCCGGCTTGCGCTCGGCAACGAAGAAGCCGGTGCCGTGGCGCGCTTCTAACCAGCCACTGGCGACCAGCCGATCGTAAGCCTCGATCACGCACGACGGGCTGACCTGATGGGTTCGTGCCAGGGCGCGAATCGAGGGTAAGCGTGCGCCGGGGCGCAGGCGCTGGTGCTCGATCCAGGTCTGGAGCTGGTCGGTGAGTTGTTGGACCAGGGGGGTGGGGCTGAGGCGATCAAGCTGCAGGTTCATGGCAAGTGTTCGCGGATTTTATGCGAACAGTTAAGCATAAATGGACTGGGGGTGTGTCTTGTTGGTGGAGCGGCTGGGCATCAGTGTGGCCTGTGCCGGCTCTATCGCGGGGCAAGCCCGCTCCCACGAGGCCGCTCCATGTGTGATCGACGCGGCCTGTGGGAGCGGGCTTGCCCCGCGATAGAGCCGACACAAACACCCACGGACCAACGGACCACCCCGACATGCCCAATCGCTACGCCCCCGCCCTGCTGGCCTTCGCCCTGTGCATCATCACCCTCGCGGTGAACCTGCAAGCGCCGCTCTACATCACCTACGCCGACCTCTCCGGCCGCGGCGCCGCCGCCACTGCCGTGGCATTCTCCGGCTATGTACTCGGCGTGCTGCCGATACTCCTGGCCCTGGGCGGCCTGGCGGATCGGGTCGGCCGGCGGCCACTGATGCTCGCCGCCCTAGGCCTGTCGATGCTCGCCACGCTGCTGATGCTGCTGGCCCCTAGCCTGGAAACCCTCGGCGTCGCGCGCCTGTTCCTCGGCCTGGGCACCGGCCTGGCTTCAGCCACGGCCACCGCCTACATGGGCGAGTTGATGACCGGCAGCGACAACAGCCGCGCCGCCAACTGGGTCACTGCCAGCACCTCGCTGGGCTTTGGCCTGGGCGCGGCCTTGACCAGCCTGTTCCTCCTTGCCGGACCGAGCCTGACCCCAGGTAGCTTCCATCTGCAACTGCTGCTGGCGTTCATCGCCATCATTTTGCTGTGGCGCTTGCCCGATCCACGCCCGGCACAGCGCACAGCCATGCTGCGCTTGCCCTGCTACCCGGCCGGCAGCCTCGCCTATGGCTTCGCCATCCTCCTGGCCTGGGCCTGCGTCGGCCTGGTGATCGCGTTGCTGCCAGGGATCTTGCGTCAGCACGGCTTGAGCGCCTGGTCAGGCTTTTCCACCTTCTGCGTGATCAGCTGCGGCCTGCTGTTCCAGCCCATGGCCCGGCGCTTGCCGAGTGCCCAAGCGACCCTGCTGGGGCTGGCCATCTTGCCTTGTAGTTATGCCCTGTTGGCCTGGGGCGCGGACAGCGGCGCACTGCTCGCAGTGCTGCTCGGCGCGGTGGCCGCGAGCAGCGCTTGCTATGGCTTGATCTACCTCGGCGGGTTGGCGGCGGTGAACCAATTGGCCGGCAGCGAAAAGACCCGGGCCAGTGCCGGGTTCTTCCTCCTTGCGTACATGGGGTTCAGCCTGCCAGTGATTTTTACCGGGTTGCTCAGTGACGCGCTGGGGACACGAGTAGCGCTGATGATGTTTGGCGCAGGGCTGATAGCGGGCTGCTTGATTGTTGCGGCGATGCTTCACCTCAGCGCGCGCAAAGAACGTGTCGAAGCCGCATGCTCATGATCAGAAATAGATGAAAGATTTGTAGGAATTTTGTGAAAAAATGTAAGATAACCGAAAGCAAGCAATAGCACTTTGACACCACCAAGGATGTAGCGTGCACCCGAATTCCCCCACCTGGCGCAGTGAGTACCCCCATGTACTAAGCCACAGCCATACCACGCTACATTTTCAGTCGCCCCTGGCAGCCAAGACCCGCTGCGCGCTCCAGCAACTGATCGAACAGGCGCCTAGCGCCAAACGCGTCAGCGCACCACTGGCCTGTAGCGAAAGTGGGTTGTTCACCAAGCGTGAGCAACTCGATTCGCTGAAAAAGAAATGGCGGGTGCAGCGCGGCAATCCTAGAAGCAAGGGGCTCTACGACTGGACCATCGAGGAACTGATCAACACCCGCGAAGCCACCCGACGTGGCGCGCGGGTAGCTGGACTGGTCGGCTTTGGTTACAGCCGCTCCAAGTTTGGCTTAGTGCAGGACCTGTACCTGATCACCGAATTTCTGGATGCCCATGATGATGGTTTGAGCAAGGTTCGCAACGACCCGAGCGCAGTGCACAGGGTGATCGAAGCGGCTTTTGAATTGCTCCACGATCTACACCAGCGTGGTATCAGCCACATGGACCTGTGGGCCGCCAATGTCATGCTGCCGCGAGACGACACCCGCCAACCGCTGGCCATCGACCTGGAAAACAGTTTCTGCGTGCCGACGGCGTTTTTCAGTGAAACCCTGGGCTTTCAGTTAGGCTTCCTGTACCTGCGGGAAATCTATCGCTACATCACCGAAGCAGACTTCGACGCGTGCGTGGACCAGGCGCTACAGCGGTACTTCCCTGCCATCGACCGGCCCGCGTTCGACCGGGTGTATGCCATCGCCAAGCATGAAGATATCGGGCGCCTGGAGCGCCGCGAGATCTTCCTCAAAGGGACAGTGCCAAACGCGGGATAACCCTTCCTCAGATCGCCAACGCACCACCGTCCACGGTCAGCGAGTGGCCGGTGGTGAATGCCGCACCGTCACTGCACAGATACAGCACCGCACTGGCAATTTCCTCGACCTTGCCAATGCGCCCCACCGGGTGCATCGCTGCGGCGAACTCGGCTTTGCGCGGGTCGGCTTCATAGGCGCGGCGGAACATATCGGTGTCGATCACCGCCGGGCACACCGCGTTAACCCGAATGCCCTTCTTGGCATACTCGATGGCCGCCGACTTGGTCAAGCCGATGACTGCATGCTTGGAGGCAGCGTAGATACTCATCTTCGGCGCAGCCGACAGGCCTGCCACCGACGCGGTATTGACAATCGCCCCACCGGCCTGGGCCAGCAGCAACGGCAGCTGGTACTTCATGCACAACCACACGCCCTTGACGTTGACGCCCATGATCGCATCGAACTCTTCTTCGCTGCCCTCGGCCAAGCGGCCCTTCTCGATCTCGATGCCGGCGTTGTTGAAGGCATAGTCAAGACGGCCATAGACGTCGATAACGCCCTGGTGCAGTTGGCGCACATCGCGGTCCTGAGTCACATCGCAGGGCAGGAACAGCGCCTCGCCCCCTGCCTTACGAATCAGGCTCACGGTGGCCTCACCACCCCGCGCATCGCGGTCGGCCACTACCACCCTCAGCCCCTCGGTAGCGAAGGCCAGTGCCGTCGCCCGGCCGATACCCGCCGCGCCCCCGGTGACCAGGGCGACCTGGCCGGAAAAGGTCATGCTCATCGCTCGCTCCTGCAACAGAAATTGAAGTCGAGCCTGAGTCTAGTCAGGCGACCGCTGCCAGGGGCAGCATCATTAGGCCAACGGTTGAGCTACCATCGTTGCCAGTGATTGTGCCTGTAGCTCCCGATCATCCGCGTGGATCGCCCGGCATTCGCCACACCGGTAAACCTTGCCGCGCCGCGCGCCAACCACTATCAACAGGCTTTGCCTACTATCAGCGAGATTCGCCATGACCCAGACCAACCGCCGCTTCCTGCTTGCCAAACGCCCGGTCGGCGCCGTTACCCGTGACGATTTCACCTACGAACAAGTCCCCGCCAGTGAGCCGGCCGAGGGCCAGATCCAGGTCAAGAACCTGTACCTGTCGCTTGACCCTGCAATGCGCGGCTGGATGAATGAAGGCAAGTCCTACATTCCACCAGTGGGCCTAGGCCAGGTCATGCGCGCTCTGGGCGTGGGTGAAGTGGTCGCCTCCAAGCACCCAGGTTTCCAACCCGGCGACCACGTCAGCGGCGCGCTCGGCGTGCAGGATTACTTCACTGGTGAACCGCAGGGCCTGCACAAGATCGACCCCAAGCTCGCCCCCCTGCCCCGCTATCTCTCGGCCCTGGGCATGACCGGCATGACCGCCTACTTTGCCCTGCTCGACGTGGGTCAGCCTAAGGAAGGGGAAACCGTAGTGATCTCCGGCGCCGCGGGCGCAGTGGGCAGCATCGCCGGGCAGATCGCCAAGATCAAAGGCTGCCGGGTGGTCGGCATTGCCGGCGGCGCGCAGAAGTGCCAGTACCTCAAGGATGAGCTGGGTTTTGACGGGGTGATCGACTACAAGGCCGAAGACGTGCTGGCGGGCCTCAAGCGCGAGTGCCCCAAGGGCGTGGACGTGTACTTCGACAACGTCGGCGGGGATATCCTCGATGCCGTACTGAGCCGCTTGAACTTCAAGGCGCGCGTGGTGATTTGCGGGGCGATCAGCCAGTACAACAACAAAGAAGCGGTCAAAGGACCGGCCAACTACCTGTCGCTGCTGGTCAATCGCGCGCGTATGGAAGGCTTCGTGGTGATGGACCACGTCAAGGAATACGGCAAGGCGGCGCAGGAGATCGCCGGCTGGTTGGCCAGTGGCAAGGTCAAGAGCAAGGAAGATGTGGTGGACGGGCTGGACACCTTCCCGGAGACGCTGCTCAAGCTGTTCAGCGGCGAGAACTTTGGCAAGTTGGTTTTGAAGGTCTGACGCGCTGCACACGCGCCGGGCACACTTGCTGTGACCGGCGCGAACCTCAGTAGGCGCAGCGTTGGCGCACCTACTCGGTCAATTCATCCGCGAATCTCAGCTACTACCGCCGCCAGCGCTTGGGCCGGATCCGCTGCCTGACTGATTGGACGTCCAATTACCAGATAGTCGGAACCGGCATCCAGGGCCTGACGCGGGGTAAGAATGCGACGTTGATCGTCTTGGGCGCTGCCCGCCGGGCGGATGCCTGGAGTGACCAACTGCAGCGACGGATGCGCCGCCTTCAACGCCGGCGCTTCTAGCGCCGAGCACACCAGACCGTCCATCCCGGCCTTCTCGGCCAAGGCTGCCAGCCGCAGCACCTGCTCTTGCGGCTCGATGTCCAGGCCGATGCCCGCCAAGTCTTCACGCTCCATGCTGGTCAGTACGGTTACGCCGATCAGCAGCGGCTGAGGACCACTGCGCTTGGCCAGCTCTTCACGGCAGGCCGCCATCATGCGCAGGCCGCCGGAGCAATGCACGTTGACCATCCACACGCCCATCTCGGCGGCAGCCTTTACCGCCATCGCCGTGGTGTTGGGGATATCGTGGAACTTGAGGTCGAGGAATACTTCGAAGCCCTTGGCACACAGGGTCTCGACGATGCCCGAAGCGCTGCTGGTGAACAGCTCCTTGCCAACCTTCACACGGCACAGCGCCGGATCGAGCTGGTCAGCCAGCTTCAGAGCGGCCTCACGGGTAGGAAAATCGAGGGCGACGATCAGGGGCGTCTGGCAGGCGGACATGGTCGGAGTCTCTTGGCAAGTCGTAAACGGCGCGCATTGTAAACGAAGTGACGTGGCCATGGGGGCCCGCGGGTCATGAGAATTGGCCCAAGTGTGGGCGTGATGCTGTTCACTTAAGGCCCCTGTCGCCTGCTTTAGGGCCGCTTTGCGCCCCTTCGCGGGCACGGCGCCGCTCTGACGGTCGGCGCCATACCTGGGGGATCGGGCTTGTCGGGGCGCCGAACTGCCGCGAAGGGGCGCCAAGCGGCCGCAAAATCTTAAGTGAACTACAAGTATGGGCGCGCTCTATAATTGAACCATCGGCACGAGTATTAGCTCAAAAATCATACAAGCGGTGCCTTCCGTTTTTGCAGGAGAAAGACAATGCCCTGGTATGCCTGGTTGATCCTCATCGTAGCGCTTGGCTCGATTGTAGGCGGGCTGATGCTGCTGCGCGATACGGCGAAGAAATTGCCGCTGACCGAAGAGCAGCTGAAGAAAGTTCATGAGCGCAATGCAGAAATGGATGCCAAGGAAGCCAAAGATCGCTAAAGCCTGGATGGCCGACCATGAGTTGATCGGCCATCGACGCTTGGGCTTACTCCACAGTTAATTTGTCACGGTTGCGATCCAGGATCGCGTTGCCGATGCCTTTGATTTCCAGCAATTCATCGACCGAAGTGAATGGCCCGTGTGCGTCACGGTAGGCCACGATCGCTTCGGCTTTTGCTTTACCAATCCCGTTCAGCTCCTTTTGCAAGGTTGGCGCATCGGCAGCGTTGAGATTGACGCGAGTCGTGTGGGCAACCGTTGCCGGTGTGGCCACTGCGCTAGCGGTTAGTTCAGCGGGTGCCGGAGCGGGATTGGGTGCTGCACTGAGGGAAAAGGACAGGCCCGCGAACAGCGGAAGGAACAGATAGGAAAGGACGGTATTACGCATTTGGCACACTCCATTGAGACGAGAATTGCAGGGCAGCGTTTCCGTAGCTGCCAAACAAACCTAGCGCTTCTGAAGTGCCGATGAAAGTACGCGAAGGGCGAGAATCTTTACTGAATTAGACGTCACATTTTATGTCCTCTTCTCGGGCAAAAAGTCGCACAAGAAGAGGACCTAAAACTTACCTATTAATAAACCTTATCCTGCAACAACCGTTTCAAATACTGACCGTACCCATTCTTCGCAAGAGGGGCGGCAAGCTTTTCAAGTTGCTCTGCACTGATCCAGCCCTGGCGGAACGAAACCTCTTCCGGGCATGCCACTTTCAAGCCCTGGCGGCGCTCGATGGTCGCGATGTATTGGCTGGCTTCGAGCAACGAATCGTGGGTGCCGGTATCCAGCCAGGCGTAGCCGCGGCCCATGATTTCTACCGACAGCTTGTTACGCTCAAGGTAGGCGCGGTTGACGTCGGTGATCTCAAGCTCGCCACGTGGCGAGGGCTTGATGGCCTTGGCGATCTCGACCACATCCTGATCGTAGAAATACAGGCCGGTTACTGCGTAACTGGACTTGGGTTGCAGCGGCTTCTCTTCAAGGCTGATCGCGGTGCCCTGGGCGTCGAATTCAACCACGCCATAGCGTTCAGGATCGTGCACGTGGTAGGCGAACACGCTAGCACCAGTGGCACGACTGTTGGCGTTGCTCAGCAGGTGCTGGAAGTCGTGGCCGTAATAGATGTTGTCGCCCAACACCAACGCCGACGGATCATTGCCAATGAACTGCTCACCAATGATGAACGCCTGCGCCAAGCCATCCGGAGAGGGTTGCACGGCGTAGGAAATATTCAGGCCCCACTGATTACCGTCGCCCAACAACTGCTCGAAACGCGGGGTGTCCTGCGGGGTGGAAATGATCAGGATGTCGCGGATACCCGCCAGCATCAGCGTAGTCAACGGGTAATAGATCATCGGCTTATCGTAGACCGGCAAGAGCTGCTTGGAGATCGCCAACGTTGCAGGGTGCAGTCGAGTACCCGAGCCGCCTGCCAGAATGATGCCTTTACGTTTCATGCGGTTATTTCCCTTGTATTTCCGTCAGCATCCGCGCAACGCCCAGGCGCCAGTCAGGAAGCTGCAAACCGAAAGCCTTTTCAAGTTTTTGCGTATCGAGTCGCGAATTGGCCGGCCGCCGCGCAGGCGTGGGGTAGGCGTCAGTGGTCAACACCGAGACCGCCTGCGCCTTGACCTTCAGCTCAATGCCCATCTGCTCAGCCAGCTCAAGAACGTATCGCGCATAGCCACACCAGGTGGTTTCACCCGCTGCCGCAAGATGGTAGAGCCCACCCAGTTCAGGCTTGGCGCGCCAGGCGACGATCGCATGCGCCGTCACATCTGCGATCAACTCAGCACCGGTTGGTGCGCCGAACTGATCATCGATGACCCCAAGAGTGTCTCGCTCGCCAGCCAGGCGCAGCATGGTCTTGGCAAAATTATTGCCACGCGCCGCGTACACCCACGAGGTGCGGAAGATCAGGTGCGAGCACGCCGAGGCCTGAATAGCCTGCTCTCCAGCCAACTTGCTCAGTCCGTAGACATTCAGCGGCCCCACCACGTCTTCTTCGCGCCAGGGCGTTTGCCCCTCCCCTGGGAAGACATAGTCAGTGGAGTAATGCACCAGCAGCGCACCTGAACGTGCAGCGGCCTGCGCGAGCACCTCGAGCGCCTCGGCGTTGATGCGATGGGCTTGCGCCTGCTCGGACTCGGCCTTGTCTACTGCGGTGTAAGCCGCCGCATTGACAATCACATCTGGCGCCCAGGCCTGGACGGTCTGCGCCAAACCTTGCAGATTGGCGAGATCACCGCAGTAATCCTGGCTCTTGGAGTTGAGGGCCAGCACCTCGCCCAGCGGCGCCAGGCTGCGCTGCAGCTCCCAGCCGACCTGACCGTCTTTACCAAGCAGCAGAATCTTCATTCGCTGCGCTCGCCGTAGTTCTTCTCGACCCACTCGCGATAGTTGCCCGACTGCACGTTTTCAACCCACTGCCAGTTGCTCAGATACCACTCGACCGTCTTGCGGATGCCGGTCTCGAAGGTTTCCGCTGGCTTCCAGCCCAGCTCACGCTCGAGTTTGCGCGCATCGATGGCGTAACGGCGGTCATGGCCTGGGCGGTCGGTAACGAAGGTGATCTGCTCGCTGTAGGACTTGCCATCAGCGCGAGGGCGCAGCTCATCGAGCAAAGCGCAGATACGGTTAACGATCTCGAGATTTGGCTTCTCGTTCCAGCCGCCAACGTTGTAGACCTCGCCCACCGTGCCTGCCTCAAGCACCCGGCGAATCGCGCTGCAGTGATCTTTTACGTACAGCCAGTCGCGGATTTGCTGGCCGTCTCCGTAGACCGGCAGCCCTTTGCCACCCAACGCGTTGACGATCATCAGCGGGATGAGCTTTTCCGGGAAGTGGTACGGGCCGTAGTTGTTGGAGCAGTTGGTGGTGAGAACCGGAAGACCATAGGTGTGATGGTAGGAGCGCACCAAGTGATCGCTGGCCGCCTTGCTCGCCGAGTAAGGGCTGTTTGGCTCGTACTGGTGCGTCTCGGTGAACGCCGGAGCATCAGGCGCCAAGGAGCCATAGACTTCGTCGGTGGATACATGCAGGAAACGGAACGTTTGCTGCGCATCGCCCGGTAGGGCTTTCCAGTAGGCGCGCACCGCTTCGAGCAGGCGGAAAGTGCCAACGATGTTGGTCTGGATGAAGTCTTCCGGGCCATGAATCGAACGATCGACATGCGACTCGGCGGCGAAATTGATCACCGCACGCGGCTGATGCTCGGCCAGCAACTTCTCGACCAGCGCCGAGTCGGCGATATCGCCGTGGACGAACAGGTGCTTGGGGTTGCCATCGATGGACGCCAGGCTCTGCAGGTTGCCCGCGTAGGTTAGCTTATCCAGGTTGATGACCAGCTCATCTGCTTGAGCTACCCAGTCCAGGACAAAGTTGGCGCCGATGAAGCCGGCTCCGCCGGTTACTAAGATAGTCATATCTGCGATCTTTTCAGTAAGATAATGAAAAAGGACTGAATCTTGCGAAAAACTGGAGCATCTTGAAAAGCTGGTGCCGCTCTAGCTCGTATGTCTAGGTCGATATACAAGGAAAGCCCCGATAACTACCATGTTTATCGAGGATTTCGCAGCTTTGTGAGCCTGAACTCAGCAAAATCACTCAAAACACTCAACATGGCCAAGAACCTTACCTTTCTTGTCCTTTTCAGACAATACTGGCTCCCCCGATAGCGGCCAAATTATGTCTAACGCAGGATCATCCCATGCCAAACAGCGTTCGTGCTCCGGAGCATAATAATCGGTGGTTTTATATAAAAACTCAGCTGCATCACTAAGCACTAAAAAGCCATGAGCAAAGCCTTCAGGTATCCACATTTGCTTTCTATTATTTGCCGATAAGTACGCCCCAACCCAACGACCAAAACTTGGAGAACTCTTACGCAAGTCAACAGCAACATCAAACACTTCCCCAGCAATAACGCGCACTAACTTCCCTTGTGGTCTTTGAATTTGATAGTGCAGCCCTCTAAGAACATTTTTCACTGATCGCGAATGATTATCCTGAACAAATTTAACATCCTTGCCGATTGCATTACAAAAATCTTTATGATTAAAGCTTTCAAAGAAGAAACCGCGCTCATCTCCATAGAGTTTGGGGTCAAACAAAACGACATCGTGAATAGCCAACTTAGTCGCGTCCACTCGAAAAACCTTCTTTTGGCAGTTTAGCAGTTATCCACATCAATGATTGCGGCATTAGTCCTGACATAAGCATAGCAAGGTTAAGATGTGATGGGGACCCCAATCATGCCTCACACTATAGGGGAAATTTTACCAAATCGCACCTAGCTGAGAACGCATCCGCCCGGCTCCACACTCGTACTGCCTCCTCTAGAGAGGCTGTCATCCCCACGCATCTGATGCCCTCGCAACCTCACCCATCCCGTACTCCCTTCACCTGTAGCGCCCGGAAATGGGGGTAGAGCCTAGAGCGCGCAAGGAGAAAGCCACCTGACTAGAATTTCGGGTACAATCGGCGACATACTCGTTGTCAGTAGGGTGAGGCCATCGGGCGGTGGTCGTGCAAGGCCTTAATACTCGGCAGACTGACAGTGACTGAATAGAAGCATACTCCATACCACGGAGTGGTAATAAAAATTACGCAGTTTTCACATGCGGGAGTGAAATAAATATAGCATGCAGCTCAAACCAAAATATCAACCCACCTTTGCCGAGCGTTACCCAGTACCTCTTTTTTTTGCAATTACCGATATATTGTTAGTTTTTGCATCTGGTCTCGCGGCTTTTTTTTACCGCTTTCACAATGTCGACTTGCCGGCAAAATACAGCCTCGCGCTTGGAACAACTGCAATAGTTGTGGTTATTTGCCTTGCCCTAGGTGGCGCCTATGGTTCTCAAAGAGGCTACTCGTTTTGGAGACAGCTTAGCCTCCTTATAGCATGCTGGGCTTCAGCCGCTGGAATGCTTTTATCCGTATCATTCTTCTTAAAGGTCTCCGAAGATTACTCTCGCATCTGGTTTAGTACGACAATTATAACCGGCGGTTTTTTGTGCGTAATGCTGCGCCTTGTCGTATACGTTCTACTACGTAAAATCCGAAACTCCGGAATGAACCTTAAGAGTGTGCTGGTCATCTACTCCACTGACAGCACTGAAACTCAATTCAATACAAATGAAAACCTGAAAGAAGACGGATTTATCATTGTCGCGAAGGTAAAATTTGATGTAGGTCAAGAGTGGACTGAAAACCTAATTGCTCAAATTGAAGAACTGAAAATTCACGAAGTCTGGCTTTCCCTCCCGCTCAGTGAAGGCGGAAGAGTACGTTCAGTAATGTATGCATTACGCCACCACACCGTTGCCATCAGGTTTATACCAGAACTTGGCGATATCCGTTTGCTTAATCACAGAGTTAGCTATATCGCAGGCCTATACTCGCTCGACTTGAGCTGCAGCCCAATGGATAGTCCTGCAAGGGTTATAAAGCGGCTGGAGGATCTCGTAATCGGAAGCATTATCAGCCTTTGTATTCTGCCACTTTGCATTGTCATTGCCATCGCCATTAGAACCACTTCACCTGGCCCCATTCTATTCAAACAGCATAGAACCGGAATTAACGGAAAAAAATTTAAAGTCTATAAATTTCGCTCCATGCACTTACATGACGACTGTCGAGTAACACAAGCATCGCGAAACGACTCTCGAATCACTAAAGTAGGCGCATTCCTCCGAAGAACTAGCCTCGACGAACTGCCCCAGTTTTTTAATGTACTTCAAGGAAGAATGTCTATAGTTGGGCCTAGACCGCACGCCCTAACGCATAACGAATATTACAAAGACCTCGTTGAATCGTACATGCAGCGCCACAAAGTAAAACCTGGAATTACAGGATGGGCCCAGGTCAGTGGCTATCGAGGAGAAACCGACACACTAGAGAAAATGCAAAAGAGAGTCGAGCATGACCTCTGGTATATCGATAACTGGTCGCTCTGGATCGATTTGAAAATCATTTTTTTAACTATGTACAAAGGCTTTATTCATAAAAATGCATTCTGACAAACCATTAGAAATGCCATCTGCCAGCACCCTGAGAAAGTCGATACAAGTCAGCACATTGATTTTGACCTGGCTCATCGCAATAGGAATCTTCATACAGATTTCTGGAAAGGTTTGGATAGAATCTGGGAGCGGACGAAATACTCAGATTTATATATTTTTACTTCTCCCAGCCCTTCTTATCACTTTGTGTAAGATAGCCCAAAGAAAATTACAGCTCTCGTTGCATTATTCTATCTGGATACTGTTCTTAATATGGGTTGCCTTGAGCACTCTGTGGGCAACGAACTCACCTACCGATCCATTAGCACTTGCAAAACGAGGGATGTATATCGCCCTATACCTTGCGGCAATTCATTACACAATGCGCATTAATGAGCAGCTTCTTCGTCGGGCTATATTTTCAGCAATTGCGATCATCGCTATTGGTGCACTAGCAACTATAGTCTATCAGTTCGCAGTTCTTGAAATGCCGTTAGGCTATCGGACCCACCGACTTTATCGCCTTGACATTGGGGAGTTCGCTGACTATGGATGGCCAGTGGCGGCTGGTATTTTCCATGGAGCAGCGGCGATGTACGCATTGTATGCTGCCATCGAAAAAGACCAACGGCTGGGCAAGAGTGTATTTTGGGGTGCGATTTTTTTAATACTAGCAAGCTATGTTTTACTAACCTACACACGAGGAGCCTGGATCGCTTTGTTTGTAGGCTCTATCGCAACCATCGTATTACAGCGCTCTCGTAAAGGGTGGCTTGCCCTGGCACTTGGAGCTCTAACTGCTGGGATTCTTGTAACACTATTTTGGCCTAATTTAATGGTTGAACTCCATACCAGACAATTGTCAGGTCGTGGGCCCATATGGCAGTATTTTTTTGAACAGATGCAAGGGAAGTGGTTACTTGGGCATGGATTAGGCACGCCCTTTGACTATCACTGGCCTGATGGACATGCAATATCCCCACATGCTCATAGTCTCTACCTGCAACAGATATACGACAGCGGATTGATTGCACTTTCCACTATGTCAGCAGGGATTGTCATACTGCTAGTCAAAGCATGGTCGCTACGAGAAAACTATTGGGTTAAGCTTGCATTGCCGGCTCTAATTTATGGACTTGTAGCGATGATCACTGATGTCGAACGCATATTCACCAGACCTGGCGATTATTGGACAGTATTTTGGCTTCCGATAGCAATATTACTTGCAGTCCCTAGCAAAATAAATTGCCCGAAGACAGCCTGATAAATCTGATTCAAGATAGATAGATATGTTGCTCCCAGACAGGGAGCAACATTAATGCTCATGTGAATCGCAAGCGAAATTTTTTCAAAGGCAATAGTGATACCCCCTCCTCGGAAGTACAGGCTTTAATTAACAGCAAACCCGAACCGCAAACCACAACTGGTGAGCCCTGTTCAATAAAAATAACCTTACCCGCATCCCTATTCTCAATAGCTACGTCAGGTATCTCTTCAGCACTGAAGATTCGATACTTGACGTCATCCACAAAGCAATATGCCCCCTTATAGGGGAAACCTACAGCGTCAATTTTTCTTCGAATTTCTGAGGCGGAACTATCCCAATTAATCTTGTAATCATTCTCATCGAGCCAAAGGCTATAAGTAGCTTTGTCTGAGTCCTGAGCATGCGCTATTGGAGACTTTCCGGCCATTATACTTTTTAAAACTATTTTTCCTAAATCGATATAGCAAGCTGTAATTTTGCCAATCATCTCATTAATTGTGGCCGGATAATCTACAGAAATAGAAGCTTGAGCAATTATATCGCCCCTATCATAATCAGCAGCACCGAATAAAGCAGTGACACCAACCTTCGTCTCGCCATTAATCAACGCATTAACCAAGGGGGCAAATCCCCTATAACGAGGCAGCAGCGAATCGTGGAATACAATTAGCTTATTTTCCGGATGCTTTATCAGCCAACGCCATGAGATAGCCATGGCATACTCTGTTTTTATTTCGAATTCACCGGATCGGTAACAGGCGGGTACGCCATATCTTGTACACAGCTCGTAGATATCAGCGGAAAAATCATTTATCACCGAAGAGTCCTGACCAATAATCACTGCCTCAATCACCGAGCGATAATTTTCCAGAGCCTCAGTTAAAAAAGCCAATCCTTTTTCAGTCATCACTAGCAAAGTGACTTTGTTGGAAATAAACATTTCGCGAGCTCTCAACAATTATAACCACTTACATAGAAGCTTTTCATATTGCCCCAAAATATCATTCCAAGTGAATTTATCCATAAACATTGATTTGCTACCCAATTTCATCTTCTCAAGCAGAGCGTTATCACTGAGAATTTTATCGAAAGAGTTACTAAAGCCATCCTCATCCTTAAAGTATTCTGCCGACTCGCCTGCAACCCATCTATTAAACTTGTTGTCATGGGCGATGACGGCGCACCCTGCCCCCAGAGCCTCAACCAAGGACGGATTCGTTCCACCAACTTTATGGCCGTGGAGATAGCATCTTGAATAGAAGCGAAGGGCTTGAACTACTTGAGAGTCATAAATCGCACCCAAGAAAAGAACCTCATCACTTGCAGCATCGAGGATTTTTTTATGATATTGGTTCGCAGACTTATCATAGGCTCCAAGTATTACTAGAGAATGATTTCGCCTTTTACGACTAAAAGCTCGCACCATTTCCAAGATAGAGTTCTCAGGCTCAGGCCTGGCAATCACAATTGAATACTGATTTTGAATTAAACCATAGGAGGCTATAATTTCCCGATCAGCCTCGATTACGTTCTCTCCTCCATATGGAATCATCGTGATTTTGGAAGCACTAACTCTCGTCTGAAGGTGTGCTTTGATTTCAGGATGGTCAGCAATGAGATGATTACCCACCCAGCACCCAAACCTTTCATTTAGCCAGAACCAGGCCTTGGCTACTAAACTCCATTTCTCTCGGCGCCATTCGATTCCATCCATATTAAACAAGTTTACTTGTCCCTTGGCACGCTGCAAGACATTAAATATAGCAGTGTTATAACCCAGTGTTAAGAACAGTCCTGGCTGGGTTAATGCATGACGTGCAGCAAGAAAATCGAATACAACCGTCCCAAGTGCACCCGTACTCTTAACTGGGATATGTATTCTCTGAATACCACGCCATTCAGATGTCCAAGATTTATCAGATTCTATTCCATTCTCTTGGCAGTAAACCGTAACGGTCCAACCACGCCCCACGAGATAAAGTGATAGCCGTTCGGCAAAAGTTTCGAATCCCCCATGCATCGCCGGAACCCCTCTGATACCGAGGATATTTAGATGTGACATTCTTCATCCCTTAACAAAAGCAAAAGCAAGAACATAGAGAACAAAACAGATAGGTCTGTTAGCGTGAAATTAAACAGTGAAAACGCAAAGAAAGCCCCGTATGTTATCAGAGCTACAGAAATCGATTTTGAGTTTTTCACTATAAACCATAAAAACCATAGGTTTACTAATAGCACCCCAACTAAACCGCAATCTAAGTAGAGCGAGTAAAGCAAACTGAATCCAGAGTAGTACAGCCACTCCTTCGATAGAGGATTGAAATAGGTGAGAAACCCGTTACCGAAAAAGCTTAACTCACCAAACAATAATTCCCCCACAGGCGCCAATCTATGCGCTGCACTTCCAGCCAACCGCTTATCATATGCATACTGAAGCATATCCAGGAAGTTTTGATATATGCTAAGTATTTCAGCATGAAAAAACAAGAAAACGCAAATCACAGACAAAACCAAACACAAATACACCGAGACTTTTTTAACGCTATCCCGCGACAGTGCATGACAAGCTGAAACTGAAATCACGACCATTACGTGCAATAGTTGCATCGCTTTAGAATTGGTCATAAACACGACTACAGAACCAAGCAATACAATAATAAGCTTACGCAACGTCATCCGCGACGCAGATAAACAAAATATGCTCAGGAGCATACAAAAGAATGCCAAGCTCGCATCGGAAGCTAAATAAAATGAACCTGAGACGGTATCTTCCAAAGAAAGCTGGGTCTTAGAAAACCCAACAATGTCTTGAGGGAAAACCCGCTGAAAACCACCTAGAAATATTTGCAATAATAAATAGTATGGAGCCCAACGATAAACATGGAAATCAGTTATGTAGTATTTATTTACACACAACGTACATGACATCAACACTATGAGTGGGGAAACAAAGTAATAGAGATAAACTAAAAAACCTAACCAATCACTTCCGTTGATCAAGCCAATGATAAAAAAGGAAGCTAAAAGCGCCAAATATGCAAGTGTATGTTTTTTGAACCTAGCATCAACCCCTCTATTAAACAAGAGGAGCCCCACCAAAGACAACAACGCAGCACAATTAGTCGCTGTAATTGATAAGATGCCAACCATCTGGATTATAAAGCCGACAAAAAAAACCAACCCACTGAAAACAATAAGAGATACCGGACAATAACTATTTTTATTCCCAACAATGATATTCATTATTACTCACCACTAGTCGGCGTGATTCTCCATTTTATTACCTTTGCTGGACAACCGGCGACCACCGCATATTTCGGCACATCCCGATTAACAACAGCACCTGCAGCAATTACTGCGCCTTGACCGACAGTCACTCCATCAAGAATACATACAGAAGCACCTATCCATACATCATCTTCGATGACTATACCGCGCCTATTAACACCTTGATTTTTTATTAGTATGCTTGAATCCTCAAAGTTATGATTCTCAGACAAAACATGCACGGAAGGCCCAATAATTACGTTACTACCTATCTTCACACCACCTTGAGCGTTGATAAAATTGAAATGACCTAAGCCAGTATTATCTCCGATCTCGAGCCCTACACCTAAATCACCTAAGATACCGGTGCATCTTATAAATGTATTCTCAGGTATCGAAACGTTTCTGCCAAGTTTAACACCTCGCGTGGAAAGAGCATCAATAGTGACATTGTCACCTATGACGCACCCTCTGCCCGCGGTGATGCGATGCTTGTGCTTGAGTCTTACAGACCTCCCTATAAATATAGGAAAACCAGTGGCGTGCAAGAACGGGTATATGGCGGCCCCTCGGAGTGCCATGATTGCCTTTTCAGCTAGAACCAGGAGTATTGATCTAGAATCTAAATTGGCGTCTACAATATAACTTGGATCGTTTTTAACCAATCTTATAAGAAAAGAAATAAGCCCTCTAAACATTTGGCTCATCGTGAAATCGCCTTCTTGACCATGTAATCCGCTTTATAAGACCACGTCATAGATTCCGGCAAGTCGTTATTAACTATGGCATCCAATTTTAACAACCGCTCTAAGCTTTCAACAAATTTATCTCTCGCACAGACAATTACAGATTCTCCATTATGATACTTTTCAATTTCGCCAATCGGAGTAGATAGCGTTTTTTTGTTTGCAGCCATGTACTCATAAAACTTTATAGGATCCCCGCCATGCTGTTTATCTACCCTGTAGGGAATAAAACATACGTCAGCATTACGGATATAATCCGGCAAATCTGGATAGGCAATATCACCAGTAAACTTCACATTAGCTATGTTAGATAGTTCAGCTTTTACTTGCGCATCCAGTACCTTGCCAAGAAGCAAAAAAGTCACCTGAGGCAACCGCTTGGCACAGGCTCTAATAAGCTCTGTATCCAACATCTCTTGCATTTTCCCAGCATAAATAACTACGGGACCAGAAATGCCTTCCATGATAGTTGGTCGAAGTGTGGCTTCCCCACGAAACATATTAAAATCTACGCCATTTGCCAAAAACTCTACATTATTTTTATCATCTGCACCGAAGTAACGAACAGAGTCGCGAGAGTTAAAGAAAATCATAGGGTATGTATCAATAACGCGAGTGTAAAGCTCCCTTAACTGTTGTGAGATTCGAGCATATGTTGAATGCTTACAAAGATTATCTACGCCATCGAAAACCTTGTACTTAGGTTTCAACTCATCGCACAATGCAACTGTTAAAGGAGAAGATTCATACGTCACATAATCCTGCACCTTCAAGAAACTCAAGGCTTTTAAATATTTTCTTACATGCTTTGAATAAAGCGTTGGAATAAACGCTTTGCCATGTACTACTGGACGGAAAAATGATAGATCTAGGATATCAACAGCAAAGAGTCGGTCATTTATTTTAGTAATGTACAACCCATTTTTAGCATAAAGAACCTCACCTCTAGACTTAAGCGTTTTTCGCTTAAGGAGCAGCTCTAAAAGCATGGTTGGCCTATTAAGAACCACCGTTTTCATTACATGCTCATGTTGTGCAAAAAACCGATACAGGTGTGAATCTCGAGTCCTAAAGCCCTCCAACTGTGCGAGTTTTATGTCATGAAAAGGAATACAAACAAAGTTAATAGGTTCCATATCATCAACCCTATGCCCATTTACTTGAGCAGTAGTAAAAGTCAAGACAGTGCACTCCGCGAAATATCTTCACAGTAAATCTTTTTAAGTGTGCCGCTAAAATATATTCCGCCTACTACTCCAAGAATGAACCAGCCAGTGATCATATGATACTTATAAGACGCACCAAGCAAAGCACTACAAACTGAAGCAATCAGACATATCAAAGTCGAACAGTATAACCGTACCCTTGGCACAGCCCGCCATACATGACATGAAAACTCTGTCCGACAAACCAGGAAAATCCAAAAAGCCGAGGCGGTTGAAACTGCAGCTCCTTTTGCTCCAAACTCAGGAACAAAAACGTAATTGCCGAGCGCACTGAACAGCATGGCTATTATCGCGGCCAGCATGGCATAAATACTTTTTTTAGAAACATTTATGCCTACAACTGTAGTTTCTGATAAGGTATAGAACAGAGGATAAGCCATACAGGCTATAACAATATACTGTACGGCATTATATTCGGGAGGAAGGATGTAAGTAACTAGCCAAGAAAACAAACCAGTCAGAACAAACAAAAAAAATGTTACCACAAGAACTTTTTCAGTAACGGTATCGATTTTAGCTTCATAATCCCCATCATTTAGCCATCGATATACGGTAGGAACCCATACCGTAGAAAATACGCTTTGAAACACGATCGCGGCGGCTGCAAAATTCGATGCAACAGAGTAAAATCCCAACTCTGTAAAAGATGAGAAGTTTCTCAAAAACATCCTATCCAACGTTGTCAACGCCCAAAATGCGGCCCCCCCCAATATTAGAGGCGACCCATATTGAAGTAGCGTTCGGATTTGGCGGAAATCTATGGATGCTGCAAGTGCAGATAAAATCATGTGCCTTGTATTCCAAGCAAACAGCAGCATCACAACAACAAGAGATAGGGAGTAAGCTCCTAAAAGAAACAAAAAACTGTCCGACTGGATGGTTAGATAATTAATTAATAGGAACAGCAAAAAAATCGCTTTAGGGAGCACTTGACTTACTGAGTAAGCCACACCTTTCTCTTCCATTCTCAAGATTAAAGAAAGGAAGCGAGATAGGAATACCGAAATCAAACATGCAACAGCAATAAGACCTAATGAAGAGTTAGCAATGCCGAACAGCCATCCGGATAGATATTGCCCCCCAATTACGAATAGCGCCAATACCATAAATGAGACCAGAAAGAGCCCTGGCACCATGCTATTCAATAATAACTTAGGCTTATCCTTGCACTCATGAAAATCCCGAACAAACGCCTGATCTAATCCAAGACAAAAAACAAGCACAAAAAAACTTGATGCTATTTGCAGCATCGCTATCCTACCCACTTCATCAGCCGGATAGATCCAAGTCATTATAGGTAGCGTTATGAACCCAATAACGGCGCTTCCAATCGGGCCGATGGCGAAAGCACCGACAGTTTTCCTATTCACTTAAAGAAGCCTTTGACAGATTCAATCACGTATGCGCATTGCTCCCGTGTTAGACCAAACCAAATTGGTAATCTGATCAAACGTTCGCTCTCAACTGTTGTGAAGCGATCTTCACCAACAAACTTACTATATACCAACCCCGCAGGCGCAGAATGGAGAGGAATGTAATGAAATACGCCCATTACTCCACACTCTTTTAAATGTTCTAGCAGGCTGGTCCGCACCTCAAGGTCTTTGACTTTTATATAAAACATGTGTGCATTATGAGCGCAATCTGTAGGAATTGTTGGTAGTTCAATCACCCCAGAATTCAGCAAGGGAGTCAAGCCCTCACGATATTGATTCCAAATCGATATCCTAGCACTCAGAATCTCATCTGCCTTCTCCAACTGTCCCCATAGAAACGCAGACTGAACATCACTAGGCAGGTAGCTACTACCAAGATCCACCCAACTATACTTATCCACCATGCCGCGAAAGAACAAGCTACGATTAGTTCCTTTTTCTCTTATGATTTCGGCACGATTAGCAAACCTTTCATCATTAATTAAGAGCAAGCCTCCCTCACCTGCGCTCGTATAATTTTTGGTTTCATGAAAGCTATATGCACCTATATGACCTATAGTACCGAGAGCACGCTTTTTATAAGTAGCCATCATACCTTGCGCTGCGTCTTCTACAACGTATAGGTTATATCTCTCAGCAAGAGACATAATAGCATCCATTTCACATGAAACACCCGCATAATGCACAACTACAATTGCTTTAGTTTGAGAACTTATAGCAGCCTCAACAAGCTTCTCATCCAAATTCATCGTATCCGGACGAACATCTACAAAGACGATTCTCGCTCCCCTAAGCGCAAACGCATTTGCAGTACTTACAAATGTGTAACTTGGCATAATGACTTCGTCACCAGGACGAATATCAATTAGCATTGCCGCCATTTCAAGCGCGTGCGTACAAGATGGTGTCAGTAAAGCTTTCTGACATCCAAGTTTTTCTTCGAACCAATGTTGACAACGTTTACTATACTCGCCATCCCCAGAAATTTTTGAGCTACGCATCGAGTCCAATACATACTTATCTTCGTTACCGGTATAGGGAGGGCGATTGAAAGTTATCATATTGGACCTTTACTAAATTCCTGAGAGCTAATGGGTATTTTGCAGCATCTACAACTAGGCAAAAATATTATACAACTGCTTAATTAAATTGTCTTCAGAAAAATACTCGCGTACTAACCGAGCATTTTTCCTTCGATCAACGTCAGAGTCTAATTCAAAGGTAAAGCTTTCCAATGTGTGCGTAGTCAATCCTAGATTTTGTAGGGCAACCTCACTGCTTGTGCCTCTCCGAACATACACTTTCTTACCTGCTCCGAGCAGATTGATAATGTTACCCATACCTTGTTGACGCTTATGGTGAAAAATAGCAATATCAATATCTGCTAGAAAATCGAGATACTTATCATAAGACATGAAGTCATGCATGGGGACAAACCTACTCCCAAACATCTCTCTTCCTTGATCTGCAATTACTTTAGCATAGTCCTCATCACCATATGCCAGCGGCATATAAATACAGAAATTCTGATCCTTACAATCCTTGAGTAGGTTCAATACTTCTAGATGATTATTACTTGGGTCGGCCGAGTTACCCACTTGAATGCGGATGACAGTGGACGGCGTTGAAGCAACCTCTCCCCCTGCATATATATTACTTGTATACAAAATGCATTCGTGACGCGTCCCTCGCCACTTGTACCACCTTTCCGCGTTGTCGATATCCCCTGAAACATACGTAACAATATGCCCGATTCTTCCTATGACAGCGCGCCGAACAAACTCTTTAATTCTCCACTTTAAATTCTTGCTACCTAATTCATGCACATACAAATCACCACCCCAGACAAACCAATAACATTTCTTCAGGAGCCATGGCTGAAAGAATAAAAAAATTAGATAATAGTTACTAAAAAGTCCGTGAAGTATAATTTTTTCAGATGTGTAAGCCATTCTTAACAATTTGATAAATCCAGCTAAAGCCGAATACCCTTCAGCTGCAACTGTTCTCTTATCAGGGGAAACCTTATATTTTTCAAGGTCGCCTCTAAGCCAAAAAACATGACCCTCAACATTTGCCCTACGATTAAGTAGATCAATAAATGGCGGGATAAACTTATCGAGAAGTATCAAGTGTAGAATTCTGCATCCAGACAAATCTATAACTCCCTAGCAGATAGGTAAATGCGCCCCTATCAATTGACAAAGGCAGCTGAAAAAGCTGCCTGTATCAAGGTTCAAACTATGATGTGCACCACCTTGTTAAAACTAGGCTCTAATTATATGCGCACCACCATCCCTAAATTTACCACGAGTATCAATGATCAGCTTAGAGTGTTTATATATCAAATCGTAATCAAACTTCTCATGATCCGTCGCCAGCACTACAGCATCATAACGCGCTAAATTTTCCTCATCAATTAACTCACTGCTAAGATCAAAACTATGTTCGCGCATGAGAGGGAAAACTGGCACATGCGGATCACTATAAGACACCAACCCGCCCTTCTGCTCAATCAATTCCATAATTTCAACAGAAGGCGACTCCCGCATATCATCAACATTCTTCTTATATGCGATACCCAGAACGAGAACTTTACTTCCCTTCAATGCCTTGCCGTGCTCATTCAAGCCCGCCATTAGTTTTGCAAGTACATATTCGGGCATTGCGCAATTCACTTCACCGGCCAGCTCGATAAATCGAGTATGCACACCATACTCCCGAGCCTTCCAGGTGAGATAAAAAGGATCGATTGGGATACAATGACCACCTAACCCAGGACCGGGGTAATATGCAGTAAATCCAAAAGGCTTGGTAGCAGCCGCATCGATCACCTCGAATATATCTATATTCATGCGATCGGCAACTATCTTCATCTCATTCACAAGCCCAATATTCACCGCTCTGTGAATATTCTCCAGCAGCTTTGTTAGTTCAGCCGCCTTCGTTGAGCTAACTTCAACAAGATGATCAATAGCTTGCTCGTATAATGCAACCCCTACCGCCAAGCAATCTTTAGTGTGACCACCAACAACTTTTGGAATAGTCCTAGTTTCGAAATGTTTGTTTCCAGGATCTTCTCGCTCGGGAGAGTAGACTAAAAATATATCGCTGCCAACATCGAATCCTTGCTGAGTGATCCTCGGCAGCAGCTCTTCCTCAGTAGTTCCTGGATAAGTAGTACTCTCTAGGGAAACCACTTGGCCAGCACGCAGATGAGGCCTTATAGCCTCCATTGTACCGACCACATATGTCATATCCGGCTCTCGGTATTTATTCAGCGGCGTGGGAACACAAAGAATCAACGCGTCACATTCAGATACCCTTTCAAAGTTGTCTGCCGCCTCAAACCCGGACTTCAAAGCAATAGCAATATTTTCCGAAGAAATATGTTCAATATAACTTCTACCCGAATTGAGCTTTTGTACTTTAGCTGAGTCAATATCCAGGCCGATCACTCTATAGCCAACTGCGCTATAACGCAGCATCAGTGGAAGCCCAACATACCCCAACCCGACGATACCAATAACGGCCTGCTTCGACTTGAATTTATCGATTATCTGTTCTTTATAGCCTATCATTATGAAACCCTCAAATCGGCACCATCAGCCCAGGCTGATCACACTTATGTTGAATCCAATCACTCACACGTGATCAGTGCCAAAGCAATTTAATTTTACACACTTAAAAAATAGCGCTCACTGCACACTTAAATATTAATAATAAAATTAGCTATGCTTAACGACTACTGCCTTTTAAAAGGCTCAACGGTCATCTCTCTAATCTGCTTAACAAATTTTATGTATTGCTCCCGTGGACGAGATAGCTCTTTAAAGTACGCTTGATCGACTGGAATCAACTCAAGGATCTTGGATCAAGGGCAGCCATCACACCGTGCTTGCCCCGGAACAACCGATAGCGAGGCTACGACCTTTCCCTAACCTAGACAACCAATCAGGTCAATCACATCCATCCGATGGGAATTGAGTTCCCACGCTCCTCCGATGCGCGCAATAACATATCATTGTGGCAGTATAGGCCTCAACTCTCCAGCATCTAGATGCTGGTTTCTCTACTATTTTTAGAGTTTCGGTCGCGCTTTGACCTTGCTTCGTAAGTGCAGGATCACCGCCAGCCCCACCCCCAGCACGCCGCCAGCTAGAGAGCCAAGCAATACAATAATCAGTCGTCGAGGCTTGATAGGCTTGTCTGGCAGCTCGATCGCACCATCCTGACGAAAGACCTGCACCACACCCTGACCGATGTCTAACCCACGATAAAAGGCAGCCGCTTCCTCTTGCTGACGCAGGTTGTGTACAAACGGGTCATCAGATCCCCGTGTACGTAGGTTATTGATTTCTGCCTCAATAGCCTTGCTTCCCCTCATATAGGTCAACGCCCCGTCCATCCCGGCAGATACTTCCCGTGAAAGATTGTTGGATATGATGGGGGGTTTCTCCAGTCCGATTGACTTAGCGACGCGCAATGCTTCAGTCAACTGGGCGATTTGGTCTTCACGCTGCTTTCGTGCGCTTTCTCTAGCAGCGCTAATTCTCTGCTCCAAATTGTTCGCCTTGATCGTAGCATCTGCCTTTACGTCCTTGATCACCTCCCGAACACCGCGTTGCCCGGCCATTTCGACATAACGCACTACCCATTCAGCAGCTTGCTGTGGGTCAGGCCCATTCGCCCTCACAACAAAACGACTTGGTGTATCCTTCGCTGCGACACTAACCGCTAGGACATCCTCAAATCGGCCATACAAAACGTCTTGCGAGCCTTTCCGTTCATCTTCCGGAAGACTGGGCAGATAAATCGATCGGAAGAATTCCCTACGCAGCGATTCCGATTGCAGATGGCGCAGGTAGATCTCGTACACATCCTTGACCCCCAGCATCGAAAGCCCAGAGTCACCGCCGCGCCCATAATTCAGCTGAGCCACATCATTCTGGGAAGGCGGCTGAACGAAGACCTTGGCTTCATAGATCGGTGTAGCAAGCAGCGCGTAAGCCACGGCTGCCGCGGTCACGATGACCGTCGTTAAAATGATCAGTACCTTCTGCTTCCACAACCCCTCAACCAGCTCGAACAGATCAATCTCATCATCACCATAGCGGCGCTCAGGTTCATTGCGCATTTATTCTAATATTCCTTGGGTCCGTCTGGTTACGTACATTCCTGAACAGGCCCGACTGAGCCACTCCGTGGCGTGTCGCCTGCCCTGATGAAGCGTAGCGGCAATTTGCCAATATGCTCGCCACTCTTCACTCCAAAAGCGTTAATCAGTAATAGAGAGGGCCTCTCGCAGGAAAGTTCCTCCTTTTTCGACTAACGCTCGCCACTCCGCCAGCCGGTCATGGCGGAACTGTGACATTTACCTCATTTCCAAGCTGCGCAAACCTGTGCGCCAGAGCCTTCGCCAACACGCTCTTGCTTTCGCGCTCTCCGTGCACTAGCACGACCTGCTTGGCCGCGCTCGCTGAACCCAACGCGAACCTGATCAACCCTTGTTGATCTGCATGCGCTGAGTAGCCGCCCAGTGTCATTACCTTGGCATAAATTTCAATCCTTTCTCCATCCAGATCAACCCAAGCATATTCGCTCCCCACTGCACTAGCCTGTATCACCGCCCCAGGCGTCCCCCTCCCCTGATACCCGACGAACATCACCTCATGCCGCGAATCCCCAAGCATCGCCTTGAGGTAATTGACGATCCGCCCACCCGAGCACATGCCGTTGCCGGCAATGACAATCGCCGGCCGCCCAGTGCTCTTGAGGTAATTGACCACCTGCTGATGCTTGGCATGGCTATCGATGCACAGCAGTTGCTCGAACGCCAGCGGCTTGCGCCCTTCGCTCAACCGCTGCCTGGCCTCATCGTTCCAGAACCGATGCAGCTCCCGATAGGCTTGAGTGATGCGCAAGGCCAGTGGTGAGTCGAGGATGATCGGCAGTCGCGACCAGATGAGGGCGTCATTACCCGTGATCTCGCCCTCTGCACTGAGCAAGCCTTTGCGATGCAGAATGTCTTCTAGCTCATACAGCAGTTCCTGTGTACGGCCAAGGCTGAACGCGGGTATGAGAATGGTGCCTTGATCGGTGAGCGCGCGATCGATCGCGGCTTCCAAACGTTGCTGTCGCTCACTACGATCAGGGTGCAGGCGGTCGCCATAGGTGCTTTCCAGCACCAACAGGTCTGCGCGCTCAGGTGGTTGAACAGGCCGTAACAGCGGGTTGTTGGGCGCACCGAGATCGCCCGAGAACACGATACGCGTGCTGCCCGCTTGACCTGCCCGCTGCACATCGCATTCGACATAAGCGGAACCAAGCAGATGCCCAGCGCGCTGCAGGCGGATGCGACACACCATGTCATCAGTTTCGACCAGGTTGTGCCACTGAGCAAATGACAAGGGCGTAACGATACTCTCGAGTAGCGCCAGGTATCGCGCAACTTGAACAGGCTCGCTGCTGACGGCGAGCCTGTAGGCATCCTCCAGGATCAGGGGGAGCAGTTTTGCAGAGGGCTCGCTACACAGGATTGGGCCGCGATAGCCGGCAGCCAATAAGGCAGGGATTCGGCCGACGTGATCCAGGTGTACGTGCGTGACGATGAGGGCTTGAATACCCTCGATGGAAAACCCCAGCGGCGCTAATTCGGCGCCTGGGGCTGCATCACTACCTTGCTCGAGCCCACAATCGACCAACAGGCTGGTATGGGGATCAAGGTGCAGCTGGTGGCAGGAGCCGGTGACGCCTCGGGTGCCACCGTGGTGCGACAGGAAAGGATATTCCATGCGAGCGACACCTTTGCGGGCCAGAAAAATGAAGGGCGCTATTACTTCATTCTGGGCGCGGCCTGCCAATCGAAAAAATTGGCTGCACTTGTAGGAATCGCCTGTTAGTTGCCTGCCACGGCCGCCTGACGGGCCGAAGCGCGGATTTTGCGCTTGCTGCGCATGACCCCATAGGCACCGAGCAAAGGCCCGACCGCCAGGCCGACGACCAGGGCAGCCAGTACCAGTACCGCAACCGGCACCGCAGGCGCCGCCCAACCGAACAATACCAGTGAGACCGCTTGCTGGTTTTCCAGTACGAAGAACAGCACCACGGCCGCCAGCAGCAGAACGAACAACGCCGCCAGGGCGCGCTTGAGATTACGCATCAGTCTGTTCCTTCCCTAATCAGGTGTGGACCTCATGCTCTTCTTCATTGACCCGGTCACGCAGCTCTTTACCCGGTTTGAAGTGCGGCACGAACTTGCCTTCGAGGCTCACCGACTGGCCGGTCTTGGGGTTGCGCCCTACCCGGGGAGCGCGATAGTGCAGAGAGAAGCTGCCAAATCCACGGATCTCGATGCGATCGCCAGTGGCCAGGCATTGCGACATCTGCTCAAGCATGGTCTTGATGGCCAGCTCGACGTCCTTGGACGAGAGCAGCCCTTGATGGGTGACAATACGTTCGATCAGCTCCGACTTCGTCATATTTTTCCCTTCGTTATCAAGCAGCTAGATCATTGCTTAACCAGTTTGTAGCACGCTCTGGGGGATTTGAACAGGGCGGTTCTTGACTTAATAAAAAAATTCAAGATTGGTGCAGTGAGAGATGAGGGTACGCACAGTGCTGGGGCATGGGATGCAACACGGACATAGAGGGGTCAGGGCCTCTGGGGCTGCTTTGCAGCCCATCGCAGCCAAGGCAATGCCTACAGCGCGCTTTAGGCATATACAACTGCTGTAGGCGAGCCTGGCCGGCACTGGCATTAGCAGGGTCGACATCATTGCCTGATTAAGCGCTATCGCGGGGCAAGCCCGCTCCCACGCTGGAACCTGCTCCCTGCGCGGCAGCGCAGCCCGCAAGGGCTAAGTGATCTCCTAGGCGATGAGTGCCAGTCCTCGGCGGGAAAGAGGGGCTTAAAAGGCGGACAATAAAAAAGGGCGACCTAAGTCGCCCTTCTTTTACCGATCAAACAGAACTCAGTTCTGTTTGGCCATTGCTTCGCGCAGCAGCGCAGCCATGGTGGTGTCGGCAGCAGCTTCTGGAGCCGCTTTCAGGCTCTGGATAGCTTCGCGCTCTTCAGCGTCGTCTTTCGATTTGATCGACAGGCTGATAACGCGGGACTTACGGTCGACGCTGATGATCTTAGCTTCGATCTCTTCGCCTTCCTTCAGGACGTTACGGGCGTCTTCGACGCGGTCACGGCTGATTTCGGAAGCTTTCAGAGTGGCTTCGATGTCGTCGGCCAGGGTAACGATGGCGCCTTTGGCGTCAACTTCTTTGACGATACCCTTAACGATTGCACCCTTGTCGTTCACAGCAACGAAGTTGGAGAACGGATCGTCTTCCAGTTGCTTGATACCCAGGGAGATGCGCTCGCGCTCTGGATCGACCGACAGGATGACGGTTTCCAGCTCGTCGCCCTTCTTGAAACGACGTACGGCTTCTTCGCCGGTTTCGTTCCAGGAGATGTCGGACAGGTGAACCAGACCGTCGATGCCGCCGTCCAGACCAATGAAGATACCGAAGTCGGTGATCGACTTGATGGTACCGGTGATCTTGTCACCCTTGTTGAACTGGCCGGAGAAGTCTTCCCATGGGTTGGACTTGCACTGCTTGATGCCCAGGGAGATACGACGACGCTCTTCGTCGATGTCCAGAACCATAACTTCCACTTCGTCGCCAACCTGAACGACTTTCGACGGGTGGATGTTTTTGTTGGTCCAGTCCATTTCGGAAACGTGTACCAAACCTTCAACGCCTTCTTCCAGCTCAGCGAAGCAGCCGTAGTCGGTCAGGTTGGTAACGCGAGCCTGTACGCGAGTACCTTCTGGGTAGCGTGCAGTGATAGCGACCCACGGATCTTCGCCCATTTGCTTCAGACCCAGGGAAACGCGGTTGCGCTCACGGTCGAACTTCAGGACGCGAACATCAACTTCATCGCCAACGTTGACGATTTCCGACGGGTGCTTGATACGCTTCCAAGCCATGTCGGTGATGTGCAGCAGGCCGTCGATACCGCCCAGGTCCACGAATGCGCCGTAGTCGGTCAGGTTCTTGACGATACCTTTGACTTGTTGGCCTTCCTGCAGGGTTTCCAGCAGGGCTTCGCGCTCGGCGCTGTTCTCGGCTTCCAGGACGCTGCGACGCGAAACAACGACGTTGTTGCGCTTCTGGTCCAGCTTGATGACCTTGAATTCCAGCTCTTTGCCTTCGAGGTGGGTGGTGTCGCGCACTGGGCGGACATCAACCAGGGAACCTGGCAGGAACGCACGGATACCGTTAACGTCGACAGTGAAGCCGCCTTTAACCTTACCGTTGATAACGCCCTTGACCACTTCTTCGGCGGCGAAAGCTGCTTCCAGAACAATCCAGCACTCGGCGCGCTTGGCTTTTTCACGGGACAGTTTGGTTTCGCCAAAGCCGTCTTCGACCGCGTCCAGCGCAACGTGAACTTCGTCACCGACCTTGATGGTCAGCTCGCCAGCTTCGTTGTAGAACTGCTCGAGCGGGATGACGCCCTCGGACTTCAGACCAGCGTGTACGGTAACCCAGTCGCCGTCGATGTCGACAACGATACCGGTGATGATCGCACCCGGCTGAAGATTGAGGGTTTTCAGGCTTTCTTCAAAGAGTTCTGCAAAGCTTTCGCTCATTTTAATTCCTGTAGATTTGGGCGAAGGAAACGCCCCTAGCCACATTCCAGACAATGTGGGTTTCGTTATGTAAAGGAAAGCGGGCAGGACGTTGACTGGTGCCCCTGCCTGCCTTCCTGTCATCAAATGAGATCGCGAAGGGCGAGCTCACTTCTGATGCGTTGCAACACCTGCTCGATGGACAACTCTGTCGAGTCCAGCTGAATCGCATCGGCCGCCGGCTTGAGCGGGGCCACTGCACGCTGGGTGTCACGCTCATCGCGCGCACGTATCTCATCCAGGAGACTCGCCAGACTAACATCTTCACCCTTGCCCTTCAACTGCAAATAACGGCGTCGAGCGCGTTCCTCCGCGCTGGCGGTGAGGAACACTTTCAAGGGCGCATCGGGGAACACCACGGTGCCCATGTCACGGCCATCGGCGATCAACCCGGGGGCTTCGCGGAAGGCGCGCTGACGCTGCAGCAAGGCTTCACGCACTGCCGGCAGCGAAGCTACCATCGAGGCGCCGGCGCCGACTGTCTCGGTGCGGATGACATTGCTGACGTCTTCACCCTCAAGGATGATCTGTTGCAGCTTACCGGGTTCAGCCGCGATGAACTGCACATCCAGATGGGCGGCCAGGGCCTTGAGCAGCTCTTCGTTGGTCAGGTCGACGCCATGGTTGCTGGCGTTGAACGCCAGCAAACGGTACAGCGCGCCGGAGTCGAGCAGGCGCCAGCCGAGCTCGCGGGCGAGCAGTCCGGCTACGGTACCTTTACCCGAACCGCTAGGTCCGTCGATGGTGATGACGGGGGCTTGCGAATTCACGATTGAGCCTCTTGCGCGACGCGGATGCCAACTTCGGCGCACAGGGTGAGGAAGTTCGGGAACGAGGTGGCGACGTTGGCGCAGTCATGGATGCGTACCGGCGCAGTGGCGCGCAGCGAGGCAACGCTGAAGGCCATGGCGATACGGTGGTCGCCGTGGCCATGCACTTCGCCGCCGCCGATCGGGCCGCCGTCGATGATGATGCCGTCCGGGGTCGGTTGGCACTTCACGCCCAGGGTGATCAGGCCGTCAGCCATGACCTGGATACGGTCCGATTCCTTGACCCGCAGCTCTTCGGCGCCACGCAGGATGGTGCGCCCTTCGGCGCAGGCAGCGGCGACGAACAGCACGGGGAATTCGTCGATGGCCAGCGGCACCAGTTCTTCAGGGATCTCGATACCTTTGAGCTTGGCCCCGCGCACGCGCAGGTCAGCCACTGGCTCACCGCCGACTTCACGCTGGTTTTCCAGGGTGATGTCGCCGCCCATCAAGCGCAGGATGTCGATCACGCCGGTACGGGTCGGGTTGATGCCAACGTGCTCCAGCACCAGCTCGGAACCCTCGGCAATCGACGCCGCGACCAGGAAGAACGCCGCCGAAGAAATATCTGCCGGGACTTCGATACGGGTTGCCGTCAGCTTGCCGCCAGCCTGCAGCGAGGCGACCGGGCCGTCGGACTCAACGGCATAGCCAAAGCCGCGCAGCATGCGCTCGGTATGGTCACGGGTCGGCGCCGGCTCGGTGACGGTGGTTTTGCCTTCGGCGTACAGCCCTGCCAGCAGCAGGCAGGATTTGACCTGGGCACTGGCCATCGGCAGCGTGTAGGTCAGCGCCTTGAGCTTTTGCCCACCGCGAATGGTCAGCGGTGGACGGCCGTCCGGGCCGGTCTCGACCACGGCGCCCATTTCCCGCAGCGGGTTGGCCACGCGGTTCATTGGGCGCTTGGACAGCGAAGCATCACCGGTCATGGTCACGTCGAACGGCTGACCGGCCAGCAGGCCGGAGAGCAGGCGCATCGAGGTGCCGGAGTTGCCAACATAGATTGGCCCAGGCGGCGGCTTGAGGCCATGCAGGCCGACGCCATGAATGGTCACCCGCCCATGGTTGGGGCCTTCGATGACCACACCCATGTCGCGGAAGGCCTGCAGGGTCGCCAGGGCGTCCTCGCCTTCAAGGAAGCCTTCGACCTCGGTGGTGCCTTCGGCCAGCGAGCCGAGCATGATCGAGCGATGGGAAATCGACTTGTCGCCTGGAACGCGGATCCGTCCGGACACGCGGCCACCAGGTTGGGCCAGGAAAATCAGATCGTTGGCGTTCATAGCGTCCACATAGGCCCGACGGGCCAAGATTTTACTGAAATGCTCGCGGGCAACCCGAGCGCGGGTGAATACACCCAGCAACTGGTGCCCGTCCCCTGCATCGACCGCGTCGCGCAAGGCGTCGAGGTCGCTACGAAATGTATCAAGGGTGCGCAGGACAGCTTCGCGGTTGGCGAGGAAGATGTCGTGCCACATGATCGGGTCGCTACCGGCGATTCTCGTGAAATCGCGGAAGCCTCCCGCAGCGTACCGGAAGATCTCGAGGTTTTCATTGCGCTTGGCCAGCGAGTCGACCAGACCAAACGCCAGCAGGTGCGGCAGGTGACTGGTGGCGGCCAGCACTTCGTCGTGGCGCTCCACCGGCATGTGCTCGACATCTGCATCCAGCGCGCGCCACAGGCGATCGACCAGCGCCAGCGCGGCAGGGTCGGTTTCAGCCAGAGGCGTGAGGATGACTTTATGGCGGCGGAACAGCGTCGCATTGGACGCCTCCACCCCGCTCTGCTCGGAGCCGGCTATCGGGTGACCGGGGACGAAGCGCGGCAGGGACGCACCGAGCACTTCGCGGGCGGCGCGTACCACGTTGCACTTGGCGCTGCCGACATCGGTGATGACTGCGTCGCCGAGATCGAGCTGGGCCAGGCGCGCGAGGACTTTTTCCATGGCCAGGATTGGCACGGCCAGCTGGATGACGTCGGCGCCGAAGCAGGCGGTCGCCAAGTCTTCTTCGCAGCGGTCGACCACGCCTAGCGCTACTGCCTGTTTGCGTGAGGGTGCGTCGAGATCGACACCGACCACTTCGCGGCACAGGCCGCTTTCGCGCAGGCCCTTGGCGAACGAGCCGCCGATCAGGCCGAGGCCGACGACTACCAGGCGACCGATAATCGGCGCGGATTTGTTTGCTACCACATCAACCACGAGTGCGAACCCTGTTCAGAACGGCAGCCTGCTGCCGGATGAAACCATGCAGGTCATTTGAGGGGCTGGGGCCGCTGCGCGCCCCATCACCCTCACAGACCCGCTTCAACGTCAGAGTACCGCCTTCGGATACGAGCCCAGCACTTTCAGCGCAACGGCTTCCTGGCTGATCTTCTCCAGCACCGCCTTGATCAGCGGATCGCGGTGATGACCCACGAAGTCGATGAAGAACACGTACGTCCACTTGCCGCTACGCGACGGACGAGTCTCGATGCGAGTCAGGTCGATGCCATTGTCATGGAACGGCACCAGCAGCTCATGCAGCGCACCGGGCTTGTTACTCATCGAGACAATGATCGAGGTCTTGTCGTCGCCGGTCGGCGGGACTTCCTGGCTGCCGATCATCAAGAACCGCGTGGAGTTGTCCGGACGGTCTTCGATCTTCTCCGCCAGGCGAGTCAAACCATACAGGTTGGCCGCCATATCACCGGCGATCGCTGCCGAATTCCACTCACCCTTGACCCGCTTGGCCGCCTCGGCGTTGCTCGATACCGCCACGCGCTCGACATTCGGGTAATGGGCGTCCAGCCACTTGCGGCACTGGGCCAGCGATTGGGCGTGGGAGTAGATGCGGGTGATGCTGTCGGTCTTGGTGTTCTCACCCACCAACAGGTGGTGGTGAATACGCAGCTCGACTTCACCGCAGATGACCATGTCGTGCTCGAGGAAGCTGTCGAGGGTGTGGCTGACCGCACCCTCGGTGGAGTTCTCCACCGGCACTACGCCGAAGTTGACCGCGCCAGCTGCCACTTCGCGGAACACCTCGTCGATCGCTGCCATCGGCTTGCTGATCACGGCGTGACCAAAGTGCTTCATCGCCGCTGCCTGGGTGAAGGTACCTTCAGGGCCGAGGTAGGCGACCTTGAGCGGCTCTTCCAGGGCCAGGCACGAGGACATGATTTCGCGGAACAGCCGCGCCATCTCTTCGTTACCCAGCGGCCCCTTGTTGCGCTCCATGACGCGCTTGAGCACAGCAGCTTCGCGCTCAGGGCGATAGAACACCGGCTTCTCGCCTTCGGCCAGGGTGGCGGTCTTGACCTTGGCCACTTCCTGGGCGCAGCGGGCACGCTCGCTGATCAGCTCGAGGATCTTCTCGTCGAGGCTGTCGATGCGTACGCGCAGCGCCTTGAGTTCCTGCTCGGCCATCAAGCGTGCTCCTTCTCGAATTCGGCCATGTAGCCGACCAGCGCTTCAACGGCGTCCAGACCCAGGGCGTTGTAGATCGAGGCACGCATGCCGCCGACCGAACGGTGCCCCTTGAGGTTGAGCAGGCCGCGCGCGTCAGCACCGGCGAGGAAGGCCTTGTCCAGGCGCTCGTCAGCCAGGCGGAACGGTACGTTCATCCACGAACGGGCGTTGACGCTGATCGGGTTGGTGTAGAAGTCGCTGGCATCGATGAAACCGTACAGACGGTCTTTCTTGGCGCGGTTGCGTGCTTCCATGGCCTCGACGCCACCCTGCTCCTTGAGCCACTCGAACACCAGGCCCGAGAGGTACCAGGAGTAAGTAGCCGGGGTGTTGTACATCGAGCCGTTGTCGGCCGAAACCTTGTAGTCGAGCATGGTCGGGCAGCTGCTGCGGGCGCGACCGAGCAGGTCTTCGCGCACGATCACCACCACCAGGCCGCTTGGACCGATGTTCTTCTGCGCACCGGCGTAGATCAGGCCGTAGTCGGCAACGTTGATCGGACGCGAGAGGATGTCGGACGACATGTCGACCACCAACGGCACGTCACCGGTCGCCGGCACCCAGTCAAACTGCAGGCCGCCGATGGTTTCGTTGGACGCATAGTGGACGTATGCGGCGTTCTTGGTCAGGTTCCATTCGTTCTGGCCTGGAATGGCCAGGTAGTCGTAGCCCTTGGCGCTGGCAGCGACATTGATGTTGCCGAAGCGGCGCGCTTCTTCGATGGCCTTTTTCGACCAGATGCCGGTTTCGACGTAGTCGGCAGTGCCGGTTTCCGGCAGCAGGTTCAGCGGGATCTCGGCAAACTGCTGGCTGGCACCACCCTGCAGGAACAGGACTTTGTAGTTGGAGGGGACGGACAGCAGGTCACGCAGATCTTGCTCGGCCTTTTCAGCGATGGCCACGTAGTCGTCGCTGCGATGGCTCATCTCCATCACCGACAAGCCCTTGCCACGCCAGTCCAGCATTTCAGCCTGGGCGCGCTGCAGGACAGCGTCAGGAAGCGCAGCAGGGCCTGCGCAGAAGTTAAAGGCTCGTTTGCTCACATCCACTCTCGCTCTGCTCTGTTCAGTAAGCGGGGCGACCATAGTCGCCCCGCCGGGTTGTTGCGCTGTGTTATTCCTGAGGCGCCTCTTCGGCGGCGCCGGCATCGTCATCAGCCGCGTCCACCGCGCCGATCTCGACGCCCTCTTCGCCCTCGATCAGTTCATCGAGGTCTTCGGAAGGCTCCTGGATCCGCTCGAGCCCCACCAGGGTCTCGTCGCTGGCCAGCTTGATCAGGGTCACACCCTGGGTGTTACGACCCAGGCTGGAGACCTCGCCCACCCGGGTACGCACCAACGTGCCCTGGTCGGAGATCAGCATGATCTCTTCACCTTCCTGGACCTGGATCGCTCCGATCAACAGACCGTTGCGCCCCTTGGTACCCATGGCGATCACGCCCTGGCCACCACGGCCGCGACGTGGGAACTTGGACAGCGGTGTGCGCTTGCCGAAGCCACGCTCGGAGGCGGTGAGAATCTGCGCGCCGGACTCTGGGATCAGCATCGAGATGATCCGCTGGCCTTTGCCCAGCTTCATGCCGCGTACGCCGCGTGCGGTACGGCCCATTTCACGGACCACGCTCTCGGCGAAGCGAATCACCTTGCCAGCGTCGGAGAACATCATGACTTCCTTGGCGCCGTCGGTGATGGCCGCGGCGATCAGGGTGTCACCTTCCTTGAGCTTCAGGGCGATCAGGCCATTGGAGCGCGGACGGGCGAACTGCACCAGCGGGGTCTTCTTGACGGTACCCGAAGCGGTAGCCATGAAGATGTAGGCGCCAGTCGGTTCGGCGACCAGTTCCGGCGTATCGCCGTCTTCTTCGTCGATTTCTTCTGGCTCGACCACCTCGCCTTCGAGCACGGTGTCGTCGGCATCGTCGATGTCTTCATCGACGCCAGCGCTCTGCTGCAGCGCTTCGAGGTCAATCTGCAGCATGGCGGTGATACCTTCACCCTCCTCCAGCGGCAGCAGGTTGACCAGCGGACGACCCCGGGCAGCGCGAGACGCTTCGGGAATGTCGTAGGTCTTGAGCCAGTACACCTTGCCCTTGCTGGAGAACAGCAACAGGGTGGCGTGGCTGTTGGCGACCAGCAGGTGCTCGATGTAGTCCTCGTCCTTGACGCCGGTAGCCGACTTGCCTTTGCCGCCACGGCGCTGGGCCTGGTAGGCGGACAACGGCTGGGTCTTGGCATAACCACCGTGGGAGATGGTCACCACGCGCTCTTCTTCCGGGATCATGTCGCCGTAGCTGAGGTCGTGACGGGCATCGAGGATTTCGGTGCGGCGCACATCGCCGTACTCGGCGCGGATCGCTTCGAGCTCTTCGCGGATCACTTCCATCAGGCGCTCGGCGCTGCTGAGGATGCGGATCAGCTCGCCGATCTGGTCGAGAATCTCTTGGTACTCGGCCAGCAGCTTCTCGTGCTCGAGACCGGTCAGGCGGTGCAGACGCAGGTCAAGAATGGCCTGGGCCTGTTCCGGCGACAGGAAGTACTTGCCGTCGCGCATGCCGTATTGCGGATCGAGGTCTTCCGGGCGGCAGGCATCGGCGCCGGCGCGCTCGACCATGACCTGTACGGCGCTGGACTCCCAAGGCGTGGTAACCAGGGCTTCCTTGGCTTCGGACGGGGTCGGCGAGGCCTTGATCAGGGCGATGACCGGATCGATGTTGGACAGCGCAACCGCCTGGCCTTCAAGGATATGGCCACGTTCACGGGCCTTGCGCAGCTCGAATACAGTACGACGGGTCACCACTTCACGGCGGTGACGGACGAACGCTTCGAGCAAGTCCTTGAGGTTGAGCAGGCGCGGACGACCGTCGATCAGGGCGACGATGTTGATGCCGAATACGCTTTGCAGCTGGGTCTGGGCATAGAGGTTGTTGAGGATCACCTCTGGCACTTCGCCGCGACGCAGCTCGATGACGATGCGCATGCCGTCCTTGTCGGACTCATCGCGCAGCTCGGTGATGCCTTCGAGTTTCTTCTCTTTGACCAGCTCGGCGATCTTCTCGATCAGACGGGCCTTGTTCAGCTGGTACGGCAGCTCGGTGATGACGATCTGCTGGCGACCACCGACCTTGTCGATGTCCTCGATCTCGGAGCGGGCGCGCATATAGATGCGGCCACGGCCGGTGCGATAGGCCTCGATGATGCCGGACCGACCATTGATCAGGCCGGCCGTTGGGAAGTCAGGGCCAGGGATGAACTGCATCAGCTCATCGACGGTGATTTCCGAGTTGTCGATCAGCGCCAGGCAGCCGTCGATGACCTCGCCGAGGTTGTGCGGCGGGATGTTGGTCGCCATGCCCACAGCAATACCGCTGGAACCGTTGACCAGCAGGTTTGGAATCCGCGTTGGCATGACCGCCGGGATCTGCTCGGTGCCGTCATAGTTGGGCACCCAGTCGACCGTTTCTTTATGCAGGTCGGCCAGCAGCTCGTGGGCCAGCTTGGTCATGCGCACTTCGGTGTATCGCATCGCTGCGGCGTTATCGCCGTCGACCGAACCGAAGTTGCCCTGACCGTCGACCAGCAGGTAGCGCAGCGAGAACGGCTGGGCCATACGCACGATGGTGTCGTAGACCGCAGTGTCGCCGTGCGGGTGGTACTTACCGATGACGTCACCGACCACACGGGCGGACTTCTTGTACGGTTTGTTCCAGTCGTTGCCCAGCTCGCTCATCGCATAGAGAACGCGGCGATGCACGGGTTTCAAGCCGTCACGCGCATCGGGCAGTGCACGCCCGACAATCACGCTCATCGCGTAGTCGAGGTAAGACTGTCTCAGTTCGTCTTCGATATTGACCGGGAGGATTTCTTTGGCCAGTTCGCCCATGAGAAGCCTGATTCCTTTTTCTGGTGAAACCTCGTCCAAGTCCATCAAGGACGAACGAAGCTCGTCGCCGCAGCGCACAGTGGTGCGACGACTTACGACAAATCAATAGGTTGTGCCTTGGATCTGCGCAATGAAGACCACCTCAATGGGCGGCCTTGGAAACTGCCGGATGGTATCACAAAGGCCAAAAGCGAGCGACAGGCTTGAAGCGTGAAGTGACAAGAAGATGTGCCTTGATAAACCTGGGGGCCGCTTTGCGGCCCTTCGCGGGCAAGCCCGCCCCCACAGGCATAACGCTGTCGCACAGAACGGCGCTATCCCTGTGGGAGCGGGCTTGCCCGCGAAGGGCTGCAAAGCAGCCCCCTCCATAACAATTACCTGATCAATGCAGACGCTTACGGCACATCAATTGGGCAAGCTTGGCGGTGTCTGGCCGCTCGACGATGCCTTTTTCGGTCACGATCACATCGACCAGATCCGCCGGGGTCACGTCGAACACCGGATTGAACACCTCCACCTCAGCGGCGAAGCGGCTGGCCGCGACATCCAGCAACTCGTCGGCATCGCGCTCTTCCAGTGGAATGTCATCACCCGTCGCCAGGTTCAGGTCGATGCTGGTGCTCGGCGCCACGACCATGAAGCGCACACCGTGGTGCATTGCCGCCACCGCCATCTGGTAAGTGCCGATCTTGCTGGCCACATCGCCATTGGCAGCGATGCAGTCGGCGCCAACCACCACCCAGGTGATGCCCTTGACCTTCATCAGGTGGGCCATCGCCGAATCCGCGCAGAGCGTCGCCGGGATGCCTTCGTGGGCCAGCTCCCAGGTAGTCAGGCGCGAACCCTGCAACCAAGGGCGGGTTTCACCGACATACACGCGCTCGACCATCCCTTCGAGGAAGGCTGCGCGAATCACCCCCAGCGCCGTGCCAAAGCCGCCGCTGGCCAAGGCCCCGGCATTGCCGTGGGTGAGCAGGGTCTGCTCATTACCTTGATGGCGGCGGATCTGCTCGATGCCGTACTGGGCCATGGTCAGGTTGGCTTCACGGTCGCTTTCATGGATCGCCACGGCTTCGGCCTCCATTACCGCCAGCACGTCTTCATCCGGGCGCAGGCGCTGCAGGCGATCACGCATGCGGTTGAGCGACCAGAACAAGTTGGCGGCGGTCGGGCGCGACTCGGCCAGGGCGAGAAAATCCTCCTCCAGGGCCATTTCCCAGTCGTCATCCTCGGCCAGCCGATCGCGCAGGGCCAGCACCAAGCCGTAGGCGGCGCTGATGCCAATCGCTGGCGCGCCACGCACCGCCATACCCTGGATCGCCTTGACCACGTCGGCTACATCGGCGCAAGCCAGCCAGTGCTCTTGCGACGGCAACAGGCGCTGGTCGAGCAGATGCAGGGTGCCGTCACGCCACTGGATGCCGGTCACCTTCTCCGCCGCCAAAAGTCGCTCGCGCATCGCCTCTCCCCGTCGTTCGGTGATCAAAAGGCGGCGATTATAGCGAGCCTCAGCCGCGGGCGCTCGGGTATACTGCGCGTTCCGCCCAAACGTTGCAGGTAGCCCACGCATGCCCACGCCCTCCACGCCCCTCGACCTGCTGCTGGTGCCGGCTTGGCTGGTACCTGTGGAACCGGCCGGGGTAGTACTGGAAGGCCATGCCCTGGGCCTGCGCAACGGCCTGATCGCCTGGATCGGCCCGCGCGAGCGCGCACCCGCGGCCAACGAGGTGCGCGAGCTGCCCGATTGCCTGCTCTGCCCTGGCCTGGTCAACGCCCATGGCCACGCCGCCATGACTTTGTTCCGTGGTCTGGCTGACGACTTGCCCTTGATGACCTGGCTGCACGAACACATCTGGCCGGCCGAGGGGCGCTGGGTCGATGAAGGGTTCGTCCGTGATGGCACGGACCTGGCCATCGCCGAGCAGCTCAAAGGCGGCATCACCTGCTTCGCCGACATGTATTTCTACCCCCGCGAGGCCTGCGACCGGGTCCACCGTAGTGGCATCCGTGCCCAGGTGGCGGTGCCGCTGCTGGACTTCCCGATCCCTGGCGCGCGCACGCCGGACGAAGGCCTGCACCTGGCCATCGAGCTGTTCGGCGATTTGCGCCATCACCCGCGCATCACCATCGCCCTCGGCCCGCACGCTCCGTATACGGTCAACGACCAGAACCTGGAGAAGATCCGGGTGATCGCCGACCAATTGGATGCGCCGCTGCACATGCATATCCACGAAACCGCCAGCGAGGTCGAGCAGGCCGTGGCCGAGCATGGCGAGCGGCCGCTGGCCCGGCTGGCTCGGCTGGGCCTGCTGGGCCCCAACCTGCAAGCGGTGCACATGACCCAGATCAGCGACGACGATCTGGCGCTACTGGTAGAAAGCAACACCAGCGTGATCCACTGCCCGGAGTCCAACCTCAAGCTGGCCAGCGGCTTCTGCCCGGTCGAGCGCCTGTGGCAGGCTGGGGTCAATGTCGCGGTAGGCACCGATGGCGCGGCCAGCAACAACGATCTGGACCTGCTGGGCGAAACCCGCACCGCCGCCCTGCTGGCCAAGGCGGTCGCTGGCTCTGCGGCGGCGCTGGATGCCCACCGCGCGCTGCGCATGGCCACCCTCAACGGCGCCCGCGCCCTGGGACTGGAAGCGCGCATCGGTTCGCTGGAGGTGGGCAAGGCTGCAGACCTGGTGGCCTTCGACCTGTCGGGGCTGGCCCAGCAGCCGGTCCACGACCCGGTTTCACAATTGATCTACGCCACCAGCCGCGACTGCGCGCGGCATGTCTGGGTGGCCGGCGAGCAACTGCTCGACGAGCGCCGCCTGACGCGCATGGACGAAGCGGCGCTGACCGCCATGGCCCGCACCTGGGGCACGCGCATCGCAGGCAAAGAATGACTGGCCGGCAGCTGCGGCTGCCGCCCTGTGACACCTTTTATCGAAGATTCAGAGGATTTGTTCAATGAGCAACGTCGACCACGCCGAAATCGCCAAATTCGAGGCCCTGGCTCACCGCTGGTGGGACCGCGAGAGCGAGTTCAAGCCGCTGCACGACATCAACCCGCTGCGCGTGAACTGGATCGATGAACGCGTCAGCCTGGCCGGCAAGAAGGTACTCGACGTCGGCTGCGGCGGCGGCATCCTCAGCGAAGCCATGGCCCAGCGCGGCGCCACTGTGACTGGCATCGACATGGGCGAAGCACCGCTGGCCGTGGCCCAGCTGCACCAGCTGGAATCGGGCGTCGAAGTCGAATACCGGCAGATCACCGCCGAGGCCCTGGCAGAAGAAATGCCCGAGCAGTTCGACGTGGTCACCTGCCTTGAGATGCTCGAGCACGTGCCCGACCCATCGTCGGTGATCCGCGCCTGCTACCGCATGGTCAAGCCGGGCGGCCAGGTGTTCTTCTCCACCATCAACCGCAACCCCAAGGCCTACCTGCTGGCGATCATCGGCGCCGAGTACATCCTCAAGATGCTCCCGCGCGGCACCCACGACTTCAAGAAATTCATCCGCCCGTCGGAGCTCGGCGCCTGGAGCCGCGTGGCCGGCCTGGAAGTCAAGGACATCATCGGCCTGACCTACAACCCGCTGACCAAGCACTACAAGCTGAGCAGCGACGTTGACGTCAACTACATGATCCAGACCCTGCGCGAGGAATGAGCATGCGTTTGCGAGCAGTACTCTTCGACATGGACGGCACGCTGCTGGACACCGCGCCGGACTTCATCGCCATCTGCCAGGCCATGCTCGCCGAGCGCGGGCTGCCTGCCATTGACGACAAACTGATCCGCGACGTGATCTCCGGCGGCGCCCGGGCGATGGTCGCTGCGACGTTCGCCATGGACCCGCAAGAAGAAGGCTTCGAGGCCCTGCGTCTGGAGTTCCTCGAGCGCTATCAGCGAGATTGTGCCGTGCACAGCAAGCTGTTCGATGGCATGGGCGAACTGTTGGCCGACATCGAAAAAGGCGGCCTTATCTGGGGTGTGGTGACCAACAAGCCGGTGCGCTTCGCCGAGCCGATCATGCAGCGCCTGGGCCTGGCCGAGCGTTCGGCGTTGTTGATCTGCCCGGACCATGTGAAGAACAGCAAGCCTGACCCTGAGCCGCTGATCCTGGCCTGCAAGACCCTGGACCTGGACCCGGCCAGCGTCTTGTTCGTCGGCGATGACCTGCGCGACATCGAGTCTGGCCGCGACGCCGGTACCCGTACGGCGGCAGTGCGCTATGGCTATATTCATCCTCAGGACAACCCCAACAACTGGGGTGCAGACGTGGTGGTGGACCACCCGCTGGAGCTGCGCAAGGTGCTCGACAGCGCGCTTTGCGGCTGCTGATTACTCTTAAAGGGATTCGCGAGCTGGATGGGAGCGGGCTTGTCCGCCAGGATGCTATCGCCGGGCAAGCCCGCTCCCACGCAGATGTGCGGCCTTACTGAATTCAAAGGACAGACCTCATGTTCGACTACACCGCCCGCCCCGACCTGCTCAAAGGCCGGGTCATCCTGGTCACCGGCGCTGGCCGTGGCATCGGAGCCGCTGCCGCCAAGGCCTACGCCGCCCTTGGCGCCACCGTCCTGCTGCTGGGCAAGACCGAAGCCAATCTCAACCAGGTCTATGATGAAATCGTCGCCGCCGGCCACCCTGAGCCCGTTGTTGTCCCGTTCAACCTGGAAACTGCCCTGCCCCACCAGTACGACGAGCTGGCGGTGATGATCGAGAAAGAGTTTGGTCGCCTCGACGGCCTGCTCAACAATGCCTCGATCATCGGCCCGCGCACCCCGCTCGAGCAGCTGTCGGGTGACAACTTCATGCGCGTGATGCACATCAACGTCAATGCCACGTTCATGCTCACCAGCACCCTGCTGCCGCTGCTCAAGCTGTCCGAAGATGCTTCGGTGGTGTTCACCTCCAGCAGCGTTGGCCGCAAGGGCCGGGCTTACTGGGGTGCGTACGGGGTGTCGAAGTTCGCTACCGAAGGGCTGATGCAGACCTTGGCCGACGAGCTGGAAAACGTGGCGCCGGTACGCTCAAACAGCATCAACCCAGGGGCGACCCGCACCGCCATGCGCGCGCTGGCCTATCCGAGCGAGAATCCGCAGGATAATCCGCTGCCTGAAGAGATCATGCCGGTATATCTGTACCTGATGGGGCCAGATAGCAAGGATGTGAATGGGCAGGCGCTGAACGCCCAGTAATCTCGGCTACCTTCACTGGCCTCTTCGCGGGCAAGCCCGCTCCCACAGGGATAGCGAGCAGCCCATTTGGCTGCGCTGTGCCTGTGAGAGGGCCGCAGGCGACACTCCTAGGATTGTTGTTACGCAACAAAGCCCTGTGGGAGCGGGCTTGCCCGCGAAGAGGCCTAGACAGGCAACAGCAATCCTTCAGCCCGCCGCCAAGCCCAACCGAGTCCGCCCTGCCTGACGCTGTTCCAGCTGCATGCAGCGCTCCAGGAACAGGTACATGCAGTCATAGCTCTTGCACACCGCCCGCCTCAGCTCGGCGCGCAACAGCGGGGTGGGATTCTCCCCGACCAGCGTGCAAATGATCTCCAGCGCCTCCCACGGATGCGCATCGTCATACTGGGCATGCATCTTCAGCCACTTCATGGCGCGCTTGCGGGTCTCTTCAGGGAAGCCCTGGGCATAGGTATCGCCCGCACACACCACCGCCGACCACTCCCCGGTCGCACCCTCGATGGCATAGTTGGTCGCCGCCATGGCAATGGCCAGCGACTCGGTGGCGCACACCCGCCAGCACCAATCGTTCAGGCCATTGAGCTCAGGCGGCACGTCCTGCGCCTGCAGATCACCCAGGGTGACGCCATGGGCGTGGCACCAGTGCACCCAGTAATCAGCATGGTTGAGCTCAACGCGGATATTGCGCATCAACCAACGCCGCGCCATGTCTTCGCCGGGATGGCGGGCGAAGCGGGTCTTGGTCAGGTTGTGCGCCATGTACAAGGAGAATTGCTCGACCACCGACCAGCCGCCAATCAGGTACTGGCGAATGGTCGCCGGCCTGAGTTGGCCATCGCGCAGGCGCTGATAGAATTCGTGCTCGACCACCCGCCGCTTGCTTTCACGGCAGTCTTCGATCATTTGTTGCGCCCACTGCGGGTAACTGGCGGGATCCATCAATGGCCCGATCCGAACGAATGTATCAATCACTGTCAGCTCCTTGATTCCTTGTGATTTTTCGAACGACCTTCAGCGAAACGTTCCTGGTGCCCTTTGCAGCAGTGGCCTTGCAGCAATCCGCTGGCGTTGCAGGCTGTCGCAGGTGAATACCTGCGGCCGCTCGATCAAGTAGCCCTGGGCGTAGTCCACGCCGATTTCCTGCAGGGCCTGCTCGATCAATGGAGTCTCGACAAACTCGGCAATCGTCCGTTTACCCATGACGTGGCCGATGTGGTTGATCACCTCCACCATAGCGCGATTGATCGGATCGTCCAGCATATCTTTTACGAAACTTCCGTCGATCTTCAGGAAGTCGACGGGTAAATGCTTCAAATAAGCGAATGACGACATTCCGGCGCAGAAGTCATCCAAGGAGAACCGGCAGCCCAATCCCTTCAATTCGTTGATGAAGCGAATCGCGCTACCCAGATTGGCAATCGCGCTGGTTTCGGTAATTTCGAAGCAAATCAGCCGCGGCGGGATGTCGAACTCGCCGAACAGCCGCTGCAAATATTCAAGGAATTTGTCATCGCCAATGCTCGAACCGGACAGGTTGATCGCGCACATGGCCAGCGGCCCGCCGCGGTCCTCGTCCAAGCACTGGCGAATGATCTGGAACACATTGCGCACCACCCAGCGATCCAGCGCGGTCATCAGCCCATAACGCTCGGCCGCCGGAATGAAGCTGTCCGGCATCACCGTGCGTCCGCTCTCGTCGTGCAACCTGAGCAGAATCTCGATATGCCCCGGCCCTTCCTGGTAGCTCAAAGGCGCGATTTCCTGGGCATACAGGCAGAAGCGGTTTTCTTCCAAGGCAACGTGCAGGCGCTGGATCCAGGCCATTTCGCCAAAGCGCATAGACAACTCGCTGTCATCGGCGTGATAGACCTGCACCCGGTTGCGCCCCTTCTCCTTGGCCATGTAGCAAGCCATGTCGGCGGCCCGTAGCGAAGCTTCCAAGGTGCTCGGCGCCTGGGCCATGTGCACCAGGCCAATACTCACGGTGGTAATGAACGGGCGGCCTTTCCAGACAAAATGCAGGCTCTGGACCAGCTGGCGCAGATGCTCGGCGATGCGCTCGGCCTGCTCCGCCGGGCAGTTTTCCAGCAACACACCAAACTCGTCGCCCCCCAGGCGCGCCAGGGTATCGCCCTCGCGCAAACCCGACTGCAACACGGCGCAGATGTGCCGCAGGAGCTCATCGCCAGCAGCATGGCCGCAGGTGTCGTTGACCAGCTTGAACTGATCCAGATCGAGGAACATCAGCGAATGCCGCCCAGCCTGGCGCGCCAGGCTATTGAGCGCTTGTTCCAGGCGGTATTCGAATTCGCGGCGGTTGGCCAGACCGGTCAGGGCGTCGTGGGTCGCCTGCCAGGACAGGTTGGCGATGTATTGGCGCTCCTGGGTCATGTCGTGCAGCACCAGCACGATGCCGCTGACTTTGCCAGCGCTGACGATCGACGAGCCGACCAGGTTGATCGACACGGTGCTGCCATCCAGGCGCTGGATCAAACGGGCGTGTTCGGCACCGCCTTTGAGGCTGCCGCTGAGCACTTGCTCGACCAGACTGCGGGCGTCGTCAACGCTGTGTTCATCGACCAGGCTGAACAAGGCTGTCAACGGCAGGCCATGGGCCGGCTCGGCCTGCCAGTGGGTCAACTGCTCGGCGGCCGGGTTCATGAAGACGATATTGCCTTCGACATCGGCCGTGATCACCGCATCGCCAATCGACTCCAAGGTGATCTGCGCCCGTTCGCGCTCGGCCTGCAAGGCACTGGCGAAAGCCTGGCGCTGGGCCAGCAGTTTGCTTGAGCGGCGCCAAGCCATGGTGATGAGAAACAACGCGGTGAGCAGGTTGGTGATCAGCAGGACCTTGAGCAGCACCCGCGAGCCTTCACCCAGGGCATCACTGAAGGCCTTGGCCGCTGGCGTCACGCCCTCGTTGATATTGACGATGCGCGCCTTCCAGGCACTTATCTGCTCAGGATCTGGCTGACCACTGGCGAACCCTGTACGCATCTCATTGGCGAGGATATCCAGTTGGCGCAAGTAGTCATCGCCGATATCCCAATAGGAAATGGCCGTTTCCATGTAGCTGATGTGACGAAAGTTGCGATAGAACCAGATGATCCGGGTGACGTCATCAGGGTGATTGCCGCCCTGCAGGATGCCCGCCCGCGCAGCATCGAGGTCAGGATTAAGCTGGTCGAGCGCCAGGCGCAGCTCGTGGTCGCCCTGCGGCACGGCAATGGCCTGGCGATAGCGTTGGAAAATGCGTTCGCTTGGGCTTTCGGCGTACAGGTTCAGGTAATAGATGGCGTCTTTCTGCGCCTTGGACCAGAGGCTCTCCCCTGCCACATAGGCGCGTACCGCCGAAAGCGTGTAGAGGCTGAGGCTGCCCAGCAAGACCTGGAAAATGACAACCGCGACAAAGGGCCAGATGATGCCCAATAGCTTTGGCGCTTCTAGAGTACGAATTCCCTTCATGGATTCCCTGTCACTGCGGCAGATAAGGCACGAATCAACCCAGACAAGCACTAGCGTAGGCCATTTGCCATCTGCGTGGAGGGATTTTAGTAACGCCATAAAAGAGATTTGTAGCGTCTAGTCGGGCCTCATCGCGACAAGTCACCGCGGTGCGATGAGGCCAAACTAACCACAGAAAAACTCAGGTCTGCTGCAAATGCCCGTACAACTTGGCATACAACCCACCCTCGGCAATCAGTTGCTGATGATCGCCATCCTCGGCCACATGCCCGCCATCGAATACCAATACCCGATCGGCTTGTTTCACCGCAGAGAGGCGGTGAGCGATGATCAGCGTGGTGCGGCCACTGAGGAAGCGCGCCAACGCCTGGTGCAAGTTGTACTCGGTTGCGGCATCCAGCGCCGAGGTCGCTTCGTCGAGGATCACCACCTTAGGTTCGGCCAAGACCATCCGGGCAATCGCCAGACGCTGGCGCTGACCTCCCGACAAGCGCACGCCTGAACGCCCTACCACGCTGTCCAGCCCTTGCGGCAAGGCGGCGATGGTGGTGTCGAGCTGGGCAATGCGCAGCGCCTGCCAGCAGGCCTCATCACTGCATTCGCGGCCCATGGTCAGGTTGGCGCGCACCGTGTCGTTGAACAGCGAAGGATGCTGCAGCACGACTGCGACGTTCTCCCGCAGGGTCTCCAGACCGATCTCCTGCAAGCTCGCGCCGCCAAAGCGGATGGTGCCGGCTTGCGCGGTATACAGGCCCAACAGCAACTGCACCAGGGTGCTCTTGCCGCCGCCGCTGGCACCGACGATGGCGACCTTCTCGCCGGGGGCAATGGATAAGTCCAGATGCTCCAGCACCGGCTCGTCGGCATAGGCAAAGCGCAGGTCGCGCACCTCGATTGCCACGGTTTCGCGGCCGCTGAACGGGTCAGTGGCAGCCGGGTACTGCGGCTCGTCATCGCGCGCCAGCAGTTCGTTGAGCCGGCTCAGCGCGCCGCCTGCGGCATAGTAGGCGTACTGCAGGTTGAGCAACTGCTCGACCGGGCCAATCATGAACCACAGGTAGCTGAACACGGCCAGCATCTGCCCGATCGACAGGTCCGAGAACAGCACCGTGAGCATCGCCGCGGCGCGGAAGATGTCGATACCGAACTGGAACAACAAGCCGCTGGCCCGCCCGCTGGCGTCGCTTTTCCATTGCGAGGCCACCGCGTAGTCGCGCACTTCCCGGGCGCGCAGGCCAAGGCGCCCGAGGAAATAGCCCTGGCGGTTGCCAGCGCGGATTTCCTGGATGGCATCGAGGGTTTCGGTCAGCGCCTGGGTAAAGCGTGCGGTGCTGTCGTTTTCCAGCTTCTTCAGGTGCTTGACCCGCTTGCCCAGCTGCACAGTGAAGTAGATCACCAGCGGGTTGAACAGCAGAATCAGCAAGGCCAGCTGCCAGTGCATCCAGATCAGGATCGCTGCTGTACCGGTCAAGGTCAGCACCGCTACCAGGAAGCGACTGAGGGTCTCGCCGACGAACTTGTCCAGGGTATCCAGGTCGGTGACCAGATGGGTGGTCACGGTGCCGCTACCCAGGCTTTCGTATTCCTTGAGCGAGATCCGTTTGAGCCGCTCGATCAGGCGAATGCGCAGGCGGTAGACGATGTCCTTGGCCAAGCCGGCAAACAGCTTGGCCTGCACCACGTTGAACGCCAGCGCCGCCAGGCGCAGGCACAACGTAGCCACCAGCATCAGGCCGATGTAACCAGCCGCTACCTGCCAGTTGGTCGGCAACAGGTTGTTCATCCACTTGAGCGCGGCGTCACCGTTACCCAGCAGCACCTCGTCGACCAACAGCGGCAGCAGCAAAGGGATCGGCACGCTGCACAAGGCTGCGAGCACCGCCACCAGGTTGGCGCTCCACAAGGCTTTGCGGTGATGCAGGGCCAGGCGGCGGATTTCCGCCCAGCTCAGTCGATCGGCCACAGTGTGAGATTTCCCCGGCACAGGGTCGGGCGACCCTGGCAGATCAAGCACAAGCGGCCTGCTGCAGCCAGCGGCCGAGCAAGGGTTGCAAGCGCTCCAGCGGCTGGTAGCCGTTGGTCAGCAGTGCCAGCTGACCATTGCGCTCGGCCAGCAGGGTCGGGAAGCCAGCAATGCCCAGGTCCTGCACCCAACTGAAGTCGGCAGCGGTAGCGGCGCGGGTTTCGCTGCTGACCAGGCTGGCAGAGAACTGTTCGCGGTCAAAGCCGGCCTGTTCGGCCAGCTCGAGCAACTGCGGGGCACGGGTGACGTCCAGGCCGTGCTCGTAAAAGCCGCGCTGCATCAGCGCCAGCAGGCCCCAAGCCCGCTCGGCATCGAGCTCGCGCCCAGCGACCAGGGCACGGCAGGCAGGCTCGGTGTCGTAGACAAAGCCGTCAGGCATCGCCCCGTCGAAGCGAAACGCCTGGCCCGTCGCTTCGGCCACGGCCTGCCAGTGCTCAAGGATATAGCGACGGGTCGAGGCATCCAGCGCGCTGCTGCCAGTGCGCAAACCGCCGGCTACCAGGCGGGTTGGCACGCCGGCGTCTTGCGCCTGGGCGATCAGGGCCTGCGCCACTGGCGCAAAGCCCCAGCACCAGGAGCACATCGGGTCCATCACATACAGCAGGCGTGCAGACATGCATCAAGCCTCGGCTTTGTAGTTGTAGCCGATCGGGTGGGGCAGATTGCGCGCCTTGGCCAGTTCGATCTGTTTCTGCCGGTCGATGGCGCTGCGTCGGGTCTTCTCGCTGAGGCTGTCCCAGCAATGCGGGCAGCTGACACCCGGCGAGTAGTGTTCGGACGCACGGTCTTCCACGTTGATCGGATGACGGCAAGCGTGGCACTGGTCGTACTCGCCCTCGGTCAGGTCATGACGCACCGTGACCCGGTTGTCGAAGACAAAGCAGTCGCCGTCCCACAGGCTTTGTTCCTGAGGCACTTCCTCGAAGTACTTCAGCACGCCACCTTTAAGATGATAGACCTCCTCGAAGCCTTCACCGAGCATATAGCTGGAGGCTTTTTCGCAGCGGATGCCACCGGTGCAGAACATCGCCACCTTCTTGTGCTTGCTGGGGTCGAAGTTGGCCTTGATGTAGTCGGGGAACTCGCGGAAGGTCTCGGTCTTCGGGTCGATCGCGCCCTTGAAGGTGCCGATGGCCACTTCGTAGTCGTTGCGGGTGTCGATCAGCAGCACTTCGGGGTCGCTGATCAGCGCGTTCCAGTCTTTGGGCTCGACGTAGGTGCCAACCTTGTGGTTGGGGTCCACGCCCGGCACGCCGAGGGTGACGATCTCTTTTTTCAGCTTGACCTTGGTGCGGTAGAACGGCTGCTCGTCGCAGTAGGATTCTTTGTGGTCAACGTCGATCAGGCGCGGATCGTTGCGCAGCCAGGCGAGCAGGCCGTCGATGCCTTCGCGGGTGCTCGACACGGTGCCGTTGATGCCTTCTAGGGCCAGCAGCAAGGTGCCTTTGACGCCGTTGTCCAGCATGGCCTTGAGCAGCGGCTCGCGCAGCTCGACGTAGTCTTCCAGGGTGACGAACTTGTACAGCGCCGCCACGACGATAGCTTGGGACATGAACACTTTTCTCCAGGTGGTCACCCTCGTAAGGGGCGGACCGGAATGACAATTTGACGATGCATCATAAATGCACGTGGGAGCGGGCTTGCCCGGCGATAGCGTCGATTGGCGCTATTGCCGGGCAAGCCCGCTCCCACGGGTGATGCGCAGTTTACCAGAATGACCGCAAGGATTCAGTGACCGCCGCCCGCGCAGACCGGCGAGGCTGGCGCAGCGCCAACCTGGGCCCACTCTTCAGGGGTGTAGGTATGAATCGCCAGGGCATGAATCTGGCCCATCAAGTCGCCCATGGTCGCGTAGACCTTCTGGTGGCGCTTGACGCTGTTGAGGCCGGCGAACTGCTCGCTGACCAGCACCGCCTTGTAGTGGCTTTCCTGGCCGCGGCTGTGCATGTGGCTCTCGTTGAACACCTCAAGGTGCTGGGTGCCCAACGGCGCCAGTTGCTGCTCGATGCGTTGCTGCATGCTCATCGGGTGTTACTCACTTTTTCGCGGGAGCCGCTTTGCCAGCGTTGGGGTCGAGCTCCTTGGTCATATCTTCGAGCAGCTTGTTGACCACAGGCACCGCAGGCTCGAGGCTCTGCTGGGTCAGCTGGGCCGACTGCTGGGTGACCTTCGGCATTTCGCGCAGGACTTTCTTGCCCAGCGGCGACTCGTAGAACTTGACCAGGTCCTTGAGCTCGCTTTCGGTGAAGGTCGCGGTGTACAGGCTGACCATCTTCGGCTGCAGCTTTTTCCAACCGATGGCGTTGTCCAGGGCGGCGTTGGCCTTGGCTTGGTAGCTGTCGAGCACGGACTTCTTGGACGCCGGCGCCTTGGTCTGCTCGAAGCGCTGGGCAAACATCTGCTGGACCTGCATGTACACCGGAGTGCCCAACTTGTCAGCGTTGGCCAGGGTCAGGAATTTCTCGGCGGCTTGGTTGTGAGCAGGGGTGGCGGCGAGTACCTGGCCGCTGGCACAGGCCAGCGCGACGGCGGCACAGAGGACACGGAGACGGGTCATTGCAAATCCTTCAAGAGAGGGAGGCGGATACCTCAGAGTAGAGCATTCTGCGCCGCGCTGGGCGCTGTACTCAAGTGGCACGACGAGCGATTGAACCGCTCTTTCGAATCAGGGCCTAAACTGCGGATTCAGACGACAAAGGAGTGAACGCAGCATGAGCCGTATCGAGACAGACAGCCTGGGTCAGGTCGAAGTTCCTGAGGACGCTTACTGGGGCGCACAGACCCAGCGTTCGCTGATCAACTTCGCCATCGGTAAAGAGCGCATGCCGCTTGCCGTGTTGCACGCCCTGGCGCTGATCAAGAAAGCCGCGGCGCGGGTCAACGACCGCAATGGCGACCTGCCGGCCGACATCGCCCGGCTGATCGAGCAAGCCGCTGACGAAGTGCTCGCTGGCGAGCATGACGAGCAGTTTCCGCTGGTCGTCTGGCAGACCGGCAGCGGCACCCAGAGCAACATGAACGTCAACGAAGTGATCGCCGGGCGCGGCAACGAACTGGCCGGCAAGGGCCGCGGCGGCAAAGTGCCGGTGCACCCAAACGATCACGTCAACCGCTCGCAGAGTTCCAACGACTGCTTCCCTACCGCGATGAACATCGCCGCGGCGCAGGCTGTGCACGACAAGCTGCTGCCGGCGATTGCCGAATTGTCCGCAGGGCTGGCCGAGCTCGCGGCGCGCCACATCAATCTGGTCAAGACCGGCCGCACGCACATGATGGACGCCACGCCGATCACCTTTGGCCAGGAGGTATCGGCCTTCGTCGCCCAGCTCGACTACGCCCAGCGCGCCATCCGCGCCACCTTGCCGGCGGTATGCGAGCTGGCCCAGGGCGGCACGGCGGTGGGCACCGGCCTGAACGCCCCGCACGGTTTTGCCGAGGCGGTGGCAGCTGAACTGGCGGCGCTGTCCGGCCTGCCGTTCGTCACGGCGCCGAACAAGTTTGCCGCCCTTGCCGGCCACGAGCCGCTGACCAGCCTGGCTGGCGCGCTGAAGACCTTGGCGGTGGCCTTGATGAAGATCGCCAACGACCTGCGCCTGCTCGGCTCTGGGCCACGTGCCGGGCTTGCCGAAGTACGCTTGCCGGCCAATGAGCCGGGCAGTTCGATCATGCCCGGCAAGGTCAACCCAACCCAATGCGAGGCGTTGTCGATGCTCGCCTGCCAGGTGCTGGGCAACGACGCGGCGATTGGCTTTGCCGCCAGCCAAGGGCATCTGCAGTTGAACGTGTTCAAGCCGGTGATCATTCATAACCTGTTGCAATCGATCGAGTTGCTGGCCGATGGCTGTCGCAACTTCCAGCAGCACTGCGTGGCCGGGATCGAGCCGGATGCCGAGCAGATGGCGGCGCATCTGGAGCGCGGGTTGATGCTGGTGACAGCGCTCAATCCGCATATTGGCTATGACAGGGCGGCAGAGATCGCCAAGAAGGCTTATAGCGAGGGCAAGACCTTGCGTGAGGCGGCCTTGGAGTTGAAGTACCTGAGCAACGAGCAGTTCGATGAGTGGGTGCGGCCGGAAAACATGCTGGCGCCGGGGGCCAAGGGCTAAAGAGCTGTATTGCCTGTACTGGCGCTATCGCGGGACAAGCCCGCTCCCACGGGGATCACACAAAATTCGTGGGAGCGGGCTTGCCCCGCGATAGGGCCGGCGAGGCAATCAATGCACCTGAGCCAAACGCGCCCGCCGTGCCCGCCAGCCGGCCACCAACGACGGCCCCAGGGCGACCATCGCCGACCCCGCCACCACCGTCACCGCCCCTACATAACCCAGGGCATTGATGTCCTCGGCATGCACGTAGTCCGGCCACAGCCACGCCGCCAGCGCCACGGCAACGAAGGTCACCAACGGCGTCAAGGCCAAGGTCGCACTCACCCGCGAGGCCTCCCAATGGGCCAACGCCTCGGCAAACGCGCCGTAGGCCACCAGGGTGTTCAGGCAGCAGGCCAACAACAGCCAACCCTGCAGCGGACTCAACTGCAGCGCCTCCAGCGGATGAACCCAGGGCATCAGCAAGCCGGCGCAGCCCAGGTAGATCACCATCATCACCTGCTGCGAGTTCCACACAGTGAGCAACTGCTTCTGGCTCAGGGCATAAAACACCCAGATGCTGGTCGCTAGCAAAATGGTTAATACACCTGTGGTGTAGGCACCCAGCGAGGTCAGCAGTTCTTCCAGGCGCTGATTGAAGAACAAGCCAAAGCCCATCAGCAGCACCAGCAAACCCAAGCCCTGCCCCAGGCTGAATCGCTCTTTGAAGACGAACACGCTGGCCACCAGCAGCAGCACCGGGCCAAGTTGCACCACCAGTTGCGCGGTGCCGGGGCTGAGCAGCTTCAGCCCGATCAGGTACAGCACGTAGTTCCCCAACAGGCCGCAGATGGCCACGCCCACCAAGCCCAGACGCTTGCGGCCAAGGCCTGCAAAGGTTGGCAGCCGTCGATTGGCCGCTAGCCAGGCGAACAGCAGGCCGCCTGAGACCAGCAGGCGATACCAGGTGACGGTCACCGGATCCATGACCTGCAGGACTTGCTTGAGCTTGATCGGCAAGATGCCCCAGAGCAGCGCGGTCAATAGTGCCAAAAGCAGGCCATGGACCCAGCGTCCGGAAGTGATATGCATAGCGTCCTCGTTCAAGCCCTTGGTTCGGGTCTGTGGATTCTAAGGGCTTGGACTGCGTGGCTGGGGGAAAGTGGCGGGAAAAGAATTCATCAGGTCATTCCCACAGGGCATGGCTCCTCGTGCCGGCCTCATCGCGGGGCAAGCCCGCTCCCACGCGATGTCACGTTGCCGAGGTCGTCAGCGTGGGAGCGGGCTTGCCCCGCGATGAGGCCAGCGCTGAAACCATCACTTCTTGTCCTTGGCGAACGCTGCCTCCAACGCCTCATTAATGGTACGCAGCACCTTGACCCGCGCCCAGCGCTTGTCATTGGCCTCGACCAGCGTCCACGGCGCGATCTCGGTACTGGTGCGGTCAACCATATCGCCCACCGCCTCGGTATAGGCATCCCACTTGTCGCGGTTGCGCCAGTCTTCCTCGGTGATCTTGTAGCGCTTGAACGGGATCTGCTCGCGCTCTTGGAAGCGCTCCAACTGGGTCTGCTGATCGATCGCCAGCCAGAACTTGACCACCACCACGCCGGCGTTGCTCAACTGCTCTTCGAAGTCGTTGATTTCGCTATAGGCGCGCATCCAGTCAGCTGGGCTGCAGAAGCCCTCGACCCGCTCGACCAATACCCGCCCATACCAGGAGCGATCGAAGATAGTGAACTTGCCCCGCGCCGGAACATGCCGCCAGAACCGCCACAGATACGGCTGGGCGCGCTCTTCCTCGGTCGGCGCGGCAATCGGCACGATGCGGTACTGGCGCGGGTCGAGCGCCGCCGCTACCCGGCGAATCGCCCCACCCTTGCCCGCCGCGTCGTTACCTTCGAACACCGCCACCAACGCATGCCGACGCATGTGCTTGTCACGCAACAGCCCGGCCAGGCGTGCTTGTTCGGTGACCAACTGTTCCTGGTAGTCCTTCTTGTCCAGGCGCTGGGTCATGTCCAGCGCGCCGATCAGGTTGAGGTTGTCGATACTGCGCCCAAGCGGTGCGACGTTGCTCTTGTGCTTGGCCTTGGGGTCGATTGCCAGCGCCGCTTGCAGGCTTTCGAGCAAGATGCGCCCCACGGCCAGGCTACGGTAGTGAGGGTCGGAGCCTTCGATCACATGCCAGGGAGCAAAGTCGCGGCTGGTGCGGCGCAGCACCCGCTCGCCGAAGCGCACGAAGCGGTCGTAGGTTTCTGACTGCTGCCAGTCCAGCGGGCTGATCCGCCAGCTGTGCAGCGGGTCGTCGCGCAGGGCCTTGAGGCGCGCTTTCATCTGTTTCTTGGAGAGGTGGAACCAGAACTTGATGATCAGAGCGCCTTCATCGCAAAGCATCTGCTCCAGCCGCTCGGCGCCAGCGATGGCCTGGTCGAGCACGGCATCCTTGAACTGGCCATGCACCCGGCCCTGGATCATCTGGCTGTACCAGTTGCCGAAGAACACCCCCATCCGCCCCTTGGGCGGCAATGCGCGCCAATAGCGCCAGGCCGGCGGCCGGGCCAGTTCCTCGTCGGTCTGCTGATCGAAGGTCAGCACATCGATCAGGCGCGGGTCCATCCACTCGTTGAGCAGCTTGACCGTCTCGCCCTTGCCGGCGCCCTCAATGCCGTTGATCAGTACGATCACCGGAAAGCGCGACTGCTGCTTGAGTTCGTACTGAGCCTCGAGCAGTGCCTCGCGCAGGGCGGGCACTTCGGCTTCAAAGGTCTCCTTGTCGATGCTGTGACCGATTTCCGCAGATTCGAACATGGCTTTGCCTGGCTCCTTCAATGGAATGACAAGACTAGCGGAAACGCAGCTACAAGTTGCAAGCGACAAGCTGCAAGAAAAACCGAACCGTGCCACCATCTGCTTTTTCTTGCAGCTTGTCGCTTGCAACTTGAAGCTGAATTCGACCATGCCCGACACCCACCTCCCCCGCCATGCCCAGATCGATTGGGACGACCAGGGCCGCCCGCATTCGCGGCACTACGACGACGTGTACTTCTCGATCAACGAGGGCGTCAACGAGACCCAGTACGTGTTCATCGAAGGCAATCGTCTGCGCGAGCGCTTCGCGGCATTGGCCGCGCACAGCTGCATGGTCATCGGCGAAACCGGTTTTGGCACCGGTATGAACTTCTTCTGCGCCTGGCAGCTGTTCGCCGAGCAGGCTCCTGCCCAGGCGCGGCTGCACTTCGTCAGCGTCGAGAAGTACCCGCTGAGCTACGACGATCTGAGCCGCGCCGTGCAGTTATGGCCGGATCTGGCGCCTTACTGGCAGCCGCTACTGGAGCAGTACATAGCCGTGCACCAGGGCTTCCAGCAGTTCAGTTTCGATGGCGGCCGGGTCACCCTGACGCTGATGATCGGTGATGTACTGGAACAACTGCCGCAACTCGATGCGCGGATCGACGCCTGGTTCCTCGACGGTTTCGCGCCGGCGAAAAACCCCGACATGTGGACCCCAGCGCTGTTTGCCCAGCTTGCGCGCCTATCGCACTCGGCCACCACCCTAGGCACCTTCACCACCACCGGCTGGGTTCGCCGTGGGTTGATCGAAGCCGGGTTCAGCATGAAAAAGGTGCCAGGGCTGGGTAAGAAGTGGGAGGTGATGCATGGCCAGTTCACTGGCCAAGCCAGTACGAAGGTAGCGCCCTGGTACGCCCGCCCACCTGCACTCGAAGGGCCACGCCGGGCCCTGGTGATTGGCGCCGGCCTGGCCGGTAGCGCCACGGCCGCCAGCCTTGCCGCGCGTGGCTGGCAGGTCAATGTGCTGGAGCGCCATCAAGCCCCGGCGCAGGAAGCCTCGGGCAATCCCCAAGGTGTCCTATACCTGAAGTTGTCGGCCCATGGCACTGCTCTGTCGCAGATGATCCTGGCGGGTTTCGGCTACACCCGTCGCTGGCTCGAGCGGTTGCAGCGCGGCCAGGACTGGGATGGCTGTGGCGTGCTGCAACTGGCCTTCGATGCTAAAGAGGCCGAACGCCAGGCCAAGCTGGCAGCGGCCTTCGACAGCAGCCTGCTGCACTCGCTCGATCGGGCTCAGGCTGAGGCCGTCGCCGGTGTGCAATTGGCCAGCGGCGGCTTGTTCTATCCCGAGGGTGGCTGGGTTCATCCACCCGCGCTGTGCACTGCGCAACTGCAGCATCCGCTGATTCAGTTGCTGACGCACCAGAACGTTATCGAACTGCGCAAGGCCGATGGGCTTTGGCACGCCTGGGACGGCGAACAGCTACTGGCCAGCGCGCCACTGGTGGTGCTGGCGGGCGCGGCAGATGTGCGCCGCTTTGCCCCCTGCGCCGACCTGCCACTCAAGCGTATCCGCGGGCAGATCACCCGTTTGCCGGCCACCGCGAGTAGCCGTGAGCTGGGCACCGTGGTCTGTGCAGAAGGGTATGTGGCACCGGTGCGCGGGGATGAGCACACCCTGGGCGCCAGCTTTGATTTTCATAATGAAGACCTGACGCCGAGCACTGCCGAACACCAGGGCAACTTGACGTTGCTCGATGAGATTTCCACTGACCTGGCGCAGCGGCTGGGCACGGCCGGGATGGATCCGGCAGCGCTGCAAGGGCGGGCGGCGTTCAGGTGTACCAGCCCGGATTATTTGCCGATTGTCGGGCCGCTGGCCGATGCGCAGGCGTTCGCGCAAGCGTATGCCATGCTGCGCAAGGATGCGCGGCAGCTGCCGGCGGTGGAGTGTCCTTGGCTGGATGGGTTGTATGTGAACAGTGGGCATGGCTCGCGGGGGTTGATCACAGCGCCCTTGAGCGGCGAGATGATTGCTGCTTGGGTCTGTGGCGAGCCGTTGCCGGTGCCTCGGGCGGTGGCCGAAGCCTGTCATCCGAATCGGTTTGGCTTGCGCGCTTTGATTCGCGGCAAGGCATGAATTTTTCGGGCAGCTGCGCAGCAAAGCGGCCCCAATACCGGCCACCCATATAACAGATTGATCTAAAACTCTCACAAACCGCACAGGTCAGTTCCTAAGTGCCCTACTTTTGGGCACCCCTCCCCAACGGCAAAACCGGTAAGGACTTATGTGCGGATTAGCAGGAGAGTTACGCTTCACCCCGATCAACCAAGCCCCGCGCCCGGCGGACCTCGCCGCGGTCGAGCGCATCACCCATCATCTGGCGCCGCGTGGCCCGGATGCCTGGGGCTTCCATAGCCAGGGCCCGATCGCCCTCGGCCACCGCCGGCTGAAGATCATGGACCTGTCCGATGGCTCGGCCCAACCGATGGTCGACAACAACCTCGGCCTGTCGCTGGCGTTCAACGGCGCCATCTACAACTTCCCCGAGCTGCGTCAGGAACTGCAAGCGCTGGGCTACACCTTCTGGTCCGACGGCGACACCGAGGTGCTGCTCAAGGGCTATCACGCCTGGGGCGCAGCCTTGTTGCCCAAGCTCAACGGCATGTTCGCCCTGGCCATCTGGGAGCGCGACAACCAGCGCCTGTTCCTCGCCCGCGACCGCCTCGGCGTCAAGCCGCTGTACCTGTCGCGCAATGGCGAGCGCCTGCGCTTCGCCTCGACCTTGCCGGCACTGCTCAAGGGCGGCGATATCGACCCGATGATCGACCCGGTCGCACTCAACCACTACCTTAATTTCCACGCCGTGGTTCCCGCGCCGCGCACCCTGCTGGCCAACGTGCAAAAGCTCGAACCCGGCACCTGGATGCGCATCGACCGGCACGGCGAAGTCGAGCGCCAGACCTGGTGGCAGCTGCAATACGGGCCTAACCCGGACGAGCACAAGCTCGACCTCGAAGACTGGACCACCCGCGTACTCGACGCCACCCGCGACGCCGTGGCGATCCGCCAACGGGCAGCGGTCGACGTGGGCGTGCTGCTCTCTGGCGGGGTCGATTCGAGCTTGCTGGTCGGCCTGCTGCGCGAAGTCGGCGTTGACGACCTGTCGACCTTCTCCATCGGTTTTCAGGATGCCGGCGGCGAACGCGGCGATGAGTTCCAATACTCCGACCTGATCGCCCGTCACTACGGCACCCGCCATCACCAGCTGCGCATCGATGAGCGCGAGATCATCGAGCAGTTGCCGGCCGCGTTCCGCGCCATGAGCGAGCCGATGGTCAGCCACGATTGCATCGCCTTCTATCTGCTCTCGCGCGAGGTAGCCAAGCACTGCAAGGGCGTGCAAAGCGGCCAGGGCGCGGATGAGCTGTTCGCCGGCTATCACTGGTACCCGCAGGTCGATGGCGCCGAAGATCCCTACACAGCCTACCGTGAGGCGTTCTTCGACCGCAGCCACGCCGAGTACCGCGACACGGTACAAGCGCCGTGGCTGCTGGAGACCGATGCCGCAGGCGAGTTCGTCCGCGAGCACTTCGCCCGCCCCGGCGCTCCCGATGCGGTAGACAAAGCGCTGCGTCTGGACAGCACGGTGATGCTGGTCGACGACCCGGTCAAACGCGTCGACAACATGACCATGGCCTGGGGCCTGGAGGCGCGTACGCCATTCCTCGACTACCGCCTGGCCGAGCTGTCGGCGCGCATTCCAGCACGCTTCAAGCTGCCCGATGGCGGCAAGCAGGTGCTCAAGTCGGCGGCGCGCCGGGTCATCCCTCATGAGGTGATCGACCGCAAGAAGGGCTACTTCCCGGTCCCGGGCCTCAAGCACCTGGAAGGCGCGACCCTCGATTGGGTACGCCAGCTGCTGACCGACCCAAGCCAGGACCGTGGCCTGTTCAACCCGGCGATGATCGACAAGCTGCTGAGCAATCCGCACGGCCAGCTCACGCCCCTGCGCGGCTCCAAGCTGTGGCAGCTGGCGGCCCTGAACCTGTGGCTCAGCGAACAAGGAATCTGATCGATGAAAGCCCACGAAATCGCCTATGGCCAGCGCCTGCTGCGCGGCCAGGCGCCCTCCTACGAGCGCCTGCAAGCGCGTCTGGCCGGTGACGGCAGCGAGCCCCACAACCAGCCGCGCGCGGTGCACTGCGGCTGGGGTCGATTGCTGATCGGGCATACCTACCCAGACCCCAGCGATCTGGCCGAAGCGCTGCTTGAAGAGGCCCCTGGCGAGCGTGATATCGCCCTCTACGTGGCGGCGCCACAGCAGGTGCTGGCGCATGCGCCGCAGCAGCTGTTTCTCGATCCGTCCGACACCCTGCGCCTGTGGTTCACCGACTACCGCCCGGCGCAGCGGGTTTTTCGCGGTTTTCGTATCCGTCGGGCGCAGACCGAAGCCGACTGGCAGGCGATCAACAGTCTGTACCAGACCCGCGCCATGCTGCCGGTCAACGCCGAACTGCTCACCCCGCGCCATCAGGGCGGCCCGGTCTACTGGCTGGCCGAAGACGAAGACACCGGGGCAGTGATCGGCAGCGTCATGGGCCTGAATCACAGCAAGGCGTTCGATGACCCGGAGCACGGCTGTAGCCTGTGGTGCCTGGCGGTCGATCCGCATTGCAGCCGCCCCGGTGTTGGCGAAGTGCTGGTGCGGCATTTGATCGAGCACTTCATGAGCCGAGAGCTGGCCTACCTCGATCTGTCGGTCATGCACGACAATCGCCAGGCCAAGCGCCTGTACAAGAAGCTTGGCTTTCGCAACCTGCCAACCTTTGCGGTCAAGCGCAAAAATGGCATCAACCAGCCGCTGTTCCTTGGCCCCGGCCCCGAGGCTGGGCTCAACCCGTATGCGCGAATCATCGTCGACGAGGCCTTTCGTCGCGGCATCGAGGTGCAGGTCGACGACGCCGCTGCCGGCCTGTTCACCCTCAGCCTTGGCGGGCGCCGGGTGCGCTGCCGGGAATCGCTCAGCGACTTGACCAGCGCCGTGAGCATGACCCTCTGCCAGGACAAGCGCCTGACCCAGCACGCCCTGCACAATGCCGGGCTGCACGTGCCGGTGCAGCAACTGGCGGGCAATGCCGACGACAACCTGGCGTTTCTCGAAGAGCATGGCGCGGTGGTGGTCAAGCCGGTGGATGGCGAACAAGGCCAAGGCGTGGCGGTCAACCTGACCACGCTGGAAGAGATCAACCAGGCGGTCGAACAGGCGCGGCGGTTCGACAGCCGGGTGCTGCTGGAAAGCTACCACCCAGGTTTCGACCTGCGCATCGTGGTGATTGGCCATGAAGTGGTCGCCGCCGCGATTCGCCATCCGGCCCAGGTGATCGGCGATGGCAAGCACAGCGTCAAGGCGCTGATCGAGGCGCAGAGCCGTCGTCGCCAAGCCGCCACCGGGGGTGAAAGCCGTATCCCGCTGGACGAGGAAACCGAGCGCACGGTGCGCGCTGCCGGCCTGCAATACAGCGATATCCTGCCTGCCGGTCAGCGCCTGGCGGTGCGCCGCGCGGCCAACCTGCACACCGGTGGCACCCTGGAAGATGTCACCGAGCGTCTGCACCCGATCCTGGCCGATGCCGCCGTGCGTGCGGCGCGGGCGCTGGATATCCCGGTAGTGGGCCTGGACCTGATGGTGCGTGACGCCGAGCAGCCTGACTACGTGATTATCGAGGCCAATGAGCGGGTCGGGCTGGCCAACCATGAGCCGCAACCGACCGCTGAACGATTTGTCGACCTGCTGTTTCCCCATAGCCGGTCGCCTGCCTGAATGATGGTGTCCTGGTGGGCCTCATCGCGGGGCAAGCCCGCTCCCACGCTGTGCCCTCTTTTGAGGTAAAGCACTCAACGTGGGAGCGGGCTTGCCCCGCGATGAGGCCCACAAGGACAACCACCCACCCGCCGAGGAGTGCACATGTCCAAACACCACCCCGAACCGGATCTGGAATACCTCAAACGCGTCCTGCTGGAGATGCTCGCCATCCCCAGCCCGACCGGCTTCACCGACACCATCGTGCGCTATGTCGCCGAACGCCTGGATGAACTGGGTATCCCCTTCGAACTGACCCGCCGCGGCACCATCCGCGCCACCCTCAAGGGCCGCCAAAGCTCGCCCGACCGCGCCGTCTCGGCACACCTGGACACCATCGGCGCCAGCGTGCGCCAACTGCAAGACAACGGCCGCCTGGCCCTGGCCCCGGTCGGTTGCTGGTCAAGTCGTTTTGCCGAAGGCAGCCGGGTCAGCGTGTTCACCGACACCGGTGTACTGCGCGGCAGTGTGCTGCCGCTGATGGCCAGCGGGCACGCCTTCAATACCGCGATCGACCAGATGCCCATCAGTTGGGACCATGTCGAAGTGCGCCTGGACGCCTACTGCGCGACCCGCGCCGACTGTGAGGCGCTGGGCATCTCGATTGGTGATTTCGTCGCCTTCGATCCGCTGCCGGAGTTCACCGAGAGCGGCCATATCAGCGCCCGCCATCTGGATGACAAAGCCGGTGTGGCGGCGTTGCTGGCCGCACTCAAGGCAGTGGTGGAAAGCGGCCAGCAGCCGCTGATCGACTGTCACCCGCTGTTCACCATCACCGAAGAAACCGGCTCGGGCGCGGCCGGTGCATTACCCTGGGATGTCAGCGAGTTCGTCGGCATCGACATCGCCCCGGTAGCACCTGGGCAGGCCTCCAGCGAACACGCGGTAAGCGTGGCCATGCAGGACTCCTCAGGCCCCTACGACTACCACCTGTCGCGCCACCTGCTGAAACTGGCAGGTGAGCAAGACCTGCCGGTGCGCCGCGACCTGTTTCGCTACTACTTCAGCGATGCGCATTCGGCCGTCACCGCCGGCCACGATATCCGCACCGCGCTGGTGGCTTTTGGCTGCGATGCTACCCATGGCTACGAGCGCACCCATATCGACAGCCTGTCGACCCTCAGCCGGCTGCTGGCCGGTTACCTGCTCAGCCCGCCAGTATTTGCCAGCGATTCCAACCCGGCCAGCGCTTCGCTCGAACGCTTCAGTCACCAGCTGGAGCATGATGCGCAAATGGAAAGCGATACCCGCGTGCCGGCCGTGGACAGCCTGGTCGGCAACAAGAGCTGATGCCTACACGCAGGTGGCGGGTTTCGCGTAGCATGGGGCCACTCCCGACTACAGACCGTCCCTGCGTATGCTGATCCCCTACGACCAACTCGAAGCCGAAACCCTGACCCGCCTGATCGAAGACTTCGTCACCCGCGAAGGCACCGACAATGGCGATGACACGCCGCTGGAGACGCGCGTGCTGCGCGTGCGCCAGGCACTGGCCAAGGGCCAGGCGTTCATACTGTTCGACCTGGACAGTCAACAGTGCCAGCTGCTGGCCAAGCATGAAGTGCCTAGAGAACTGCTCGAGTGATCAACCGGGGTTGCCCCGTGCAGCCCCGCTTACATGTCCCGCTGCTGTTTCTCCTTCGCCTTGATCCGCTTGTACACCTCGCTGCGGTGCACCGGTACGTCACGCGGCGCGCTGATGCCAAAGCGCACCAGCCCGTTGCCCACCGCCATCACCTTGATCTCGATGTCATCGCCGACGGTGATGACTTCGCCAACATCGCGTCCAATTACCAGCATGCTCCGATCCTCGCCGCTAAGGGAAAACCGGAGCCTGCTTCAGGTCTATCTGGCTCCACAATATTGCGCCAGCGAAAGAGACGAGTCCCACTAGCAAAGGTAATTCGCCCTACAGAAATACCTGGCTTTAGCCCTGCTGCAAGCGTGGCCCGAAGACGATGATGGTTGCGCCGAGCACGCACAGCAGTGCACCGAGCCAGTCGCTGCCCAGCGGCCGTATGCGCTCTACCAGCGCCAGCCAGAGCAATGACGAAACGATGTAGATGCCGCCGTAGGCTGCATAGGCGCGGCCCGCGTAGGCGGCCTCGACACGGGTGAGGATCAGGCCGAACAGCGTCAAGCTGAGCAGCGCCGGTACGATCCACCAGGCGCTCTTGCCCAGGCGTAGCCACAGGTAGAAGGCGTAGCAGCCGCCGATCTCGAACAGTGCGGCCAGGAAGAACCAGAAGTAGTTGATCACGCCAAGCTCCTTGGCCCATGAAAAAGGCGCATAGGATACCTGATTGATCTGGGATAACTGGGCGACAGTGCTAGCCTCATCGCGGGGCAACATTGTCACCACACACGCTAGCCCCGACTGCCCGCCTTGGCGCGCATCTTCACCGCCATCTCGGCCATCTCGTCATACAGCCGCTCTGGCGCCTGGCACTTGAGCTTCCACGCCTCGCGCCCGGCCTCATGCGGCAGAATCAGAAACTCGCCGGCGCCAATCCGCTCATGCATGTACTCGGCGATATCCGCCGCACTGATCGGCGAGCCCTGCAACAGCTTGCCCACCTGCGCCTTCATCGCCGGATTCGGCCCACGGAACGAGTCGAGCAAGTTGGTCTGGAAGAACGATGGGCACACCACATGCACCGCCACTTCCAGCTGGCGCAATTCGACCAGCAGGCTCTCCGACAACGCCAGCACGCCGGCCTTGGCCACGTTGTAGTTGCTCATCCCCGGCCCCTGCATCAGCGCCGCCATCGAGGCGATGTTGACGATCCGCCCCTTGCTGCGTTCAAGCAACGGCAAGAACGCCTTGCAGCCCTTGACCACGCCCATCAGGTTGACCGCGATCTGCCAGTCCCAGTCTTCCAGCGACAGCTCGGCGAAGAACCCGCCCGCGGCGACCCCGGCGTTGTTGACGACCACATCGATGCCGGCAAACTTCTCTTCGCAGGCCTGTGCCAGGGCAGTCAGCTGGCTGTAGTCGCGCACATCGCAGCGCTGAGTGAAACCATCGCCGCCTGCGGCGCGCACCCGCTCGAGAGTTTCGCGCAGGCCGGCATCGTTGACATCGGCCAGGGCCAGGCGCCAGCCCTCGCGCGCCCAGCGTAGGGCGATTTCGCGGCCAAGGCCGGAACCTGCGCCAGTGATCATCATTCGGTTGTGCATGGTGCAGGCCTTGTTCGGTGGGCAATGGGCCGAGTCTAGCCAAGGCCTGCATCGAGTTGGTGCGCTATCAGGCTGCTGAATGGGCCGGCATGGCCGCGCACGATCTCCGTGGGAGCGGGCTTGCCCCGCGATAGAGCCAGTACTGACACAACAACATCCACTGCCCGCAACGCCAATTGAATCTTTGCCAAGCGGCGCAGGTCGGAATTGTAAGCGGCCAGCATTCCTAGGCCCCTTCCCCTAGAACAACGCAAGGATTACGCCCATGACCACGATCCTCATCATCATCCTGATCCTGCTGTTGATTGGTGGCTTACCCGTCTTCCCACACTCGCGCAGCTGGGGCTATGGCCCATCCGGCATCATTGGCGTGGTGCTGGTGATCCTGCTGGTGCTGTTGTTGCTTGGCATGATATGACCCAGCCCCCTGGCCTCAGCCAGGGGGCCGTCCTTTCAGACACTGCGAGCGGCCTGGTTGTCCAGTTGCCGCTCAAGGTGTTGCATGGCCTTGCGCAACGCCTGCACATCGCTGCTCAAGCGCTCACGGGCCAAAGGCCGGCTAGCGCAACTCTGCTCGACCCGTTCGCACAGGGCCACTAGGTGCAGGACGCGAGCGACTCTCGCGCCGCCCTTGACCCGATGGGCCAGCTGAGCCAGTTCCAAGGTATCTTCAGCGACCCGTTCCAGGCGTTGCAGGTCTTCTCGGTTACTGGTGCGCAAATCGCCGAGCAACGCCTTGAGCGCCGCTTCATCCTTGCCCACCAAACGTTGAAGATGGTCCATATCCAGCATCAAGGGGTCGTCATCCCTAGCAGTTGCCCGGCAACTGGCCAGGGCTTGCACCAGTTCTTCCAGCCCCAAGGGTTTGAACAGACAATCGTCCATGCCTGCCATTCGGCAGCGCCGGCGTTCTTGTTCCTGGGCGTTGGCCGTCAGGCCGATCAGGCGGCATGCAGGCCTGCGACTGCGCCGCTCATGCTCGCGGATCGCTCGGGCCAGGGCGTGGCCGTTAAGCCGCGGCATGGAGCAATCACTGATCACCACGTCGAAGTGTTCCTTGAGCCACAGGCGCAGCGCCTGGGCGCCATCTTCGGCGACCCGCGCCTGGTGACCGAGGTAGTCCAGCTGCTGGGCCAGCAGCAACCGGTTGGCAGGATAGTCGTCGACCACCAGCACTCGCAGGCGCTCGCTGTCGGCGGGAAACGGCAGCACCGCCGGCTCCAGGCAGGGCTCGGCGGGCAACACTGCCAAACTCAAGCGGATATCCACCTCGGTGCCCTGGCCCAACACGCTGCGCAGGCTTAAGTGCCCCCCCATCATCTCGCACAGGCTACGACTGATGCCAAGACCCAGGCCAGCACTACACCGCGGCGACTGCTGCTGGTTGCTGGCCTGACGAAACGGCTGACCGAGCCCAGCCAACTCGGCCTCGGCAATGCCGACCCCGGTATCCTTGATCTGCAACTCCACCGCCAGCCGGCCATCTCGCGGCACGGCGTTGAGGCGGACCGCCACATAGCCTTGGCGGGTGAACTTGATGGCATTGCTCAAGAGGTTGGCCAGCACCTGTTTGAAGCGCAGCGGGTCAAGCATCACCTGCGCATCCACCTCGCCGTGCATCTGCAAGCGCAGCTCCAGGCCCTTGCCACGCGCCTGCTGCTCGAACAACTGCACCACCCGCGCCACCTGCTCGCGCAGGCACACCCGCTGTGGCGCCAGGTGCAGGTGACCCGCCTCGATACGGGTAATGTCGAGAATATCGCCGATCAACTCCAGCAAACCCCGCGCGGCATCGGTTGCCACTTCGATCGCCAGGCGGTCGAGCACGCCTTGTTCGGCCTTGTGCTGGGCTAGCTCGAGCATGCCCAGCACCGCATGCAGCGGGGTGCGGATCTCATGGCTCATGGTGGTCACAAAACGTGTCTTGGCCTGGTTGGCCGCATCGGCCTGCTGGGTGGCCCGGCGCAACTGAACTTGCAGGCGGCGCAGGTAGCGAATCCACATCAGCGCCAACAGCAGCAACCCCAGCGCCAGGCCGAAGCCGAGCAGGATCTTGCCGCGATAACGTGGCCAGACGCCGTCGGCGACGATCATCGGGTTGCGCCAGCGCCGCACCAGTACATCGGTCTCGCGCGGGGCGAGGCTGAGCAAGGCCTTGTTGAGGATGCCCTGCAACTCAACTGAACCTCGGGCGCTGGCCAGGGCAAAGTGCGCTGGCGACATCGGCAAGCTGGCACTGATGCGCAAACGCCCTGGGTACCAGCGGGCAATCAGCGGACGCGCGTCATCAAGGGTCAATACCGCTGCGGCCGCCTGACCGCGCGCCACCGCCTGCAAGGCCGCCACCGGGCCGGGTACGATCAGCGGCTCAACCAAGGGGTAATGCTGCTTGAGCTCCTCCAGCACATCGCTCCCCCACACCGCTGCCAACGGCCTTCCAGCCAACTGCGCCAGGCTGCTCGGCGCGCGCGGATCGTCACGGGTCACCAGCACCCGTGACGCACTCAGATAGGCACGGCTGAACCCCAGGTACTGCTCCAGCGCAGCACTGCGGGGGATGCCGGCGATCAGCTGCGCCTGGCCCTGGCGCACCTGGTCGAGCATGCGCGCCACGCTGCCGCCCGCCTCCACCTCGAAACGCAGGCCGGTACGGCGGCTGATCAGCTGCAGGATATCCAGGCTCAAACCGCGCCATTGTGCTTTGGCATCGCGGTAGCTCAACGGCAGCAGTTGTTCATCGAGCAATACTTTGACCGAGGGGTTTTCGCTCAGCCAACGCAGCTCGCGCTCGTTCAGTTGCAGCGGTTGAGCTTTATGCGCATTGGCCGAAACAGGGCTCCAGCGTTCACGGATGCGTGCATGCTGACGCTCGGACAGCGCCGCCAAGCCTGTATCGACCAAGTACGGCAAGGGCGAGTCATTTTCCAGCATGGCAAAGCCGATGCCCTGGCGCCCCAAGGCAGCGTGGCCGATTTCCTCGATCCCGCTCAATTGACTGCGCCCCAGCACATAGCGCGCGCCTAAGCCATTACCCAAGTACAGGTCGGCCTGACCGAAGGCCAACGCAGTCAGTGCGCTGAATGGGCTTGGATGCGGATGAACCCGGGCCAGTGGGTAATGCTCACTGACTTGCTCCTGGGTCCGATAGCCCTCGACCATCACCAGATCGAAGGGCTCGGCGCGACGGATGCGGGCGCGCAAGTCCTCTTCCAGGGCCATCAACAATGGCCGGTCTTCACCATACGGCCGCGACAGGCGCAGGTTCGCCTGCAACGCCTGCTGGGCGGTCACCGAGGCGAGCAGATCGATCTGGCCGTCGCGTAACGCTGTAATCGCCTCGGCGAACGAGGCGAACACCTGCACGCTCACCTCAAGGTTCATCTGCTCGGCCAACAGCCCTGCGTAATCGGCGCTGATGCCCTCATAGACCTGACCGGTACCGAGTATGTCGTATGGCGGGTTCTCCCGATTGAGCACGCCCAAACGCAGCTGGCGCCGCTCCCACAGCCAGCGCAGTTGGCTGTTGTCGGGTTCCGGCCGGGGGCCATCGAGGCTGGCGCGGGCATGCAATACCGGGGCAGCGGCGACCGGCAACCACACCCAGGCACACCACACCGCCAGGAACAGGACATTCAGGCGCACCAGTAAGGCATTCAGATGAGCAGATTGCGGCGGGCGAAGTCCGCCAGGTCGATCAGCGAGTTGACCCGCAGCTTCTCCAGCAGGCGAGCCTTGTAGGTACTGATGGTCTTGTTGCTCAGCAGCATCGCTTCGCCAATGGCTTTGTTGCTCAAGCCCCGCGCCAGCTGCTGCAACACCATCAGCTCGCGGTCGGAGAGGCTGGCGATGCACTGCGCCTCGGTGGCGCACAGGTCTTGCTTGTGCACCGAGCTCAGGGCCACTTCAGGGAAATAGGTATAGCCCGACATGACCGCGCGCACCGCCTTGTTCAACTCGCACAAATCGTCGGTCTTCGACACAAAGCCGGCGGCGCCGGCCTGCATGCAACGCAGTGAGTAGGCCTCGGCCAGTTGCGAGGTCAGCACCAGGGCCTTGGCCGGATATTCCAGCGTGCGAATCCTGCCGATCACATCCAGGCCGTCGAGACCGGGCATGGTGATGTCGAGGATTACCAGGTCAGGCCGATGCTCGCGCACCAGGCGCAAGCCATCGATGCCATTGTCGGCCTGGCCGACCACCTCCAGGTGCTCCTGGCGCAACAGCATGCAGACGGTGGAGCGGATGAACGGGTGATCATCGACGACCAAGGCTGTGTACATAGGCTTCCTCGCTGGGCGGGCCGGCCAGGCTAGAGTTCGGCATCGAACACCACCGTGACCTGGCCTGTGTAAGTGCTGCCGGAATAGGCGAGCATGCCGGGCATATCCGCTCGACCAACTTCGAAATGCAGCTGGCCTGGGCGATTGAGGGTGGGCATCGCCGACTCGAATTGCAGCGCCGCCGCGCGGCCTGACGGCAACGCCAGGCGTTCGATGGGCCGGCCTTGGTAGTGCATACCGGGTGGCAAACTCAAGGCCACTTCGACCGGGACCTGATGCCCGTTGTCATTGACGATGCCACAGCGCTCGTCGGCATAGTGCTGGCACAGCTTGTAGACCTTGAACGGGCCAGTCGACCACAGCCGGAACGGCAGGTCGCGGTAAAGCTTGGTTGGGGCTTTGCCGCCGGCCAGCCAGGCGCTCCAGCCGCCTTTGGGTTCGAGTACGGCCCGATCAGAGCCAGGCGGGAACTCGAAGATAAAGGCGTGCCGCACGTCCAGCACAAAATTGACCGTAAGCGAATTACCGCTGAGCGCGCTGACATCGTTGCCGAAGTCAAAGTCGGCGCCAGCACCCATTGAGTAGGTGATGCTGCCGCGATAGGTACCCGCGCGCATTTGATAAGGCGGCGGCACGACCAGGTCATAGGCAATGCTGGTTTCCAGGACCTGTGCATCCACCACCTTGCCTATAGCAGTCCTCCTGTTGAAACTCCAGCAACCTTGTGGCGACTGTGGGTCGCTTATCCTCCACAGGTAGTTGACGATAGCAGGACGCTCTGTAGACAAGGCGCCAACACCGCTACAACCGCCATTCAAGCTACGGTTAGACAGGGGGTGATCGTCATACAGCCAACCGTTGATTTCTACACGCTGGTTGAGCGCCGTCCATTCCAGCGTCGCTGTGCGCGATTCGCCTGTCTGGTCGTTGATAATGTTCACTTGCCGTCGAGCCGGTAGTTGAATGAAGTAGTTGTCCCGAGGATCAGTCGCGCCTTTGGTGGTCTTCTTGATGTAGGTGATAGGAAGATCGACAGTGGTCATGTTTCTGCACGTGTATGTCCAGTAACGGCAAATGCCGCCTGGAGGCGTGGTGTTGTCGAAACGCCCTGAGCCACCCCCGAGGTACTCGGCGGTGAGCGTCACTTCCAGGGCCTGGGCTGCTGGCCAGGCAAGCGCCAACAGCAGCGCGCCTCCCAGTTGCGCAGCTCGGCGCATGGCCTGGATCGGCTCGCGCAGGCTCATCCTTCCACCACCATCTGCTTGCGTTCAGCGCCTTCGTGCAGCTCGAACTGATGCACCTTGCCCACCTGCCCGTCGAACTGCCGACTGCGCCCTGGCAGCAAATGGTGCTTGGTGGCCGGCTCGCAGCCCTGCTCCGCTGCCTGACATTGGCGGAAATGGTCGAGTACCACGGTTGTGTTGCCTTCGTTAGCCACCTGCAGTTGGCCACCTTGGCGTTGCACTGCGGTTTGGAAGCGCGTTTCGGCGGGGCGCACGAACAACAGCGAGCCATATCCGGCCAGCAGGTTAACCCCCACCTTGAGGCTTTCGCGGTACTGTTTGGCCTCCTGTTCGTTCACCGCAAAACCATCACCAGACTCCGGTAACACGGGTACGAAGCGCAAACGAAAGTAGCGCTCCCTGTCCCGTGAACCGCGATACAGCAGGCGCACCGCCTGCATCCCCTGGGCCGGTACGATCAGCCGTGCAGGGCTGGCGACCAGGCCGCGCTGCTCCAAGGGCAGGCCATCGGTATCGATCTCGCGGGGCTCGCCATTGGCGTCATAGACCAACTCGGCGACGCTGATCTTGACGAACGCGGTGGTGTCGCCACTGTTGCGCACGCGCTTGAGCAGGGTGCTCTTGCCGCTGTCGAGGTAGTCGTACAGGGCGCCGACATTGAGCTCGGGCGCGGCGTGCGATGCCAGCGGGGTGAGCAGCAGGGTCAACAGGATCAGCCTGGGAAGGGTCATGTTTATGGGTCTCTTTTTCGACATAACGAGAGTATTGATACCGTGGCGTTGATGGCTATGGCCTAGGTCGCGGGATTGGTCCTAAAACCAGTTCAGAAATTTCCCAAGCACTGTTCTGAAGTTGGTGATTGCATTGAGTGAATGGGGCGCCAGTGCCGGTCTCATCGCGGGGCAAGCCCGCTCCCACGGGTTTTTCGTTGCTTGTCCCGCGATAGGGCCGGCACTGACTCAACCGCGCCGGTTACCCGCAACATCGCCCACCCCAGCCAGGCTCGCCGGACTGCAGGTCTGATCCCCAGCCAGCACCAGGTCGCCTTCGCGTTCCAGCGCCAACAGGTCGAGGCTGAGCAAACAGGCCGCCGCGCCATGCTGGTGAACCTCCAGGCTCGGGGTCGCTTCGCTCATCTCTACGGCGAAGAAGCCATCGGCTTCACTCACCGTGCGGCTGGCGTGATTGATCACCTGAGCCCCCCGCAACGGCCTACCTTTGACGTCGATCAAGCGGCCAATCACGGTAACCGTGCGCAGCACACGCAACTGTCGATAGGCAATCCCACCGCGGTTGAGGTGGTAATCGAGGCTCGAGGGTTGGATCACTGCCGCTGTCGCCTCGCTGCCTTCAAAATCGAACTGCACATGGCCAGCCTTGTAGGCCGCTACCGGAATCACGTTGCGCCCAGGGCGCAGGTTGGCGGTGCTGCCATTGGGGTCGTCGGCGCGCAGCTCCAGGCCATCCAGATCGGTCTCGACATCGACGATCAAACCGGCCTGATGCGGCAGGTACTGGCCACTCAAGGCGGCCTTGCCTTCGCCTACGGCAAGCAGGCTTTCCATGTTCAAGCCACCCGTGAACTCGCCGTTGTAAGAGGATCGCTGAACATAGGCATCGCCATGCACTACCTGGTTTTCAAACTGCGTGTCACCGCCCAGCCCTACCCCATAACGGTCAGCGCTGGCAGTCATGCCGAGGCTGCGCAGTGGGCCGATGTCGACATCTTGCTGGTAGGCCAGGGTAGCGTTGACGTCGCGCCCGCCGTCGCGTGAGGTACGTGTACCTAGACTGGCCGACACCCGCCGCCCGCCCCCACCCAGGCTCATGCTCAAGCTCAGGTTGACCCCGCGGCTGCGCGCATCGCCGGTGCCGACGGTGCCTGGGCGGTCGAACAGTGACAGGCGCCAGTTGGCGTCCGACCCCAGCACCCGGCCGAAATACGACCATCCCAGGTCGACCCCCATACCTTCGCTGGCGCCACTGCTGTGGGAGATGCGCAGGCTGGCAGTGTTGCGCGGATCGAGGCGATGGTTGAGCGACAACGAGGATTGCGTCTGCCTCTGTACGAACGCCGCGCTGCGCGCTTGCCGCGGGCGCGACAGCCAAGAACGGCTGTGGCTGGCGACCAACGAACCGCTGTCATAGGTGTGGATCGCCTGCAGGTCATAGCCACTGCCGTAGTCCTGGGCCTGGTAGACATTGGAGTAGAGCTTGAAGCGGTCGAACACGTCCCAGTCCAGCGAGGTGCCGTATTGCATCATCTGGTCGATACGCTGGGCCGACAGACCGACAATCGCCCGTGGGTGCAGCAGGTAGTTGGCCAACACGCCAGCGCTGAGGCTGTCGTCATGCTCGCGCTCCCAGTTGCTCAGCAGGCTGCTCTGCCGGCCTAGATAGACGTTGTAGCGCCACGGCGCATCGGTGCTGCGCCAGTTGCTGGGTTTGTAGATGAATGCCTGGCTGCGCGAGGTGACCTGGCCGTCCTCGACCAGGCGCACTTCGATTTCATAGATGCCACCGGGCAGCACTTTGGTATCGAGCGTCTGCAAGCCCGGCTGGACAGGCTGACTGTTGATCAGCACGCCGTTGCGGTAGATCTCGGCCACCGCTGGGCGATCGGGGGTGACATAGATCGGCGTGGCGCTGGGCGCGCCGTTATCGATGGCCAGGCTGTCGCTGCTGCCAAACATCAGGCCAAGGGTGGTATCGGGGCTGGTACCCATCAGCCGTGGCTGGCGGGTCAGGCCTTGGGCGCTGGGGGTAAAGTAGCCCAGGCGGTAGAAGTTAGCTTCGACCACGCGCTCGGCGTATAGCTGGTCGATGCGGTAACGGGTGCCTTGCTCGCTGTCGCTGCCACGGTCGAACTGGCCGTCGGCCAAGGCGGTCCAGTTGCCGATACTGCCTTGCCCCTGCATGGCGTAGCGCCCCGTAGTGCCACGTCCATCCCCCACCAGATTGAGCTGATTGCGCAACAGCAGGCCATAACTGCCCTGTGCCGGGAGTTGATGAAAGCGTTCAACCCCTGCTTGCACTTCAGCCTGATTGGTCAATAACGACAACTGGGAATTGACCAGGCTGTAGTGCACGGCGCGTAACCCATCAGGACAATCGGACTGACAGTCTCCCAATGGCCGGGCATTGCTCAGGCGCTCACGCCACAGACGACGTACGCGCTCGGGCTCGCGGCTCTCTTGGGTATCGGTGAATTCGATCAGCTGTACACGTTGGTCGCGGCTGAGCACGACCATGGCATCGCCCAGGTAGCGGCCATCCAGGTCGACCCGGACCGCCAACGGCACGTCGAAGAAATGCGCCTCGAATTCACGCGGCAGACCGTCGATGCGCCCCAGCGCCGTCGCCGCAGCATTTGCCCCACAGGGCAAGGTGGCCAGGCAGACAGCCAATGGCAGCCAACAGCGCAGGACGGCGATCGAGGTGTATTTGATTGGCATGAGCGTCGCTTACAGGCAATACCCTCCCTCCCCTCGACAGGCGTGGAGGACAAGGAGGGCAACAACGAATGGGTTAACCGATAACTGCCCGCTTCAAGGCGCAGCGGTTTCAAACATCATGCTGACCAAGCCTTGGTAGCTGCCTGGCACATAACCGGTGGTAGGCGCGGCCTGGGCATGCACTTCAAAGCCTACGGTGGTGCCGGGGGCAGCCAGGGCCGCACTGACCACTTCGGTCGGCGTGGTCTTGAGCACGGTGCCGGCAACCATGACATCCAGGCCGATGTTGTTGACGCCGCTGGCAATGACCGCAGGCGACACCAGGTAGGCGGTAATCGGCCCCACGGTGCTCTTGACCTGCAACTCCTTGCGAATCGGTTCTAGCTTGGATTGATAGGAGTTCCAGGTCATCTCTTGCGGGTCGTTCATCCAGTTGCCGCCCACAGGCTCGACAAAGAACGCTCCAGTCGGGATCTGAGCGGTGACCTGGACCTGCTTCTCGATCGGGTCAATGGCAAAAGCCGAGGTGGCGCAGCACATGGCCAGGGGAAGGGCGAATAACGTACGTTTCACGAATCTGATCTCCTTGAAGGGCTAATGCCTGCCGGGGGTTCCCGGTCAGCAAGGAGATTATTCAGGGTCGATTCGTCGCGATGAGTAAGACCGTTCCGAGCGGGCTTCGGAAATTTCCCAGCGACCTCAAAACGCCATCAAACTGGCTTGCAAGGCGGATCAGCCATTCACCAACGACAACGCCCCGACTAGCGGGGCGTTGTGGCATTACAGGCAAGGATTAGTGAGAAACCGCGCCACTGGCACCCAGGCCAGTCTGCGAACGGACGAACTGCGGGAAGAACAACGCACGCTCGTTTTCAGCTGCCTTGGACTTGTCGGTGACCGAGAAGAACCAGATACCGACGAAGGCGATGATCATCGAGAACAGCGCTGGGTACTCATACGGGTAGATGGCTTTCTCATGACCGAGGATCTGCACCCAGATGGTTGGGCCAAGGATCATCAGGCCAACCGCACTGACCAGGCCCAACCAGCCGCCGATCATGGCGCCGCGGGTGGTGAGTTTCTTCCAGTACATCGAGAGCAGCAGTACCGGGAAGTTGCAGCTGGCGGCAATGGAGAAGGCCAGGCCGACCATGAAGGCGATATTCTGCTTCTCGAACAGAATGCCCAGGCCGATCGCCAGCACGCCCAGAGCGATGGTGGTGATCTTCGAGACGCGGATCTCGTCCTTGTCGTTGGCCTTGCCTTTGCGCCAGACGCTGGCGTACAAGTCATGGGATACCGCCGAGGCACCGGCCAGGGTCAGGCCAGCGACCACCGCCAGGATAGTGGCGAAGGCCACCGCCGAGATGAAGCCGAGGAAGATACTGCCACCCACGGCATCGGCCAGGTGCACCGCCGCCATGTTGTTGCCGCCCAGCAGCGCGCCCGCGGCGTCCTTGAAGTCTGGGTTGGTGCTGACCAGCAGGATCGCGCCGAAGCCGATGATGAAGGTCAGGATGTAGAAGTAGCCGATGAAACCGGTGGCGTACAGCACGCTCTTGCGCGCTTCCTTGGCATCGCTGACGGTGAAGAAGCGCATCAGGATGTGCGGCAGGCCAGCGGTACCGAACATCAGTGCCAGGCCCAGGGAGAACGCCGAGATCGGGTCTTTGACCAAACCGCCCGGGCTCATGATCGCCTCACCTTTGGCGTGCACCTTGATCGCTTCGGTGAACAGGGTGTTGAAATCAAAGCCCACGTGCTTCATCACCATCAGCGCCATGAAGCTGGCACCCGACAGCAGCAGCACGGCCTTGATGATCTGTACCCAGGTGGTGGCGAGCATGCCGCCGAACAGCACGTACATGCACATCAGGATGCCGACCAGGATCACCGCGACGTGGTAGTCCAGGCCGAACAGCAGCTCGATCAGCTTGCCCGCGCCGACCATCTGCGCGATCAGGTAGAAGGCCACTACCACCAGCGAGCCGGACGCCGACAGGGTGCGGATTTCCTTTTGCCCGAGGCGATACGAGGCCACGTCGGCGAAGGTGTATTTACCCAGGTTGCGCAGGCGCTCGGCGATCAGGAAGAGAATGATCGGCCAGCCGACCAAGAAGCCGATCGAGTAGATCAGGCCATCGTAGCCGGAGGTGAACACCAGGGCGGAAATCCCCAGGAACGAGGCTGCCGACATGTAGTCACCGGCAATTGCCAGACCGTTCTGGAAACCGGTGATCTTGCCGCCGGCGGCATAGTAGTCGGAGGCTGATTTGTTGCGTTTGGACGCCCAGTAGGTAATCCCCAGGGTGAACAGGACGAAGGCCAGGAACATGACGATGGCAGACATGTTGAGCGGCTGTTTCTGCACCTCGCCGGTGAGCGCATCAGCGGCCCACACAGCGGGTGCAAAAACGCCGCAGGCCAGGACGGCCAGGGCTTTGGCTTGGCGGATCATTGCTTGGCCTCCTCGAGGATTGCCTTGTTCAACTCATCGAACTCGCCGTTGGCACGACGCACATAGATGGCGGTGAGGATGAAGGCCGAGAGGATCAGGCCGACACCGAGGGGAATACCCCAGGTAATCGACGAGTCCGGGCTCAGCTTGGCACCGAGAATTTGCGGGCCATAGGCGATGAGGAGGATGAAGCCGCAGTAGAGGCCGAGCATGATCGCCGAGAGAATCCAGGCGAAGCGTTCGCGTTTGGTGACCAGTTCCTTGAAGCGCGGACTGTTCTGTATCGAGAGGTAAATGCTGTCGTTCATTGTTTTTGTCCTAGCAGCACAGATTAGGGATAACCCGCCTGTAACTTTATGCTGCCGTTGGACGCCAACCAGACGACCTTAGTCTTAGATGCAACGGTGTTTTGCAGATTTGGTAACAACAGATAAGCCTGAGTCGCCCTTTTCGCGGGCAAGCCCGCTCCCACAGGGTTCGATGGAGGCCCTGTAGAGCGGGCTTGCCCGCGAAGAAAGCGCATTGGCCGCTGAGCCTCCCAATCCACTCGGCAACCCGCTCAAGATGCTCCCACAAGGCTCGATTGAGGCCCTGTGGGAGCGGGCTTGCCCGCGAAGAAAGCGCATTGGCCGCTGAGCTTCACAATCCACTCGGCAACCCGCTCAAGATGCTCCCACAAGGCTCGATTGAGGCCCTGTGGGAGCGGGCTTGCCCGCGAAGAAAGCGCATTGGCCGCTG
>NZ_JBJDNG010000001.1:40412-131708 GCF_044900155.1 Pseudomonas sp. NPDC088890 | reverse complement strand
TGAGCCTTACTCCCTCATTTGCCAGTCCACTCGGCCACCCGCTCCGGATGCTTGGCCACCCAGTCCTTGGCCGCCTGGTCAGGCTTGGCACCATCTTGAATCGCCAGCATCACCTCACCGATCTCATCCTTGGACTGCCACTGGAATTTCTTCAGGAATGCCGCCACTTCCGGCGCCTTCTTGTCCAGCTCCTTGCTACCAATGCTGTTGACGGTCTCAGCCGCGCCATACACGCCCTTAGGGTCTTCCAGGAACTTGAGTTTCCATTTGGCGAACATCCAATGCGGCACCCAACCGGTCACCGCGATCGACTGCTGCTTGGGATAGGCCCGGCCCAGTTCGGCGGTCATGCCCGCGCCGGAGCTGGCCTGCAACTTGTAACCCGTCAGGTCGTAGTCCTTGATGGCCTGTTCGGTCTTGATCATCACCCCGGAGCCGGCGTCGATACCGACGATCTTCTGCTTGAAGGTGTCGTCGGTCTTGAGGTCTTCGATGCTGGTGGCTTTGACGTACTCAGGGACGATCAGGCCAATCTTGGCATCCTTGAAGTTGGGGCCGTAGTCGACCACCTTGTCCTTGTTCTTGGTCCAGTACTCACCATGGGTAACCGGCAGCCAGGCCGAGAGCATGGCGTCGAGTTTGCCGGTGGCAACCCCCTGCCACATGATGCCGGCGGCCACCGCCTGCAGTTTCACGTCATAACCGAGCTTCTGCTTGATTACTTCGGCGGCCACGTTAGTGGTCGCCACACTGTCGGCCCAACCATCTACGTAACCAATGCTCACTTCTTTGGCCATTGCCTGCGCAGCGCTCATGGCCAACACCAGGGCGGATCCCACGCCCAGGAAACGTCGCATATTCATCAAAGCATCCCCTCGTCAGGTCTTGGAGATTGCATCATCAACCTGCCACACAGGTCGACCTGCTCTATCAGCGACCTCCACCCCAACCAGATGCGACAGCACTTGGCCATTAGCGTCATCGGCCCGCCCTGCCCTGCGCGATCCTTGCATGCCAATGCATTGGCGCCGGGCATTTGCGGCTATCATCTAGCCCTTTGCGCCTGACGATGGACCGCCTGATGCCCAGTTCCGCCCGCTTGCTACTGCCCCTTTACCTCCTCGCCTGCCTGCTCGCCTTGCTCGGGCTCGGGGCGCTCTGGTACGGGCTGGGCAAGCCGGTGCTGCTGCCCGATGCGGCCAGCCCCACGCATAAACTGCAATGCGCCTCCTACACCCCGTTCGATAAAGACCAATCCCCGTTCGACCAGCCGTTCCGCCTGCGCCCGGCGCGCATGGACGCCGACCTGGCGCTGCTGGCTGAGCGCTTTCAGTGCATCCGCACCTATTCGATGACCGGTCTTGAGGCGATTCCGGCGTTGGCGCGCAAGCATGGGCTGAAGCTGATGATCGGCGCCTGGGTCAATGCCAACGTCGCCGACACCGACAAGGAAGTCGAGCTGCTGATCGCCTCGGCCAACGCCAACCCGGATGTGGTCACGGCGGTGATCGTCGGCAACGAGGCGCTGCTGCGCAAGGAAGTTACGGGAGATCGCTTGGCTGAACTGATCGCCCGGGTGAAAAGTCGTGTGACGGTGCCGGTGACCTATGCCGATGTCTGGGAGTTCTGGTTGCAGCACCCACAAGTGGCACCTGCGGTGGACTTTCTGACCATCCACCTGCTGCCCTACTGGGAAGATGACCCCAGCGGGATCGACCAGGCCCTGGCGCATGTCGCCGAGGTACGGCGGGTGTTCGGCACACGTTTTGCGCCCAAGGACGTGATGATCGGCGAAACCGGCTGGCCCAGCGAGGGGCGCCAGCGCGAGACGGCAGTGCCGAGCCGGGTCAATGAAGCACTGTTCATTCGTGGTTTTGTCGCCATGGCCGAGCGCAATGGCTGGAGCTACAACCTGATCGAAGCCTTCGACCAACCGTGGAAGCGCGCCAGCGAGGGCGCAGTGGGTGGTTACTGGGGGCTGTATGACGCCGATCGCCAGGACAAAGGTGTGCTGGAAGGGCCGGTGAGTAACCTGGCGCTGTGGCCGCAGTGGTTGCTGGCGAGTGTGTCGTTGCTGATCGCGGTGCTGCTACTGGCTGGTCGGCCGGCCGATCCGCGTGCGGCCTTGTTGCTGCCGTTGTTGGCAGCGATAGGCGCCGGCAGTCTGGGGCTATGGGGCGAGCTGATGCGCACCAACGCGCGGTTTGCTGGCGAGTGGCTGTGGGCGGTGTTGCTGGCAGGGCTGAATCTGCTGGTGCTGGCGCATGCTGCGCTGACCTTGGCGCAGCGTAACGGCTGGCGCCAGCGGCTGTTCACCTGGCTTGAGGCGCGGGCTGGCTGGTGGCTACTGGCGGCAGGGTTCGCTGCGGCGGTGAGCATGTTGGCGATGGTGGTTGATCCGCGCTATCGCAGTTTTCCCAGTGCGGCGTTGCTGCTACCCGCTTTGGTCTATCTGCTGCGACCCGTGCCAGCGCGGCGGGCTGAGGTGGCATTGCTGGCGTTTATCGTGGGCGCAGGGGTTGCGCCGCAGTTGTTTCGGGAAGGGTTGCACAATCAGCAGGCTTGGGTCTGGGCGGGGGTCAGTGTTTTGATGACTGCAGCGTTATGGCGAAGTCTGCGCAAGGTTTGAGCCTGCTATCGCGGGGCAAGCCCGCTCCCACGCCATGACCTGCATGGATAACTCGTCATGACCTGCATGGATAAACTGCGTGGGAGCGGGCTTGCCCCGCGATGAGGGCTGCGCAGTCTCCGCTTAACCGAGCTTGCTCGGCACTGGCTGACGCACCAACCGCAACCCGGCCAACACCACCGCAAACACCGCAATGCTAGCGGTGTACAGCACTAGTGCCGGGATCCCGAACAGCAATGCCAGCGCCGCCAGAATCCATCCGGCCCGCCCCGCCAGCAGCTGCGCCAACAGCGCCAAGCCCAGCCCGGCCCAGGCAATCACCTGAAAATGAATCGCCAACCCCAGCAGCGAGCGCAGCTGGCATTGCCAAAACTCCCCCGGCACGCCGCACAGCCCCACCCACTGGGCATCCTCCATCAGCCCATAACGCACGCCATAGCTCGCCGCCAGCCATAACGCCAAGCACAGCAGCAAGACAATAACGGACATTGAACGGGGCATGACGATCTCCGGGGTGGTAATAACAGTGCGCAAGCATAACCCTGTGCAACATCTGTGCAAGGCAAGAACGCGCGCCACCAGCTATGTTGCACAGAAGCACCGTTGCCGCGCTGGTGTAAGGCGCGGCAATATCCAGCGTGACGGACAACCGTGCACTGGGCAACTTTGTACAGGCCGCCATTGTCAGAGCCTGGGTATCGCACCGCCTTGCTGATTTTTTCTGGGGGATTCAATGCTTCGATCAATGCGCCTCGCCGCCCTACTGGGTGGCCTGCTACTGGCTGCGGCCGCCTCGGCGCGGGACATCGACGCCGCAAGCTACGGCTTTCCCTTGACCAACCCGTTCGAGGCGACCATTGCTACCACTCCGCCCGAACAACGGCCGACCCTGCCCAGTGACGAAGACATCACTCAAGCCGACTACAGCCTGAACCTGCGCCCGGAGCGCGCCTTCACCCTGCCCGACAATTTCTGGCCAGTGAAAAAGCTCAAGTACCGCCTGGCCCGCCAGGACCGCGAGGCGCCGCTGATGTTCATCATCGCCGGCACCGGCGCCCCCTACTCCAGCACCATCAACGAATACCTGAAGAAGCTCTACTACCAGGAAGGCTTCCACGTCGTGCAGCTGTCGTCACCGACCAGCTGGGACTTCATGAGCGCCGCCTCGCGCTTCGCCACCCCCGGCATCACTTCAGAGGACGCCGAGGACCTGTACCGGGTCATGCAGGCGGTACGCGCCCAGCATCCGCGCTTGCCAGTCAGCGACTTCTACCTCACCGGCTACAGCCTGGGCGCACTGGATGCGGCGTTCGTCAGCCACCTGGATGAAACCCGGCGCAGCTTCAACTTCAAGCGGGTGCTGCTGCTCAATCCGCCGGTCAATCTCTATACCTCGGTCAGCAACCTGGACAAACTGGTGCAGACCCAGGTCAAGGGCATCGACCGCAGCACCACCTTCTATGAGTTGATGCTGGAAAAGCTCACGCTGTACTTCCAGGAAAAGGGCTACATCGACCTCAATGACGCCCTGCTGTACGACTTCCAGAAGTCGCGCCAGCACCTGTCCAACGAGCAGATGGCGATGCTGATCGGCACTTCGTTCCGCTTCTCGGCGGCCGATATCGCGTTTACCTCCGACCTGATCAATCGCCGCGGCCTGATCACCCCACCGAAACAGCCGATCACCGAAGGCAGCACCCTGACCCCGTGGTTCAAGCGCGCCTTGCAATGCGACTTCGAGTGCTACCTGACCGAGCAAGTCATCCCCATGTGGCGGGCCCGCACCGATGGCGGCAGCGTCCTGCAGCTGGTCGATCAGGTCAGCCTGTATGCCCTGGCCGATTACCTGCACAACACGCCGAAAATCGAGGTCATGCACAACGCCGACGACGTCATCCTCGGCCCTGGCGATATCGGTTTTCTGCGCAAGGTGTTTGGCGATCGCCTGACCCTGTACCCGCACGGCGGCCATTGCGGCAACCTCAATTACCGCGTCAACAGCGACGCCATGCTGGAGTTCTTCCGTGGTTAAAAGACTGCTGCTCGTCACCGCCCTGTTCGCTGCCGGCCATGCCATGGCGGCGGAGATCGCGCCGCGCACCAGCGTGATCGAAGCCGACCCGGTGGTTACCCCCCAAGCAGAAAGCGATGGCTTTCTCGATCCGATGCGCGCGCTGAAATTCAACCCTGGGCTCGACCAGCGTGAATTCGAACGCTCGACCCTGACTGCGCTCAACGTCTACGACCCGCTGGAGTCGATGAACCGGCGCATCTATCACTTCAACTATCGCTTCGACCAGTGGGTGCTGCTACCAGCGGTCAAGGGCTACACCGCCATCACCCCGCGCTTCTTGCGCACCGGGGTGAGCAACTTCTTCAACAACCTGGGTGATGTGCCCAACCTGTTCAACAGCGTGTTCCAGCTCAAGGGCAAGCGCTCGGCGGAGATCACCGCGCGGTTGATGTTCAACACCATCATCGGGGTCGGCGGCCTGTGGGACCCGGCGACCAAGATGGGCCTGCCCCGCCAGAGCGAAGACTTTGGCCAGACCCTGGGCTTCTATGGCGTGCCCGATGGGCCGTACATCATGCTGCCGATCCTGGGACCGTCGAACCTGCGCGATACCACCGGGGTGGTGGTGGATTATGCTGGCGAGCAGGCGATCAACTTCCTCAATGTGGCCGAGGCCAGCACCGATCATCCGGAGATTTTCTTCGTCAGGGCGGTGGATAAGCGCTATACCACGGCCTTCCGCTATGGGCAGCTGAACTCACCGTTCGAGTACGAGAAAGTACGCTACGTGTATACCCAGGCGCGCAAGTTGCAGATTGCTGAGTAGGGAGGGTCAATACCGGCCCTATCGCGGGGCAAGCCCGCTCCCACGTGCTGGTCGAACGAAGGCTGCGTAGGAGCGGGCTTGCCCCGCGATAGGGCCGGTCCCTGCCAGCATCACAATCCCAGAAACTGCCCCAGCTCGCGGCGCTTGGCCAGGGCGTCGTTGCGCCCCAGTTCAATCAGCTCGCTGCAATAGCTCGCCTCGAACAATAGATAACTCAACACCCCTGCCCCGCTTGTGCGGGTCGCCCCCGGCCCACGCAAGAACATGCGCAGCGCCGCCGGCAATTCACGCCGGTGGCGCGCCGCAATCTCATCCAATGGCTGACTTGGCGCCACCACCAGCACCTCGATCGGCGCCAACCCCAAGCGCCGCGCGTCCAGGTGCGCGGGCAACAGGTGGCTGAGGTGATTGAGCCGCTGCAGCAGCTCGATGTCATCTTCCAGGCTGTCAATGAAGGTGCTGTTGAGCATGTGCCCACCAATCTGCGCCAGGCTGGGCTGCTGACCGCTAAACACCCGCTGGGTCGGCAAGGGCGGCGCCGGCCGCTGCGGGTTGCCACTGACCCCGACGACCAGCACCCGACTGGAGCCCAGGTGCAAGGCTGGGCTGATCGGTGCCGACTGGCGCACTGCGCCATCGCCAAAATACTCCTCGCCCAGTTTGACCGGAGCGAACAGCAGCGGGATCGCCGAGCTGGCCAGCAGGTGCTCGACCGTCAGCGCCGTGGGCCGGCCAATGCGCCGATGGCGCAGCCAGGGCTCGATGGTGTCGCGGCCCTGATAGAACGTCACCGCTTGCCCGGAGTCGTAGCCAAAGGCGGTGATGGCCACCGCGCGCAGCTGCTCGCTGGCCAAGGAATGGGCGATGCCGTCCAGGTCCAGGTGCGCTTGCAACAGGCCGCGCAGCGGGCTGCTGTCGAGCAGCGCCACCGGCAGCTGGCCGCCTATGCCTAGCAGGCTGTGGCTGACGAAGCGGCTGGCTTGGCGAATGACCCCGGGCCAATCGCTGCGCAGCACCAGGTGGCTGCGAAAGTTCTGCCAGAAATGGGTCAAGCGCTGTACCGATTCGCCAAAGCGGGTGGCGCCGCTGGCCAGGGTCACGGCATTGATGGCGCCGGCCGAGGTGCCGACGATGACCGGGAAGGGATTGGCCGCGCCGGGGGGCAACAACTCGGCGATCCCAGCCAATACGCCGACCTGATAGGCGGCGCGGGCGCCGCCGCCAGAGAGGATCAGGCCGGTGGTTGGGGTCATGTGGTCCTCCCTGGAATCATTGGTGCTTCAGTGATGGCCTCTTCGCGGGCAAGCCCGCTCCCACAGGGTTTTCACGATCCCTGTGGGAGCGGGCTTGCCCGCGAAGAGGCCATCACTGACACCCTGCAATCAGCGCTTCTTCTTGTCATACAGCCGCGGCGCACCCTCAGGCCGCGATTTGAAGCGCCGGTGCGCCCACAGGTACTGCTCGGGGCACTCGCGCAGCACACCTTCGACCCACTGGTTGATGCGCAGGCAATCGGCCTCTTCGCTCTCGCCCGGGAAGTCGTCCAGCGGCGGATGAATGACCAGGCGATAACCACTGCCATCGTCCAACCGCCGCTGGGTAAACGGAATCACCCGTGCTTTGCCCAAGCGGGCGAACTTGGTAGTGGCGGTCACCGTCGCTGCCGGGATGCCGAACAGCGGCACGAACAGGCTCTGCTTGGCGCCGTAGTCCTGATCCGGTGCATACCAGATCGCACGGCCGCTGCGCAGCAGCTTGAGCATGCCACGCACATCCTCACGCTCCACCGCCAGTGAATCGAGGTTATGCCGCTCACGGCCGCTGCGCTGGATGAAGTCGAACAGCGGGTTGCCGTGCTCGCGGTACATACCGTCGATGGTATGTACCTGGCCGAGCAGCGCCGCGCCAATTTCCAGGGTGGTGAAATGCACGGCCATCAGGATCGCCCCTTGGCCATCGCGTTGTGCTGCCTGCAAATGCTCGAGGCCTTCGATATGCGCCAAACGCGCCAACCGGGCCTTAGGCCACCACCAGCTCATGGCCATTTCGAAGAAGGCGATGCCGGTGGAGGCGAAGTTTTCCTTGAGCAAATGCCGCCGTTGGTCGGCGGACAGCTCCGGGAAGCACAACTCCAGGTTGCGCGCGGCAATCCGCCGACGCTCGCCGGCCACCCGGTACATCAGCGCACCCAAGGCGCGGCCGAGCCACAGCAGCGCGCGATACGGCAGCTGGACGGTCAGCCACAGCAGCCCAAGGCCCAGCCACAGGCCCCAGAATCGCGGGTGGAGAAAATACGGACGAAAACGCGGGCGTTCCATTGAAGCTTCCGGCAAGACAAGGGCCGAGCATTCTACAACGGATCGCCGCCGGTTGCGGGCAACCGGCGTTCTCGTTATAAGTCAGGGCACTTTTTGAGCAACAAGCCGTCTATGCAGACCATGAGCCTAAACCAGACCCCCGAAAGCGCCCCCGTGTTCCAGCTCAAAGGCAGCATGCTTGCCATTACCGTATTGGAACTGGCGCGCAACGACCTCGAGTCCCTCGACCGGCAACTGGCGGCGAAAGTGGCCCAGGCGCCGAATTTCTTCAGCAATACCCCGCTGGTGCTGGCGCTGGACAAGCTGCCCGCCGACGAAGGGGCGATCGATTTGCCTGGGCTGATGCGCGTCTGCCGCCATCATGGCCTGCGCACCCTGGCCATTCGCGCCAGCCGCATCGAGGACATCGCCGCGGCGATCGCCATCGACCTGCCTGTGCTGCCGCCCTCCGGCGCCCGTGAGCGGCCGCTGGAGCCCGAACCTGAGGTGAAGAAGCCCGAGCCAGTGCCTGCGCCGCCCGCGGAGCCAGAAATCCGTCCGACCCGGATCATCACCACCCCGGTGCGTGGCGGCCAACAGATCTATGCTCAAGGCGGCGACCTGGTGGTGACCGCCTCGGTCAGCCCCGGTGCGGAACTTCTCGCCGATGGCAACATCCATGTGTACGGTGCCATGCGCGGCCGCGCCCTGGCAGGCATCAAGGGCAACACCAAGGCGCGTATCTTCTGCCAGCAGATGACCGCAGAGCTGGTGTCCATCGCGGGTCAGTACCGTGTCTGCGAAGACCTTCGACGCGACCCGTTGTGGGGGGCCGGCGTGCAGGTCAGCCTGTCCGGCGATGTGTTGAACATCACCCGTCTTTAACGGATACTTGCCGGCATTTTTAGAGCAACTTTTTCCTCGTTGCCATTTTGTGTATTTGCTGGGACTCGCGTCCCGATTATTTTTAGGGGTGAAACACCTTGGCCAAGATTCTCGTGGTTACTTCCGGCAAAGGGGGTGTGGGCAAGACCACCACCAGCGCCGCCATCGGTACTGGCCTCGCTCTGCGCGGCAAAAAGACTGTCATCGTCGACTTCGACGTGGGCCTGCGTAACCTCGACCTGATCATGGGTTGCGAGCGCCGCGTGGTGTACGACTTCGTCAACGTGGTCAACGGCGAAGCCAACCTGCAGCAAGCCCTGATCAAGGACAAGCGCCTGGAAAACCTGTTCGTCCTGGCGGCCAGCCAGACCCGCGACAAAGACGCGCTGACCCTCGAAGGCGTGGAAAAGGTCATCGAAGAGCTGGCCAAGGATTTCGACTACGTCATCTGCGACTCGCCAGCCGGTATCGAGAAAGGTGCCCACCTGGCCATGTACTTCGCTGACGAAGCGATCGTGGTGACCAACCCTGAAGTGTCCTCGGTACGTGACTCCGACCGTATGCTCGGCCTGCTGTCGAGCAAGTCGCGCCGCGCCGAGCGCGGCGAAGAGCCGATCAAGGAACACCTGCTGATCACCCGCTACAACCCTGAGCGCGTCAACAACGGCGAAATGCTCAGCATCGCCGACGTCGAAGAGATCCTGGCGATCAAGCTCAAGGGTGTGATTCCTGAGTCCCAGGCCGTGCTCAAGGCCTCCAACCAAGGCGTCCCGGTTATCCTGGACGACCAGAGCGATGCCGGCCAGGCGTACAGTGACACTGTCGACCGCCTGCTGGGCCAAGAGAAAGAACTTCGGTTCATCGATGTACAGAAGAAGGGATTCTTCGAGCGCCTTTTCGGGAGCAAATAAACCATGAACCTTTTTGACTTCTTTCGTGGCAGACAAAAACAGACCAGCGCGTCGGTAGCGAAAGAGCGTCTACAGATCATCGTGGCGCACGAGCGCGGCCAGCGCACTACGCCGGACTACCTGCCCGCCTTGCAGAAGGAGCTGGTCGAGGTGATCCGCAAGTACGTCAATATCGGTAACGATGACGTGGTGGTTGCCCTGGAAAACCAAGGCAGCTGCTCGATCCTCGAGCTGAACATCACCCTGCCCGAGCGTTGATTCACGCTTTCGGGTAATCGCCACGGCGCCTGCTGACTTGCAGGTGGCTCGTGGAAGCGGGCTTACCCCGCGATTACGCCAGACCAAGCAACTCAGTTGCAGCGGGTCGGGTAATCGCCGGGCAAGCCTCCTCCCACGCAGCCACTCCCAGTCCGCAGGCGCCGTTGGCATTTGCAGAGAACACGTAATGCCGCTGTCGAACGTGCAGATCCTCCATGAAGACGCCGCCATCCTGGTGGTCAACAAGCCGACCCTGCTGCTCTCGGTGCCTGGCCGTGCCGAAGACAACAAGGACTGCCTGATCACCCGCCTGCAGCAAAATGGCTACCCCGACGCACTCATCGTGCACCGGCTGGATTGGGAAACCTCGGGGATCATCCTGCTCGCACGCGATGCCGACAGCCACCGCGAGCTGTCACGCCAGTTCCACGACCGCGAGACCGAGAAGGCCTACACCGCGCTGTGCTGGGGCCAACCCGCGCTGGACAGCGGCAGCATCGACCTGCCGCTGCGCTACGACCCGCCGACCAAGCCGCGGCATGTGGTGGACCATGAACAGGGCAAGCATGCGCTGACCTTCTGGCGCATCGTCGAGCGCTGTGGCGACTATTGCCGCGTCGAGCTGACGCCAATCACCGGGCGCTCGCACCAGTTGCGGGTGCATATGCTATCGATTGGCCATCCGCTGCTGGGTGATCGTTTGTATGCCAATCCCGAGGCGCTGGCGGCCCATGAGCGGCTGTGCTTGCATGCCTCGATGCTGAGCTTCACCCACCCGGTAAGCGGGCAGCGCCTGAAGTTCGAGTGCCCGGCACCATTCTGAAGCCATAGGTCCATCGCGGATTCGTGGGAGCGGGCTTGCCCCGCGATGGCACCGACACAAATTCCCGGGCAATTACGCTAAACTCGCGCCACTGCTGTCTGGAGTGACTTATGCGCGATGCTTTGAACCAGGGCCTGATCGAATTTCTCAAGGCCTCCCCGACGCCCTTCCACGCCACCGCCAGCCTGGCCCAGCGCCTCGAAGCCGGCGGCTACCAGCGCCTGGATGAGCGCGACAGCTGGGCCACGGTGCCTGGCGGGCGCTACTACGTAACCCGAAACGACTCCTCGATCATCGCTATCAAGCTCGGCAAGCACTCGCCGCTGCTCAGTGGCATCCGTATGGTCGGCGCCCACACCGACAGCCCGTGCCTGCGGGTCAAGCCGCAACCTGAGCTGCAGCGCCATGGTTTTCTGCAATTGGGCGTGGAAGTGTACGGCGGCGCGCTGCTCGCACCTTGGTTCGACCGCGACCTGTCGCTGGCAGGCCGGGTCACCTTCCGCCGGGATGGCAAGGTGGAAAGCCAGCTGGTCGATTTCAAGCTGCCCATCGCGATCATTCCCAACCTGGCCATTCACCTCAACCGCACCGCCAACGAAGGCTGGCCGATCAATCCGCAGCTCGAATTGCCACCGATCATCGCCCAGGTGGCCGGTGATGAGCGGGTCGACTTCCGCGCCTTGCTCACCGAGCAGTTGGCCCGTGAGCACGAGCTGAACGCCGACGTGGTGCTCGATTACGAGCTGAGCTTCTACGACACCCAGGACGCCGCACTGATCGGCCTGAACGCTGACTTCATCGCCGGTGCCCGCCTGGACAACCTGCTGTCGTGCTACGCCGGCCTGCAAGCGATGCTGGCCTCGGACAGTGACGAAACCTGCGTGCTGGTGTGCACCGACCACGAAGAGGTCGGCTCGTGCTCGGCCTGCGGCGCCGACGGGCCGATGCTCGAACAGACCTTGCAGCGTCTGCTGCCCGATGGCGACGAGTATGTGCGCACCATCCAGCGCTCGCTGATGGTTTCGGCCGACAACGCCCATGGCGTGCACCCCAACTATGCCGACAAGCACGACGGCAACCATGGACCCAAACTCAATGCCGGGCCAGTGATCAAGGTCAACAACAACCAGCGTTACGCCACCAACAGCGAGACCGCGGGCTTCTTCCGCCACTTGTGCATGGCCGAAGAGGTGCCGGTGCAGAGCTTCGTGGTGCGCAGCGACATGGGCTGTGGCTCGACCATAGGCCCGATCGCCGCCAGCCACCTGGGTGTGCGCACGGTGGATATCGGCCTGCCGACCTTTGCCATGCATTCGATCCGCGAGCTGTGTGGCAGCCACGACCTGGCGCACCTGGTGAAGGTGTTGACGGCGTTCTATCGCACTCGCGAATTGCCCTGAGTCAGTACCGCCCTCATCGCGGGGCAAGTCCGCTCCCACGCAGACCGCCTGTGCATAAGCGTGGGAGCGGGCTTGCCCTGCGACAGGGCAGGTACAGGCAAAACACCTGCCACGGATCAAGCCCCACCCCGCCCCAGCCGCTATGCTTACTACATGGCCCCAAAGCAGAAGGATTCTGTCCATGTCCCCGTTCATCTCGCTGTTCTTGCCGGTCTTCCTCCTGCTGATGCTGCTGACCATCGGTTTCAGCCTGCGCGAGCGTAATGTCGGAGTGGTGATGATGTGGGTCGGTACGCTCGGCATTTTCGGCATCATGTGCTGGAAGATCCTTGAGAAACTGCCCACATAAACCTCTACACTCGGTCAATCGTTTGACCTGAGGTAGATTTCCCGGTGCCTGCCCTCCTGCGTTGCCTGACCCTGCTGCTGTTGCTGTTCACCCTGCCCGTACACGCTGCCGGCCTGCCGGGGATACTCGGCTCCAGCGCCCCTGCCCAGCCGCAAGCCAGCGAGCCGTTGGCCAAGTCGCTGGACGAGGTGATCAAGAACCTTGAGAACGACCAGCAACGGAGCAAGCTGCTGGCTGACCTGAAGAAGCTGCGCGACGCCAGCAAAGAGACCCAGACCAGCCCTGAACAAGGCGTGCTCGGCCTGATTGGCGGCGCCCTGCACGACCTGGAAAGCCAGTTCAGCGGTGACGCCAGCCCGTTTCGCCGCTGGTCGCAGGAAATCGAGCAAGCCCAAGCCGAGCTGACCTCACTGATGGTGCCGGTGCACCAATGGCCGGCGATCCTGTTCGGCTTCATCGCCATCATCGCGGTGTGGAGCCTGCTGGCCTATGCCTTCAACTGGATCGGCCATCGCGTACGTCTGCGCTTCGGCCTGAGTGAAGAACTGCCCCAGCACCCGCGCACCTGGGATCTGGTGCGCTTTGCCCTGCGCAAACTCGGCCCCTGGCTGGTGGCGCTGGTGTTCACCGTGTACCTGAGCTTTGCCCTGCCCTCCTCGCTGGGTAAATCGATGGCGATGGTGCTGGCCTATGCGCTGGTGGTCGGCACCTGTTTCTCGGCGATCTGCGTGATCGCCTTCTCCCTGCTCGACGGCCCGCACCGCCACCGCGCCTTGCACATCCTGCGCCATCAAGCATTCCGCCCGCTGTGGCTGATCGGCAGCTTCGCGGCCTTCGGCGAGGCGATGAACGACCCGCGCCTGACCACGGCCCTGGGCACGCACCTGGCGCATGCCCTGGCGACCCTGACGAATGTGTTGGCGGCGCTGTGCACCGGGTTGTTCATCCTGCGTTTCCGCCGGCCGATCGCCCACCTGATCCGCAACCAGCCACTGTCGCGGCGCCTGACCCGGCGCACCTTGAGCGACACCATCGAGATCCTCGGCAGTTTCTGGTACATCCCGGCACTGATCCTGGTGGCGATTTCGCTGTTCGCCACCTTCGTCTCAGCCGGCGACACCAGCACCGCCTTGCGCCAGTCGCTGATGTGTACCGTGCTGGTGGTGGTGTGCATGGTGCTCAATGGCCTGGTGCGCCGCCACGCCGCCAACCCCAAGCGCGCCAATCGCCGCCAGGAGGTGTATACCGAGCGCCTGAAGAACTTCGGCTATGCCTTGGTGCACCTGTTCATCTGGTTGGTGTTCATCGAGCTGGGCCTGCGCGTGTGGGGCTTGTCGATGATTGGCTTTGCCGAAGGCCAAGGGCATGAAGTGAGCCTGCGCCTGCTGGGCCTGGCTGGCACCCTGATCGCCGCCTGGCTGGTGTGGATCCTGGCCGACACCGCCGTACACCACGCGCTGGTGCGTTCGCGCCGCGGGCTGGCCAACGCCCGCGCGCAGACCATGATGCCGCTGATTCGCAACGTGTTGTTCGTGGCCATTTTCATCATCGCGGTGATCGTCGCCCTGGCCAACATGGGCATGAACGTGACCCCACTGCTGGCCGGTGCCGGGGTGATCGGCCTGGCCATTGGTTTTGGCGCGCAGTCGCTGGTGGCCGACTTGATCACGGGCCTGTTCATCATCATCGAAGACTCGCTGGCCATCGATGACTACGTCGATGTCGGCGGCCACCTGGGCACGGTCGAGGGCCTGACCATCCGCACCGTGCGCCTGCGCGATATCGACGGCATCGTGCATACCATCCCGTTCAGCGAGATCAAAAGCATCAAGAACTACTCGCGCGAGTTCGGCTACGCCATTTTCCGTGTGGCGATCCCGCACAGCATGAACATCGACGAGGCGATAACGCTGATCCGTGAGGTGGGCCAAAAGCTGCGCAGCGACCCGCTGATGCGCCGCAACATCTGGTCGCCGCTGGAACTGCAAGGGGTGGAAAGCTTCGAATCCGGCCAGGCGATCTTGCGCGCACGCTTCAAGACCGCGCCGATCAAGCAGTGGGAAGTGTCGCGGGCGTTCAACCTGGCGCTCAAGCGTCAGTTGGATGAAGCTGGGGTAGATTTGGCCATGCCTAGGCTGTCGGTGCAGGTGGTGACGGCTGGGGGTGGTGGGTTGACCGAAACTGGCGCTGCCGGGTGACGCCTCATCGCGGGGCAAGCCCGCTCCCACGCAGCGCCCTACATTGAGCGTGGGAGCGGGCTTGCCCCGCGATGGCGTAGCGTGCAGCACTACCCTGCCTCAGCCCGAATACGAATCGCATCATGGCGCCAATACTCAAGGTCACAGTCGATCAAATGCCCATGCTGATCGCTGTTGACCCGGGTGATGTGCAGCCCAGGGCTGCCCGCGGAAACCTTCAATGCCAGCGCCGCCGCCACCGGCAAGGCGGTAGGCAGAATCTCGAAACACACCTGGCCGTAGCGAATCTGATACTCGCGCTGATAGATCTCGGTCAGCGACTGGGCCAGGTCCTGTTCGAGAATCCCCGGAAAATAGTGCGGATTCAAATAGTGCTCGGCATACAGCACTGCCCGCCCATCGATGCGGCGCAACCGGCAGATCTGCACCACGCTGGACAACCCCGGCAGGCGCAAGCGCGCGCAGATCGCCGCCGACGCCGGCAGTAACCGCGCCGACAACAGCTCGGTACTCGGTAGCCGCCCCTGATCACGGACCATGGCGTGAAAGTGGCTGCGCTCGATCAGGTCATAGGTCAGCCGCTGCGGTGCGACAAACCAGCCACGGCGCTCTTCGCGATAGATCAACCCCTGTGCCTCCAGCTGCACCAATGCCTCGCGCAAGGTGATGCGCGTGGTATCGAACACCTCGCTGAGCTTGCGTTCAGCCGGCAGCTTGCCGCCCGGCGCCAGCAGACCGTGTTCGATCTGCTCCTGCAAGGCATGACAGATAGCTGTTACCGCGCGCGGTGGCGTCGCTTGCATCAAAGGTTACCTATCTGGACTAGTCCAGCCCCAGAACAGGGCATTTGGAGAATAGTGCAAGCCTAGGCACAGCCGATGAACATCCTGTGACAAAGCCCTGCACAGGCCCCTGCCAGAAACGGGCCAGCCCTTGCCAATCAAGGCGTGGGTCTTGGTCTACGCTGTATCTCCAGGGCTGCCGGTTGCCAGTACTGGCGCCTTTCCTACATCAAACTGTCACGCAAGCGGCCTACCTTGGCTCAAGGTTTGCTGACCTAGACCACCACCGCAAGCAAGGTTTGCTCGATAAGCATAATTTCAAAGCACAACTGCAAGGCATCCCCACCAAAGGAGCTTCGGATGAAAAAGTTCTTCATGGCGTCACTGCTGGGCTCGGCCATCGCCCTGGGTAGTTCGGCGTGGGCCGCGGACGATCTCAAGGCCCTCGAAGACGCCGCCCGCAAGGAAGGCGCCGTCAACAGCGTGGGCATGCCCGATGCCTGGGCCAACTGGAAAGACACCTGGCAAGACCTGGCCAGCAAGTACGGCCTAAAGCACAGCGACACCGACATGAGCTCGGCCCAGGAAATTGCCAAGTTCGACGCCGAGAAAGACAACGCCAGCGCCGACATCGGTGACGTCGGCGCTGCCTTCGGCCCTATCGCCGTGGCCAAGGGCGTGAGCCAGCCGTACAAGCCGAGCACCTGGGATCAGGTTCCAGCCTGGGCCAAGGACCAGGACGGCCACTGGGCCTTGGCCTATACCGGCACCATTGCCTTCATCATCAACAAGGATCTGGTCAAGGAAGGCGATCGGCCGAAAACCTGGCACGACCTGGAAAGAGGCAAATACAAAGTCGCCATTGGCGATGTCGGCACTGCCGCCCAGGCCGCCAACGGCGTGCTGGCTGCGGCGATTGCCTACAAGGGCGACGAGACCAATATCGAACCGGGCCTGCAGCTGTTCACCAAGCTGGCGCAGCAGAAGCGCCTGTCGCTGGCCAACCCGACCATCCAGACCATCGAGAAAGGTGAAGTGGAAGTCGGCGTGGTGTGGGACTTCAACGGCTTGAGCTACCGCGCCCAGATCGATCCGAAGCGCTTCGAGGTACTGATCCCGTCGGACGGTTCGATCACCTCCGGCTATACCACCATCATCAACAAGTACGCCAAGCATCCCAATGCGGCCAAGCTGACCCGCGAGTACATCTTCAGCGATGCCGGGCAGATCAACCTGGCCAAGGGCCATGCCCGGCCGATTCGTGCCGAGCACCTGAAGCTGCCAGTGGATGTGCAGGACAAGTTGCTGCCTAACGAGCAGTATGGTGCGGCGCAGCCGATCAAGAACGCCGAGGCCTGGGAAGCGACCTCCAAGGCCCTGCCGCAAAAATGGCAAGAGCAAGTGATCATCGAAATGGAGTAAGGCCAGGACGCTTCGGTGCCTGAACCGGCCCCTTCGCGGGCAAGCCCGCTCCCACAGGGATCAGCGTTGTATTTACAGCCGCGTTGTTCCAGCGCAGACCACTGGCACTACGCTGACCTCAAGAGCAGTACTGAACCCTGTGGGAGGGGGCTTACCCGCTCCTACAGGGATCAGCGTTGTACTTACAGCCGCGTTGTTCCAGCGCAGACCACTGGCACTACGCTGACTTCAAGAGCAGTACCCAACCCTGTGGGAGGGGGCTTACCCGCTCCTACAGGGATCAGCGTTGTACTTACAGCCGCGTTGTTCCAGCGCAGACCACTGGCACTACGCTGACCTCAAGAGCAGTACCCAACCCTGTGGGAGCGGGCTTACCCGCTCCTACAGGGATCAGCGTTGTACTACAGCCGCGTTGTTCCAGCGCAGACCACTGGCACTACGCTGACCTCAAGAGCAGTACCCAACCCTGTAGGAGCGGGCTTACCCGCTCCTATAGGGATCAGCGTTGTACTTACAGCCGCGTTGTTCCAGCGCAGACCACTGGCACTACGCTGACCTCAAGAGCAGTACTGAACCCTGTGGGAGCGGGCTTGCCCGCGAAGAAGACGACACCGCAGTAACTGACACACCGCCACTGGAGCCGCCATGCAACACAACGTCATCCTGGTCCTGCTCGACGGCCTCAACCACCAGGTGGCCCATCACGCCATGGGCCACCTGCACGCCTACGTCGAGGCCGACCGCGCCGCCCTGTATCGAGTCGAATGCGAACTGCCGTCACTGTCGCGGCCACTATACGAATGCATCCTCACCGGTGTGCCGCCGATCGACAGCGGCATCGTGCACAACAATGTCAATCGCCTGTCCAACCAGCGCAGCGTGTTCCACTACGCCCGCGAAGCCGGCCTGGGCACCGCGGCGGCGGCCTATCACTGGATGAGCGAGCTGTACAACCGCTCGCCGTTCGACCCGCAACGCGACCGCCATACCCACGCGCCCAAACTGCCGATCCAGCACGGTCTGTTCTACTGGGACGACCGTTACCCCGATTCGCACCTGCTGGCCGATGCCGAATATCTGCGCCGGCGCCACGCACCGAATTTCCTCCTGGTGCATCCGATGAGCATCGATGACACCGGCCACCGCCATGGCCTGGACAGCAGCCAGTACCGCAACGCGGCGCGCAGCGCCGACATCCTGCTGGCCGACTACCTGCCGCGCTGGCTCGAAGAGGGCTACCAGATCCTGGTCACCGCCGACCACGGCATGAACAACGACCGCTCGCACAACGGCCTGCTGGCCGAAGAGCGCGAGGTGCCGCTGTTCGTCTTTGGCGACGCGTTCAGCCTCGACCCTGCGGCCAAGCCCTTGCAAACCGAGCTATGCGGGACGATCTGCGAACTGCTCGGGGTGACCCACGATAAAACGGTTTGCCGGGAGCTGCTCAAGTGACCTCCAGCCACCGCGGCCGTTTCCTGGCCCTGCTTTGCCTGCTGCCGTTCGCGGTGTTCTTCTTCATCTTCCAGATCGCCCCGCTGGGCTGGGTCGCGGTGCACAGCGTGCACGCCGAAGGCGGCTGGGGGCTGGACAACTTCAGCAAGATATTCGCCTCCAAGTTCTACCTGCAGGCGCTGCAACGCAGCCTGGAGATCAGCTTCTATTCGAGCCTGTTCGGCATCCTGATCGCCACCCTCGGCGCCTATTCGCTGCGCCAGGTCGACTCGCGGCTGCGCGATTTCGTCAGCGCCTTCGCCAACATGACCAGTAACTTCTCAGGCGTACCACTGGCCTTCGCCTTCATCATCCTGCTCGGGTTCAACGGCGCGCTGACCCTGCTGCTCAAGCAGATCGGCCTGCTCGAAGACTTCAGCATCTATTCCAAGAGCGGCTTGATCCTGGTCTACACCTATTTCCAGATCCCACTGGGGGTGCTGCTGCTCTACCCGGCCTTCGACGCCCTGCGCGAAGACTGGCGGGAGTCGGCCGCGCTGCTGGGCGCCAGCCACTGGCAATACTGGCGACACATTGGCCTGCCCGTGCTGATGCCAGCCCTGCTGGGCACCTTCGTCATCCTGCTGGCCAACGCCCTGGGCGCCTACGCCACCGTATACGCGCTGACCACCGGCAATTTCAACGTGCTGCCGATCCGCATCGCGGCGCTGGTGGCGGGCGACATCAGCCTCGACCCGAACCTGGCCAGCGCCCTGGCGATGGTGCTGGTTGGCTTGATGACGCTGGTGACCGTGGTCCATCAATGGCTGTTGAAGAGGAGCTACCATGCGCGCTGAACCTGGCAAGGGCGGCGTGTACCACCGCGTGGTGGTGTACTTGCTGTTCCTTATATTGCTGCTGCCCCTGGCCGGCACCCTGCTCTACTCGCTGGCCACCAGTTGGTCGGCAAGCCTGCTCCCCAGCGGGCTGACCTTGAAGTGGTACGTGGCACTGTGGAGCGAGCCGCGCTTTCTCGCCGCATTCGGCCAATCGCTGCTGGTTTGCGTTGGCGCCCTGCTGTTGTCGGTGGTGCTGATCCTGCCGTTGTTGTTTGTGGTGCATTACCACTTCCCGCGGTTGGACGCCCTGATGAACATCCTCATCCTGTTGCCGTTCGCGGTGCCGCCGGTGGTGTCTTCGGTGGGCTTGCTGCAACTGTATGGCAGCGGGCCGATGGCGATGGTGGGTACGCCGTGGATCCTGATCGGTTGCTACTTCACCGTCGCCCTGCCGTTCATGTACCGGGCGATCACCAACAACCTGCAGGCGATCAATCTGCGCGACCTGATGGACGCCGCCCAAGTGCTCGGCGCCAGCACCTGGCAGGCGGCGTTGCTGGTGGTGCTCCCCAACCTGCGCAAGGGCTTGATGGTCGCCTTGCTGCTGTCGTTCTCGTTCCTGTTCGGCGAGTTCGTATTCGCCAACCTGTTGGTCGGCACCCGCTACGAGACCCTCCAGGTGTACCTGAACAACATGCGCAACAGCAGTGGCCACTTCAACAGCGCACTGGTGATTTCCTACTTCGCCTTCGTCCTGCTGCTGACCTGGGTCGCCAACCGTCTGAACAAGGACAAATCCTGACATGAGCTTCGTCAGCGTAGAAAAACTGCACAAAAGCTATGCCGGCACCCCGGTGTTCCAGGACATCGACTGCCAGATCCAACGCGGCGAGTTCGTCACCCTGCTCGGCCCCTCCGGCTGCGGCAAGTCCACCCTGTTGCGCTGCATCGCCGGGCTGACCCCGGTGGACAGCGGGCAGATCCTGCTGGACGGCCAGGACATCGTTCCGCTCAGCCCGCAGAAGCGCGGGATCGGCATGGTGTTCCAGAGCTATGCGCTGTTCCCCAACATGACCGTGGAGCAGAACGTTGCCTTTGGCCTGCGCATGCAGAAGACCAAAGCCGAAGAAAGCCAGGCGCGGGTGCGTGAGGTGCTGGAGTTGGTCGAGCTGGGCAGCTTCGCCGGGCGTTACCCGCACCAGCTGTCGGGCGGCCAGTGCCAGCGGGTGGCCTTGGCCCGCTCGCTGGTCACTCGCCCACGCCTGCTGCTGCTCGATGAGCCGCTGTCGGCGCTGGATGCGCGCATCCGTAAGCACCTGCGTGAGCAGATCCGCGCGATCCAGCGCGAGTTGGGCCTGACCACTATTTTCGTCACCCACGACCAGGAAGAGGCGCTGACCATGTCTGATCGCATCTTCCTGATGAACCAGGGCCGCATCGTCCAGAGCGGCGATGCCGAGACCCTCTACACAGCGCCGGTGGACCTGTTTGCCGCAGGTTTTATCGGCAACTACAACCTGCTCGATGCCGACAGCGCCAGCCGCGTCCTGCAACGGCCAATCGCCAGCCGCCTGGCGATCCGCCCCGAGTCGATCAGCCTCGGCCTCAATGGCGAGCTGGACGGCCTGGTCCGCAGTCATAGCTTGCTGGGTAATGTCATCCGTTACCGGGTCGAGGTGCGCGGGGTGGAACTGGTGGTGGATGTGCTCAACCGCTCATCGGCCGATCTGCATCCGGACGGCCAGCGGGTATCCTTGGCAATCGACCCCACCGCGCTACGAGAAGTGGCTTAGGAGATTTGCGCAATGGCTTTGGCAATTTTCGATCTGGACGAAACCCTCATTCACGGTGACTGCGCGTCACTGTGGAGTGAGCAGATGGCGCGGCTTGGCTGGGTCGACGGCAAGGAGTTTTTGCGCCGAGACCATGAACTGATGGAGGCTTACGGCAAGGGTCACCTGCGCATGGAAGAGTACATGGCCTTCAGCCTGGAGCCGATCGCCGGGCGCACCCTGGAAGAGGTCGAGCATTTGGTCGAGCCGTGGGTCGAGGAGGTGATCGAGCCGATCATCTATGGCGATGCCTGCCGCTGTATCGCCGAGCATCGCAAGCTGGGCGACCGGATTCTGATCATCTCGGCCTCCGGCACTCACCTGGTAGGGCCGATCGCTGCGCGGTTGGGGGTCGATGAGTACCTGGCGATCGAGCTGGAGGCGATCAACGGGGTGTATACCGGCAAGACCCATGGCGTGCTGACCTACCGCGAAGGCAAGATCACCCGCTTGCTGGAGTGGCTGGATCAGGAGCAGGAAAATCTGGAGGGGGCGAGTTTCTATTCGGACTCGCGCAATGACTTGCCGTTGTTGCTGAAGGTGGATCATCCGAGGGTGGTCAATCCGGATGCGGTGTTGCGTGAGCATGCCCAGATCAATGGCTGGCCGATTCTGAGTTGGTCTTGAGCTCACATTCGCAGGGCAAGCCCGCTCCCACGCCAGTAAGTCGCTCTGGGGTGGGAGCGGGCTTGCCCAGATCAATGGCTGGCCGATTCTGAGTTGGTCTTGAGCTCGCATTCGCGGGGCAAGCCCGCTCCCACGCCAGTAAATCGCTCTGGCGTGGGAGCGGGCTTGCCCCGCGATGGGGTCAGCAGGGACTACACAAGGCTCTGGTCGATCACCAACACCAACTTGCCCGACACCTGGTTGCTGGCCAGCTCCGCATAAGCCGCCTCGGCAAACGCCACCGGGTAGGTATCGACCAACTGCGCCTTCAGGCGGCCTTCAGTAAACAGCGGCCACACCTGCTGCGCCAACTCCTGCAGCAACTCAGCCTTGAAGCCATCATCGCGATTGCGCAGGGTCGAGCCCGTCACTTGCAGGCGCTTGCCCAGTACCACCGCCAGGTCCAACTCGACCTTGCGCCCGCCCATCAAGCCAATGATCACCCAGCGCCCATCGCGCGCCAGCAGCTCAAGGTTAAGCGGCCCATAACCAGCGCCCACCGGGTCGAGAATCACGTCAAACGGCGCCAGCCCCTTCAAATCATCCAGGTTCTCATTGCGCACCACGCCACCGGCCGCACCCAGGTCCTGGCAATAGCTCAGTCGCTCGGCCGAGCCAACGCTGACCCACACCGGGTTGCCAAACGCCTTGCACAGCTGGATCGCCGCCGAACCGACGCCGCTGGCCCCGGCATGCACCAGCACCTTCTCGCCGGCCTTCAGGCCGCCGAGCTGGAAGATGTTCAACCAGGCCGTGGCATACACCTCGGGGATCGCCGCCGCTTCGTGCAGGCTCAGGCCCTCGGGCACCGGCAGCACATGGCGGGCATCGACCACCACTTCTTCGGCCATGCCGCCACCGGCGAGCAGTGCGCACACCCGATCACCCACACGCCAGTCGGCACCAGCGCCAACCTCCTCGATCACCCCCGAGCATTCCAGGCCCAGGTAAGGGCTGGCCCCCGGCGGCGGTGGGTAGAGCCCGGCGCGCTGCAACAGGTCAGCGCGGTTCAGCCCAGCGGCGGCCACACGAATGCGCACCTGGCCCGCGTCACAGGTCGGGCGCTCGGCCTCGACCCACTCCACATGTCCGTCAACGCCTTGCAATGCCTTCACAGTGCCTCCATAGTTGAGTCATGACTGAGCCCGAGGATGCTTACCTCGGGCTTTTCGCAGTATTTGTCCGGCTCCATGGAACCGGCGAACGGAATAGACGGCCTACTATGCGTGATCAATTGCCTTTACGTCGAATCAGCATGAAGCATTTCCTGCCCAGCACCGCCCTCGCCCTGCTCATCGGCGTCGGCAGTCTGACGCTCGGCGGCAATGCGGCGGCCGCCAACAAGTGGGAAAGCCTGCAGCCAGATCGAGACGAGGTTGTTGCCAGCCTCAACGTGGTGGAGCTGCTCAAGCGCCATCATTACAGCAAGCCGCCGCTCGATGATGCCCGCTCGGTGATCATCTACGACAGCTACATCAAGCTGCTCGACCCTTCGCGCAGCTACTTCACCGCGTCCGACATCGCCGAATTCGACAAGTGGAAGACCCAGTTCGACGACTTCCTCAAGGCCGGCAATCTCGACCCGGGTTTCACCATCTACAAGCGCTACCTCAATCGGGTCAAATCGCGCCTGGACTTCGCCCTGGCGGAGCTGAACAAAGGCGTCGACAAGATCGACTTCACTGCCAAGGAGTCCTTGCTGGTCGACCGCAAGGACGCCCCGTGGCTGAAGAATGAGGCCGAGCTCGACGACCTGTGGCGTAAACGCGTCAAGGACGAAGTACTACGCCAGAAGATCGCCGGCAAGGATCCCAAGCAGATCCAGGAAACCCTGACCAAGCGCTACAAGAACCAACTGGCGCGCTTGAACCAGACCCGTGCCGAAGACATCTTCCAGGCCTATATCAACACCTTTGCCCAGTCCTACGATCCGCACACCAACTACCTGTCGCCAGACAACGCGGAAAACTTCGATATCAACATGAGCCTGTCGCTCGAAGGTATCGGTGCGGTGCTGCAAAGCGACAACGACCAGGTCAAGATCGTGCGCCTGGTGCCGGCAGGCCCAGCAGCCAAGACCAAGCAGGTTGCCCCGGCTGACAAGATCATCGGCGTCGCCCAGGGCAACAAGGAAATGGTCGACGTGGTCGGCTGGCGCCTGGATGAAGTGGTCAAGCTGATCCGTGGCCCGAAAGGCTCGGTGGTGCGCCTGGAGGTCATCCCGGCCAGCAATGCGCCGAACGACCAGACCAGCAAAGTGGTCTCGATCACCCGCGAAGCGGTCAAGCTTGAAGAGCAGGCAGCGAAAAAATCGGTGCTCAAGCTCAAGCAGGACGGGCGTGACTACAAGCTGGGGATCATCGAGATCCCGGCCTTCTACCTGGACTTCAAGGCCTACCGTGCCGGCGATCCGGAGTACAAGAGCACCACCCGCGACGTCAAGAAGCTGCTCACCGAGTTGCAGAAAGAGAAAGTCGATGGCGTGGTCATCGACCTGCGCAACAACGGCGGCGGCTCGCTGCAGGAAGCCACCGAGCTGACCAGCCTGTTCATCGACAAAGGCCCGACCGTGCTGGTGCGCAATGCCGATGGCCGCGTCGATGTGCTGGAAGATGAGAACACCGGCGCCTTCTACAAAGGCCCGCTGGCGCTGCTGGTCAACCGCCTGTCGGCCTCGGCCTCGGAGATTTTCGCCGGCGCCATGCAGGACTACCACCGCGCGCTGATCATCGGTGGCCAGACCTTCGGCAAAGGCACCGTGCAAACCATCCAGCCGCTCAACCATGGCGAATTGAAGCTGACCCTGGCCAAGTTCTACCGGGTCTCCGGGCAGAGCACCCAGCACCAGGGCGTACTGCCGGACATCGACTACCCGTCGATCATCGACACCAAGGAAATTGGCGAGAGCGCCCTGCCCGAGGCGATGCCGTGGGACACCATTCGCCCGGTGATCAGACCGGCGGCCGACCCGTTCAAGCCGTTCCTGGCTGAGCTCAAGGCACGCCATGACGCGCGCAGCGCCAAGGACGCCGAGTTCGCCTACATCCGAGACCGCCTGGCCCTGACCCAGAAGCTGATGAACGAAAAGACCGTCAGCCTCAATGAGCAGGAACGCCGCGCGCGCCACGATGAGATCGAAGCCAAGCAACTGGCCCTGGAGAACATTCGTCGCAAGGCCAAGGGCGAAGAGCCGCTCAAGGAGCTGAAGAAGGAAGACGAAGACGCCCTGCCGGTCGAGGATGAAGACACCAAGCCGGAAGATGACGCCTACCTGGCCGAGACTGGGCGCATCCTGCTCGACTACCTGAGCCTGAACTCGCAGGTGGCCAAGCACTGAGTGCCGAGCAGCCGTTCAAACGTGTGACATAAACCAGAAGGGCCGAACGTGTGAACGTTCGGCCCTTCTGGGTTATGTACGGGTGTATCAGCGCCTGGCTCAGGCCTCTTCGGGATAGCGGTACTCGAAGACCCGCACCACTTCCGATGCGTGCCAGGACGCCGCCTCCATGCCATCCACCGGCCCGGAAAACCGTCCAAGGCGCTCGACACATTCGAAAAAGCCGGTGCGCGGCAGGCGGCTGGCGCCCTGGCTGATCACCAGGGAGCTGCGCAGCGGCTGCTCGGCCTGGGCGTCGATACGCGCCAGGTATTCCAGGGCAGCGGTCAGCGTCTGCATCGCTGGGGTGGGCAATTGCAGACGCTCGAGCAGGGCGCGGTAGGTAAGCAGATGACGCTGGCGTCGGGCTAGATCAAGTTCATCGAGCAGGCTTTGCCACTGCTGACGGCTGATCCTCACCTGGCTCATGACCGCTCGCTCCAGCCAGCGATACCCAGGTGCCAGGCCAGACTGCGCAAGATCGCCGCATCAGGCCGACGCTCGCCTGCTTCGATCATGGCCAGGTACGCCGGGCTGATGCCTACCGTACGCGCCAGTTGTTCGGGAGCCAGGCCCTTGGCCTGGCGTAACTGCGCCAGCTCACCCAGGTCGAGCAAGGTTGCGCTTGGCGCAGGAGCATCTGCCTGGCCTGCTTCGGCCTTGGCGGTGGCAGGCGCTTGACCAGCCGCCTTGAGCAGAGCCTGGTAGTGCTCCCAGGGAACAACGGCATATTCGGGCTGACCGTCCCGGCTGATGACCTGAATTTCCATCACAATCCCCTTACGTAGGATTACTCCATGTAATCCGTAGGCATAATCCTTATGCCAATTATATTACCAAGCGCGGGAGTCTGTGCAGTTCAGGTGCAAATCAGGGCGTGCGGCGCTCTAGGCGTAGCGCTTCAGGGGTGTCGGGCAGGCGCTCGACCACACGCAGACGCTCCGGGGCCTGGCTGTCACGCCAGGCTTTGAAGCGGCCCAGCTCATCGGCCACGGTCTTGAGCACCCAACCCAGCACGGCTATGTCATCGAGAAACCCGACACCCAGCAGCCAGTCGGGAATCGCGTCCAATGGGCTGACGAAATACAACAGGCCGGCCACCACGGTGACCAGCGCCTTGGGGCTGACCGCGCGGTACTCACCCCGCCACCACGCCAGGCACAGCGCCTGCATCAGCCGCACATCTTCGCGCAGCTGGCCAAGCCTGGGCCCTTTACGGGCAACGGCGAACAGCAAAGCCGGCAACCGACCACGGCTGAGCAAGCGCTCGGCCAGGGGCAGGAAACGGGTGAAATTCCAGGGTGCGCTCATGAGGCCTCCAGATCGGCAGAAGGTTATCCACATTTATTGTGGATAACCTTGTGAACAGGGCACAGTTTCCGACGCCGGGCGCCCAGTGGGCAAGGGTCTGGCTCAGATCGGGCGTTTTTTACACAGTTGTTTCATCTTCGCAAACGTTTTGCGGCAACCGCAACGCCAGTCCTTTTTCCGACAGCCCGATGCCCGCAAGGTTCGTCTTGCCTGCCGCGCTGAAACGACAACGCCCCGGCAGGCGGGGCGTTGTGCGGTCAGCCGAGGCTTACTTGGCCGGCGCTTCGGCAGCGTCCGGCGCTTCGCCTTCAAGCTTGCTCGGGTCTTTGATGGCGATCAGTTCCAGATCGAACACCAGTACCGAGTTAGCCGGGATCAGCGGGCTTGGGCTCTGCGCGCCGTAGGCCAGTTCAGCCGGGATGTACAGTTTGTATTTCTCACCGACGTGCATCAGTTGCAGGCCTTCGACCCAACCTGGGATCACGCCGCTGACAGGCAGGTCGATCGGGCTGCCGCGCTCGACCGAGCTGTCGAACACCTTGCCATCGATCAGCTTGCCTTCGTAGTGAACGGTAACCACATCGGTCGGCTTAGGCTGCGGGCCATCGGCCTTTTTCACCACTTCGTACTGCAGGCCGGAGGCAGTGGTAACCACGCCTTGCTTCTTGGCGTTTTCTTCCAGGAACTTCTTGCCAGCGGAAGCGGCTTCTTCGCTGGCCTTGGTCAGGCGCTCTTCCGCACGCTTTTGCAGGGCGGTGAAGGCCTCGACCAGCTCTTCGTCCTTGATGCGTTGTTCTTTCTTGCTGACCGCATCCTCGATACCGAGGGCTACTGCTTTGGAATCAAGGTCTTCCATGCCTTCCTGAGCCAGGCTCTTGCCCATGTTCAGGCCGATACCGTAGGAGGCTTTCTGTGCCGGGGTTTTCAGCTCTACGCTGCTGGTCTGGGCATCGCAGCCCGCCAGAACCAGGCTTACCAGGGCAACCGCAGCCGCCAAACGATGTTGTTTCATGCTAGTTCCTTGTTCATGCGCCATAAGGGCAATCAGGGTAAAGCCGCGAGCTTATCAGGCGGCCGTTACCAATGGCTACCGGCATAAGAGCGGGTTGCGGGCTGGAAGTTCAGTGGGTGAAAGGTTGTTCATCCCAGGGTTGCAGCCAATGGCCAGTATTGACGGGATAGGCTCGGTTTGCCGGGTTTTTGTGGCTATTTATTTCGAAGTGCAGGTCACCGGGCCCTGGAGAAGCCGGTGACATGCCCAGCACGCTCAAGGATAAACCCCATCCCGATACTGCCCGGCCACCTCGCGCAACACCTCGCACATCCACTGCGCAGGCAGGCTCTGCGGCAACGCGGCATTGCGACAGATCCCCACCGAGCCACCCGGCTCCTGCACGCCGAGGTCCAGCTCAACCAGTTCGCCACTGCCCAGGTCGATCAGCACTGCATCGCGTGGCGCGACCCACACCGCATCGCTGCCCAACAGATAGCGCCGGCTCAACGCCAGCGACAACGTCTCCAGGCGCTGCGCCGGCAGTTGGATGCCACATTGCACGAACAGGCTGTCTGCATGCTGGCGAATGGTTGTGCCCGCGGGCGGCAGCACCAACGGATAGTCCCCTACCCGCCCGCGCTCTACTGGCTGACGCGCCAGCAGCGGATGCCCAGGGCGCACCACCAGGCTCATCGACTCGCTATACAAATGCTCGAATGACAACCCCTGGATCTGCGGGCTGTCCGTCATGCGCCCGACCACCAGTTCCAGCTCACCCAAATGCAACTGGCCCAGCAACTGCGCACTGACGCCTGTGACCACGCTGATCACCAGATCCTGATGACGCTGGTGCAAGCGACACAGCACCTCCGGCATCAACAGCCCTTCGACGGTCGAAAGCACACCAATGCGCACCTGCGAAGGCGCTCGCGCTTCGCCGCGCAGCGTGCTCACGCCGTCGCGCAACGCCTGCACGCTGGGCCCGGCGTAGCGCATGAAACGGGTCCCGGCCGGGGTCAGCTCGACGCCCTGACGGGTGCGCTCGAACAGGCGCGCTTCAAGCAGCTCTTCAAGCTCCTTGAGGGTCTTGGAAATAGCTGGCTGGCTGATCGCCAACACCCCAGCCGCCCTGGCCAGACTGCCCTGGCGGGCAATCTCCAGGAAGCACAGAAGATGGCGATACTTGATACGCGTGTCGAGATTCATGCCTTGGGGGGCGGCCGCTGCCGCGATAGCGTCGATGCGCCATCTTATAGCATCGCCAGCTCCACAGCGTCGCCGCGCATCCTCACTGGCCACACCCGCAGCGCCTGCTGCGGATCCTCAAGGCAGCGCCCGCTGTGCAGGCTGAAGTGCTGCTTGTACAACGGCGCGGCGACCATCAGCTCGCCGCCGATGCTGCCGATCAAGCCGCGGCCGATGATGTTCGCCCCCGAGCGCGGGTCGCGATTGTCGACGGCGTACAACGCCTGCTCTTGATTGGGCAGGTAGAACAGCGCGACCTGCTCGCCTTCGAGCCACACCACTACGCCAGAATCGGCGACCAGGTCGTGCACCTGGCACACCGCCCGCCAGTGGGCGTGTTGCGCAACAGCAGCATTGGACAGGTTCATCAGACAGCCTCCTCGACAGTGGGGATCAGGTGCAGCGCGCTAGCAGGTCGGCGTTGTTCGCGTTCGCGGACGAAGTGCACGTCCGGGTCGGCGCGCCGGTCATTGACGAAGGTACGGAAGCGCTTGAGTTTCTCGGGATCGTTGAGGGCGTTGGCCCACTCGCACTCATACTGGTCGACCACATGCTGCATCTGCGCTTCGAGCTCGGCGCCCAGTTGCAGACTGTCGTCGAGGATCACCGCCTTTAGGTAATCCAGGCCGCCTTCCAGGCTCTCGCGCCAGACCGAGGTGCGCTGCAGCTTGTCGGCGGTGCGGATGTAGAACATCAGCACGCGGTCGATGGTGCGGATCAGCGCGTCGTCGTCCAGGTCGATGGCGAACAGTTCGGCGTGGCGCGGGCGCATGCCGCCGTTGCCGCACACATAGAGGTTCCAGCCCTTGTCGGTGGCGATCACGCCAATGTCCTTGCTCTGCGCTTCGGCGCATTCGCGGGTGCAGCCGGACACCGCGAACTTGAGCTTGTGCGGCGAACGCAGGCCTTTGTAGCGATCTTCCAGGCGCAGGGCCATGCCGACGCTGTCCTGTACGCCGTAGCGGCACCAGTTGCTGCCGACGCAGGATTTCACCGTGCGAGTCGACTTGCCGTAGGCATGCCCGGTCTCGAAGCCGGCCTCGATCAGCTCGCCCCAGATCAGCGGCAGCTCGTGCAACTGGGCGCCGAACAGGTCGATGCGCTGGCCGCCGGTGATCTTGGTGTAGAGGTCGTATTTCTTCGCCACCTGGCCGATCACGATCAGTTTGTCCGGGGTGATCTCACCACCGGGGATGCGCGGCACCACCGAGTAGGTGCCGTTTTTCTGCATGTTGGCCATGAAGGTGTCGTTGGTGTCCTGCAGCGGCACCAGTGCGGGGTCCATGATCGGCTGGTTCCAGCATGAGGCGAGGATCGAGCCCACCGCTGGCTTGCAGATGTCGCAACCGACATGACCCTTGCCGTGGCGTTCGAGCAACTCATTGAACGTGCGGATACCTTCGACCCGAACCAGGCTATAGAGCTCCTGGCGGGTGTAGGCAAAGTGCTCGCAAAGGCTCTTGTCGACAGTGACGCCGCGGGCGCTGAGTTCGTGTTCGAACACCTGCTTGAGCAATGCCGCGCAGCCGCCGCAGCCGCTGGCGGCCTTGGTGCAACTCTTGACTGCGGCAAGGTCCGCGCAGCCGCTGTCGATGGCGGCGCAGACTGCGCCTTTGCTGACGTTGTGGCACGAGCAGATGGTCGCGCTGTCGGGCAGCGCATCGGCGCCCAAGGCGGGTGCGCCAGCGCCTTGCGGCAGAATCAGCGCGGCCGGGTCGGCAGGTAGGGCGATGCCGTTCTGGCAGTACTGCAGCAAGGTGTCGTAGTAGCTGTTGTCGCCGACCAGTACCGCACCGAGCACATGCTTGCCGCTGGCATCGACCACCAGGCGGCGGTAGGCCGCATTGGCTTCGTCGATGAAGCGATAGCTGCGCGAGCCGGGCGTGGCACCGTGGGCATCGCCGATCGAGCCGACATCGACGCCGAGCAACTTGAGCTTGGTCGACATGTCGGCGCCGGTGAACGGGCTGCTGGCCTCCCCGAGTAGCCGCGCAGCCAGGTTGCGCGCCATGCTGTAGCCCGGCGCAACCAGGCCGAACACGCAGCCATTCCACGAGGCGCATTCACCGATGGCGAAGATCTGCGAGTCGCTGGTGCGGCAGTCGTTGTCGATCACCACCCCACCGCGCGGGGCGATTTCCAGGCCGCAGCTGCGGCCCAGGGCATCTTGCGGGCGAATACCGGCGGAGAACACGATCAGGTCGGTTTCAAGGAACTCGCCACCGTCGAAATTCATCCGGTAGCGGTAGGCTTCGCCGGCACTGATCGACTGGGTGGCACGCGACAGGTGCACGCCAACACCGAGGGCTTCGATCTGCGCCTTGAGCGCCGCGCCGCCCTCGCCGTCCAGTTGCACCGGCATCAGGCGCGGGGCGAACTCCACCACGTGCGCTTCCAAGCCAAGGGATTTCAGCGCGTTGGCCGCTTCCAGGCCGAGCAAGCCGCCACCGACCACCACCCCGCGACGGGCATCAGCGGCTGCCGTGCGGATGGCGTCGAGGTCATCCAAAGTGCGGTAGACCAGTCGCGCAGTGCCGGTGGATCCCTCGATGGGTGGCACGAACGGGTAGGAGCCGGTAGCCAGGATCAGTTGGTCATAGCCGTAACGGCCCTCGGCGGTGACCACCTCGCAACGCTCGCGGTCGATCTCGACGACCGCTTCGCCCAGGTGCAGGTGCACGCCGTGGCCCCCGTAGAAATCACTGGGGCACATGGCCAAGGTTTCAGCATCGCTGCCGGCGAAGTACTCCGACAGGTGTACCCGGTCGTAAGCGCGCTGGCGCTCTTCGCCAAACACCCGCACCTCGAAACGGGCCAGGGCGCCACGCTCGACCAGTTGCTCGACGCAGTGGTGACCGACCATGCCGTTGCCGACGATGACCAGTCGCTGTAGATGTTCGCCGCTCGCTGTTGCCTTCATAGCCGATCCTCGATCACGGTTGGCGGGGTTGGCCGCCGTAAAGACAAAAAAAAACGCCTGGAGCCGAAGCTCCAGGCGCCTTTGCCTGTTCTCATCAGTGTGAGGCCCCTGAGTGATCGCCGTTGATCAGTGGGGCGGGTTGTACAAGAGTAAAAGCAGGGAGTGTGCCAATTTGATGTGCTGACTGTGCAGGGAGCATTTTTCATGCGTTGCACCTGCTGGCCTCGTCGCGGGCAAGCCCGCTCCCACATGGCCCTGCAAGCCTCAGCCCCTGTAATCGACCCGGCCCCTGGGTATGGGCTTGTCGGGGCGCCGAACCGCCGCGAAGAGGCCGGTACGGGCAACCTCGATCTGCGAAAAATCGCACAGCCAAAGTGCATCACTCCCCATCATGGGGCATTCAGTACACATCACGGCGGTAGCGCTTGTCCTTGCTCAACGCCTCGACATAGGCAGCCGCCGCCTCGGCGCTCAGGCCACCCTGCTCGGCCACGATCTGGCGCAACGCCGCATCGACATCCTTGGCCATGTGTAGGGCATCGCCACAGACATAGAAATAGGCCCCCTGCTGTAGCCAACGCCAAAGCTCCGCGCCTTGTTCGCGCATGCGCTGTTGAACGTAGATCTTCTCTGCCTGATCACGGGAAAACGCCGTGTCCAAACGCAAGTGGCCACTGGCTTGCCAAGCCAGCAGCTCGTCGCGGTAATAGAAGTCGCAGGCCTGGTGCTGTTCACCGAAGAACAACCAATTCCCCCCGCTCGCGCCCCTGGCCTGGCGCTCTTGCAGAAAAGCCCGGAACGGCGCAATACCGGTGCCCGGACCGACCATGATGATCGGCACGGCGTCATCCTCGGGCAGGCGAAAATGCCTGGAGACCTGGGGGAAGATTGCCACCTTGAGCGCTTCGGCGCGATCGGCAAGAAACGCCGAGCACACACCCTTGCGCTGGCCATAGCGCACCGTCGACACGGTCAGGTGAACTTGTTCAGGGTGAGCCCTGGGGCTTGAGCTGATCGAATACAGGCGCGGTTGCAATGGCTTGAGCAGCTCAAGCCAGGTGGCCAACGGCAATTGCTGGGGAAACTCGCGCAGCACATCGACCAACTGCCGCCCCCACAACCAGTCCCTGAGCTCGGCGCTGTGTTCAGGCTGTAGCAAACGACGCAAATCAGCGGCGGTTTCGCTGAACACGTGTAGCTGCTGGGAGGTGACCCGAGCGATCTCCAGATGCTGTTCCAGAGCGCTCGCCAATGACATGGCGGGGTGCCCCTGCAACTCGACCGTGGTGCTGGCGTCGAGCTTGATCAAGGCCAGCAGCTCTTCGACCAACTGCGGACAATTGCGCGGCCACACGCCAAGGGCGTCTCCGACCTGATAGGTAAAGCCGCTGCCTGCCAGATAAAATACCAGCTGCCGGGTTTCCTTGCTCGCACCAGGGCCATTGAGCAGGCGGTTCTCCAGCAACTGCGCCGACCAAGGCTGGCGCTTGCCATAGGCGGCCAGTGGCTCAGGCTCGATGGCCGCTGGCAGCGGCGCGACACGGCCCAGCTCGGCCAGCAGCGCGTCGAGCCAAGCGGCAAAGGCCTGGTCGAAATCCGGTTCGCAATCGACCCGCGCCAGCAGCCGGCGCCCACCCAGTTGCGCCAGGCGCTCATCGAGCTTGCGCCCGAAGCCACAGAATTGGCCATAGCTCGAATCGCCCAAGGCCAACACCGCGTAGGGCAGTTCAGCGCAATCAATGGCCTGCTCACCCTGCAACGCTTGCCAGAACGCCGCGCCGCTATCGGGCGCCTCGCCGTCGCCAAAGGTGCTGGCGATCAGCAGCACACTGGCGGCGCCTTGCAGTTGGCTGGGCGTGACCGCTTCCATGCAACTGAGCTCCACGGCCAGCCCGGCGGCACGCAAGCGCTGCGCGCAACGATCGGCCAGGGCCTCGCCGTTACCCGTCTGCGACGCCCACAGCACCCGGTGCGGGGCGGTTTCGGGCAAGGCGCTCGGCAGCGCCTGGGGCTGGACGAACAGCCCGGCCAGCAAGCCATCGACAAACAGGCGCCGGGCCGGCGCCAGCGGTGCCGTGGCGGGCAGGCTGGGCACTCCTTGCGGGCGCGCTTGGCCCAGGCCGAGCAAAAAACCTTGCAGATAATGCCGCTCATCCTCGGCCAGGGCCGGGGCTGGCAAGCTATCCAGGCCGAGCAGACGATTGAGGGTGGCTAGCGGCATGCTGGCAGGCTCCGAAGGGGCGACAGTGGTCAAGTCCACGGCATCGATGCGTGCACCGCTGACCCGTTCCAGGGCCACGGCGCAGTGCTTGTAGGCCGGTTGCAGTGAGGTTGGGTCGAGCGCATCAGAGGTCACGGCATTGATCGCCAATTGCTCGCCGTACAAGTCGTTCCAGTGAAACGGCGCAAAGCAACCGCCAGCCATGACCCGGTCAGTGACGCGCGCAGGCAACAGCGCCTGACCACGGCGCGAGCGGATCGCAACTTGATCGTGCTCGGCGATCCCCAGGCGCTGGGCGTCCTCGGGGTTGATCTCGACGAAGGGACCCGGCTCGAGTTTGTTCAGGCTCGCGACCTTGCCGGTCTTGGTCAGGGTGTGCCACTGATGCTGCACACGGCCAGTGTTGAGCACGAAGGGATAGTCATCGTCCGGTAGCTCGGCGGCCGGCAACCACGGCCGGGCAAAGAAACGCGCCTTGCCGCTGGCGGTGGGGAATGCCAGCGCCGGTTGCAGACCCTGCGCGTCACGCAGCAGCGGCTGACTGCTGCCGTCATTGAGGTAGCGCAGCGGGCTGCGATCATCTTCGCGGCCCGGTGCGCTGGGCCATTGCCGTGGGCGCTGGCGCAGGTCGGCATAGCGGATACCGCGCAGGTCATACCCCGTGGTGGGGTTGTGGAAGCGGCGGATCTCGTCGTACACCGCCTCGGCATCGGCGTAATCGAATGCGTCCGCGTAGCCCATGGCGCAGGCGATGCGGGCGATGATCCGCCAGTCTTCCTGGCTTTCACCTGGGGCGTCGACGGCGCGCGGCATCAGGGTCAGGTTGCGCTCGCTGTTGATCATCACGCCCTCGCCTTCGGCCCACAGCGCCGCGGGCAGGAGAATGTCGGCATAGCGGTTGGTCTCGGTGTCGAGGAAGGCATCCTGGCTGATCACCAACTGCGCCTGGCCTAGGCCGTCGATCACCTGCTGGCGGTTGGCGACGCTGGCCACCGGGTTGCTGCAGATGATCCAACAGGCTTTCACCTCGCCCGCCTTGATCTGCTCGAACAGCGCTACCGTGCCTTCGCCACCCTCACTGCGCAGGCTGCCAGCGGGCAGTTGCCACTGCACCTCGACAAACGCCCGGTCTGCGGCCACTAACGCCGAGCGCTGGCCCGGCAGGCCCGGGCCCATGTAGCCCATCTCGCGCCCGCCCATGGCATTGGGCTGACCGGTCAACGACATCGGTCCGCTACCGGGGCGGCAGATGGCGCCCGTTGCCAGGTGCAGGTTGCACAGTGCATTGCTGTGCCAGGTGCCGTGAATGCTCTGGTTCAGGCCCATGGTCCAGCAGCTCATCCAGTTGTTGGCGCTGCCGATCAACTGTGCGGCCTGGCGGATGTCAGCCTCGGACAACCCGGTCAGGGCCGCCACGCGCTCGGGTTGATAGTCCTCAAGAAAGCTGGGCAGATCGCTCCAGCCTTCGGTGTGGCGAGCGATGAACTCGGCATCGGTGTGGCCGTTCTGGTGCAACAGGTACAGCAAGCCATTGAGCAGGGCCAGGTCGCTGCCGGGACGCAGTTGCAGGAACAGCTCGGCCTTGTCGGCCGTGGCACTGCGCCGCGGGTCGACGACGATCAGCTTGGCCCCGGCCTTGAGCCGGTCGAGCAGGCGCAGGAACAGGATCGGGTGACAATCGGCCATGTTCGCGCCGATCACCAGAAACACCTCTGCCTGCTCGAAATCCTCATAGCTGCCGGGCGGGCCGTCGGCGCCCAGCGATTGTTTATAGCCGCTGGCGGCACTGGCCATGCACAGGCGCGAGTTGGACTCGATATGGCGGGTGCGGATAAAGCCCTTGGCCAGTTTGTTGGCCAGGTATTGCGCCTCCAGCGACATCTGCCCGGAGACATACAGCGCCACGGCATCCGGGCCATGCTCGTCGATGATTGCGCGCAGGCGCGCGGCGGCCTGCTCGATCGCCGCGTCCAAGCTGCTGCGCACCGGCTGCTGGGCGCGCTGCTGACGGACGTAGGCATTGGCCATGCGCCCAGCGGCGGTTAGCGGCAGGTGCGCGGTCAGGCCTTTGGTGCACAGGCGACCAAAGTTGGCGGGGTGCTGTTTATCGCCCGCGATCTTCTGCACCTGGCCATTTTCCACCGACATGACGATGCCGCACCCTACCCCGCAATAAGGGCAAACGCTGCGCACTTGGCTAGTGGCCATCGGCTTCTCCCGGCAAAAACGAAAAAGGCGCCGGCTGCCCTGGGCTTGCCTAAGCAAGCGGGGCAACACGGCGCCTTTGTCGTGAAAAGAGGTGGGCCATCGGCATTGACGACCCGGGTACAGGGGATTGAGCAAATCCTGGGCCAGTTGCGGTTTCGCGCAGGCCAACACTGCCATACCCGCCCTGCCCACCTGGATTTGCGGCGCCGCCACCCTCCTAGTGGGTGCAGCCCTGGCAGCGGCCTTGCACCGAGTTGGTGAGCTGCGCACCAACCGGTAGCACCGGCAACCAGCCTGGGGATATGCTGTAAACGCCTATTCAACCGAGATTCGCATAGCCCCAATGTCCCAGGTGATCCTCAAGACCCCCGAGCAACTCGACCTGATGCGCCGCGCCGGCCAGTTGCTGGCCCAGGTGTTCGCCGACCTCGACGGCTTCATCCGCCCCGGCGTCACCACCCTGCAGATCAACGACCGCGCCGAGGCGTTCATCGTCCAGACCCTGCGCGCCCGGCCAGCAAGCAAGGGCCAGTACGGTTTCCCCTACTCGCTCAACACCTCGGTCGACCACGTGGTGTGCCATGGCATCCCCAAGGCTGACGAAGTGCTCAAGGAAGGCTCGATCATCAACGTCGACATCACCCTGGAGCAAGCGGGCTACATCGCCGACTCGTCGAAGATGTACCGCATCGGCGCGATCAGCGAAGACGCCCAACGCCTGGTCGACACAACCTATGACGCGCTGTGCAAAGGCATCGAGCAAGTGCGCCCCGGCGCCACCCTGGGCGACATTGGCCATGCCATCCAGAGCCATGCCGAGGCCGCCGGCTACAGCGTGGTGCGCGAATACTGCGGGCACGGCATTGGCCAACAGATGCACGAAGGACCGGAGGTGCTGCACTACGGCCAGCGCGGCATGGGCCTGAAGCTCAAGCCAGGGATGGTGTTTACCATCGAGCCGATGATCAACCAGGGCGCGCGTGGCACGCGCACGCTCAAAGATGGCTGGACAGTGATTACCCGCGATGGCGGCTTGTCGGCGCAGTGGGAACATACCGTGGCAGTGACTGCCGACGGCTTTGAAGTGCTGACCTTGCGCGATGAAGAGTTGGGGCGTTTCGTTTCAGCCAGTCAAATCGCCTAGACCTCTTCGCGGGCAAGCCCGCTCCCACAGGGTTCTGCACTGATTGCGCGTTGCCCAGTGTGCCCGGTGATAGGCCACAAACAATGCCACTCCCGTGGGAGCGGGCTTGCCCCGCGATAAGGCCGGCACAGCCACCCCAAAAGCCAACCAGCGACATTTGCCCCCGCACCCCTCGCTCTCTACAATCGCCCCCAGCAAGGCCGGCCGCCTTTTCTGTTTCGAGCCGGCCCAGGAGCCCCCTCATGGAAGAAACCGCGCAGCACTGGCTGCATGCCCTGTCCGCCCCCATGGCCGCCCTCAATGGCGCCAGCTACACCGCCGCGCAGTACTTCGAAGGCGACGATCAGACTGACCTCGAACGCTGGTGGGGCATCAGCAACCGGGCGCAATTGCTGGACATGCTCGGCATGGCCGATAACGGCCACGCCACCGAGCTGACCGAAGCCTACTGGCAATTCCAGCGCCGCCTGCCGAGCGAGTGGCAGGCGCTGCTGGCCAGCCTGCCACTGCGCGAACGCATCAAGCACGAATACGCCGCCCGCACCTTCCCCGACTGCGGCCCCGGTGGCACCCGCGCGTGGGACCTGGGGCGGATGAGTTTTCTGCTGCGGGCCGGGCTCAAGAAGGACTTCATCACACTCGATGAAAGCCTCTACCTGCATTACCGCCTGGCCCTGCGCGCCCGTCACTACTACAACCGCTGGGACAGTTACCTGGCCGGCTACCTGATCGGCAAGGCGCTGTGGAATGCCTCCGACAGCAGCGACGACACCCTGGCCGCCGAACTCGAACGCCAAGGTAGCGAACACTGGAACCGCTGCATCGTGCTCAACCTGCGCCACGGCGCCAGCGACTTGCTGGCCAGCCTGCCGTGGGACCTGGAGCTGCCCGAACCGCAACGCCCTGCCTCACTGGAAGAGGACTGCTGGTCATGAGTTGTTGGATACGCCTGGGCCTGGAACCGACCCAGGACCTGAACAGCATCCGCCAGGCCTACCGTGGCCTGCTGCCGTCGCACCACCCAGAAACCGACCCGCAAGGTTTCCAAGCACTGCGCGAGGCCTATGAAGAGGCCCTGCGCCTGGCCCGCGAAGGTGAATCGAGCGCCGCCTCCGAACCTGACGCCGCGGCCCGGGATGACGCACCACACCCTGCGTTGCAGGCCTTCCACCGCCTGCTGGAAGAGCCTGCCCTGCGCTTCGATCCGGTCGCCTGGCAGGGATACATCGCCGAGCTCGACGAGTTGCCGCTGGACGATCTGGAAGCGCTGAGCTGGCGCCTGCTGCACGAACTGCGCAACTGCGGGCCGATCTCGCACCGCTGTGTCGGCCTGCTGGCCCAGCGCCTGGGCTGGGCCGAACAACTGCTGCGCCTGGAAGATCCACACGAGGTGGAAGCCTTCCTCCAGCGCCTGGAGCAACCCGATCCATTCGACACCGGACTGATGCGCGATTGGCCGCCGGCGGCGCAGCTGGAGGCGCTATGGTACTTCCGCAGCCTGGAGTACTGCTTCCAGCAACGGCCGCTGTTCGAGTACGCACAGTTCGCCCAAACCCACACCTGCCTGGCCTTCCCCGACGATCAGGGCTTGATCCAGCGCCTGCTGGTGCAGTTCAGCCAGGCAGGGGTCGCCAGCCAAACCCTGCATGCGCTGCTGCTAGAGCGTCAACGCCAGGCCCCGGACGACCAGGACCTGCTCTACCTGCTGGCCTGCCAGGCCGACGCCCTGGGTGCCAAGCAGCAGGCGATGGACTGCTGGCTGCAGCTGTGGCGCGAACACCGCCATCCGCAGGCCGAGCGCTGGCTGATCGAGTTCTGCACGCAGTACCAGTCGCAACGCCTGCCGCTGCTGATCCAGGCCTTCGACAGTGTGTCGCAGCCCGTTTCCTGGCCCGAGGATCTAGCCGATCCTGCGCAGCTGCTGGGCACCCCGGCACAAAACCCGCAAACCCTGGCGCGCTGGCTGCAAGCCTCGCGCCTGGAGCTGGGCGGTATCGCCAGCCAGTTCATCGACTGGCGCCTGGACGGCGACGATGAACTGCCGTTGCTGGCCCTGCTGCTGGATGAACCGACAGAGGCGCAAGACCGCGCCCTGCACCGGCTGTACTGGTATGCCTGGGCCTTGCAGCGCGGTGAAGCCGAGCTGTTACGGCAGATCCTTGCGCAAACGCCCGGCGAAGATGCCCTCGACGCCTTGATCCTGGAAGGCTTCCAACGCCAGGCCGAGCAACAACTGCACTGGTTGCAACAGGCACCGGTGGTGCAGGCCCTGGTGCAGTTCTGCCAGCGTGAAGACCCTGCCGCGTCATTGCCGGAGGCGCTCGCCACGCAACAGCTGCACCCGGCGTGCCGCGAGTGGCTGCGGCGCATGCGCAACTACGGCGCACCAGCACTGCACAGCCTCAACCGCAACTTCGAGATGCGGCGCATGTTCACCGTCCCCTTCGCCCTGCAAACACAGGACAAACTCGCCGAGCGCGGCCTGTTGCTGCCGCCGATGCCTGATGGCGAAGCCGCCTGGAACTGGCATCGCCAGCAATTGTTCATGCTCGCCCTGCTCGAACACCCGACGCGCTGGCTGAGCTTGATACCGGCGCAGTTGCCCGGCCAACTGCACTACCCCGCCGAGCATCCATTCGCCCCGCTGCATGGCGTGCTGCTGCAAACCCTGGCCAGCCCAGACGGCAGCAACGGCCTGTTCGGCGCGCTGGACAGCGCCGATCCGGCACAAGCGCTAGTGGCCAACCAGATGCTGACCTTGCGCACGCTGCTCGACAGTGCCCACCTGCCCAGCGCCGCGCAGCTCTTGGCAAGCCTGGAAAACGAGCCCAACGTGCTCGACGACTACCCGCTGGGCAAACTGCTGTTCTGCGCGGTGCTCTATCACGACCGCAGCTTGGACGAGGAGCAACGCACGCGCCTGCGCAACCGCATCGAGGCGTTGTACATCGAGGACTACGGGTACGAACCGCTGCGGCGCAATCTGGTCGAGGGCAAGACCAAGCATCCGCCGGCTGACCTGTTGCACAAGCAGGGCGTCGCCAGCCGCCCGTTCAACGAGGCCCTGGATGCGCTGGACAGCCTGCTCAACCACTGCGCCCCGCCCAAGACCCGGTTGCTGCGCGCCCTGCAAAAAGCCAAGGACGACGCCGAGCTCGATCCAGGCCTGCGCTGCGCGATCATGGCCTTGCTGTCGTGGAGCGAGCGTATGCTGCGCAACGATCTCAAGCAGGCACCCGCGCCGTTCTGGGCGGTGTGGAAGCTCAAGAGCCGGCTCAACCGCACAGGCTTTGCCTTGCACCTGGGCGCGATTGCGTTGTGCGGAAGCTTCATGCTGACTGCGCCCATGATCGTGGTGGTGATGGGGTTGCTGTTGGTTAGCGGCTTTCTCAGGCGCTTGCGTGACATTGGCCAAGGGGTGCCGGCGCTGCTGTTGCTGCTGGTGGTCAGCCGGGTGTTGCCGGTGTTGCCGCTGATGTTGCTGGGGCTGCCGGGGGACAAGCTGCCCAATCGTTATGGGCCGCCGCCGGGTAAGGCGCAGCAGCTGGACGGTGGGTTGCAGGCGACGTTGCGGCGTTTGAACGGTTGAACGATGAGCAGCGGGGGCCGCGTTGCGGCCCCAACACTGTCAATAGCGCAACTCATCCAACGCTTGGCTCAGTTGCTGGCGCTGGCGACTGATCTCCCCGGCCTGCTGCCCCGCCAGCACGGTATTGAACGCATCCAGCCAACTGCCAATCAACTCCCGCTCTTCGCCCAGGCTCTGCATCCACGCCCGCTCCAAGCGCGCCAACAAGGTGCGATTGGGCAGCGCATCGCGCGGGTGAATCTTCAGCCGCGACAGCCGCTCATGGCTGGCCTGGCGCGCCGGCTCATCCAACCCGGTCGGGCTACGGTCGATGCTGTGACTGTGCTTCTGACCGGTTTCCTGGAAGGTCACATCCACCTCCAACAAGCCATTGATGTCGTAGCTAAAACGCACATCCAGCGACTGAATCTGCCCGGTCTGCTGCAACGGGATCTCGAAGCTGTCCACCAGAATATTGTCGCGCACCCAAGGCCGCTCGCCCTGATACACAGCGATGCGCACCACTTTCTGATCGGCATGGCTGCTATAGAAGCGCTCGACCCGCGAGGTCGGGATCACGGTATTGCGCTCGATGATCGGCGAAAACGCCCCGCTGCTCTCCCCGCCACGCTGGGCGGCGATGCCCAGGGTGTAGGGGCAGACATCGGTGAGAATCAGCTCATCGATAGCCTCGTCTCGTGCCTTGCACGCCGCCTGGCTGGCAGCGCCGAGGGCGACGATGGTGTCCGGGTCCAGGTGCCGATACGGCAACCGGCCAAACAACTTGGCCACCAGCTGCTGCACCTGCGCCATGCGCGTCGCGCCACCGACCAGTACCAGGCTGTCCAGCTCCTTGGGGCTCAAGCGCGCGTCACGCAGGGCCTGCTCGATCGGCGCACGCACCCGGGCCAGCAATGGCGCCCAGATCGCTTGCAGCTTGAGTTCATCGAGTTGCCATTGGCGCGGCTGCGCATCGCCGTTCCAGCTCAGGGTCCAGTAGCCCTCGCCCAATTCATGTTTGAACTGCTCGATGGCGTCATGCAGGCTGGCCAGCGCCTGCGGCTGCAGGTCGTCCAGCTTGAGATTCCAATCGCGCAAGCACGCCAGCAGTAAGGCATCGGTAAAGTCTTCGCCGCCCAGGTAGTTGTCGCCGGTGGAAGCATGCACCTCGATCAGCGGCAGCGCGTACTCCAGCACGGTGACGTCGAAGGTGCCACCGCCCAGGTCGAACACCAGGGTGCGCTCGAATTTCTGCTCATGCAGCCCATAGGCCATTGCCGCAGCGGTCGGTTCGTTGATCAGCCGCTGTACCTTCAACCCAGCCAGCTCGGCGGCGAAAACCGTGCGCTTGCGCTGCTCGTCGCTGAAGTAGGCGGGCACCGAAATCACCGCCTCACTCACAGGGCAGCCCAGATAGGCTTCGGCATCTTGCTTGAGCGCGCCCAGGACCAGTGCCGACAACTCTTCAGGGGTGAAGCGATGCTCGCCCAGCTCGAAGCGCTTGTCGCTGCCCATGAAACGCTTGAACGCGGCGGCCGTGCGCTGCGGGTGGGTGGTCAAGCGCGCCTTGGCGGCCTTGCCTACGAGAATGCTGCCATCGTCATCGACACTGACCACCGACGGCGTCAGCACCTCGCCCAAGGCGTTGGCGATCAGCCGCGCTTGCCCGTCTTGCCAGACGGCAATCAGGCTATTGGTGGTGCCCAGGTCGATGCCCAGCAATGGCGTGGCAACTGCGGGGGAGTGAGAGGTACTGGCATCCTGCATGGTCGGTCTCTTGCTTGCGGTGAAGAGCCGGAGCGGAACCTGCTGGCCGCTTCCGGCGGACAGGGGCATTCTGACGCAATGCCAGAAACAAAAAAAGCGACCCTAAGGTCGCTTTCTCTGTTGCTTCAGGGTGTTCAGTGGGCCCTTGAAGCTGAATATGGCGCAGCGGACGGGACTCGAACCCGCGACCCCCGGCGTGACAGGCCGGTATTCTAACCGACTGAACTACCGCTGCGCTATACATCGAGTGGTGGGTGATGACGGGATCGAACCGCCGACCCTCTGCTTGTAAGGCAGATGCTCTCCCGGCTGAGCTAATCACCCTTCGTCTCGGTGTGGCGCGCATTCTACGGAGGACGTACCACCCTGGCAAGCACTTTTTTAAAAATTTTTTGCAGGGCTTTCAAGGACCTAGCGCAACCGCCCTTTTCCTTACTAATAAGTGGCTGATGGCGCTCTGACAGGGTTGGCCGCATGGCACCAGTCGGAGAATAATGCCCGCCTTATGCATTAAGGAGAGATCTACCCTCATGTGGTTCAAGAACCTGCTGACCTATCGCCTGACCCAGGAAGTCCCATTCGAGCCTGAGGCACTGGAAGCCGCCCTGGCCAGCAAGCCGGCCCGCCCATGCGCCAGCCAGGAGCTGACCACCTACGGTTTCGTCGCGCCGTTCGGCAAAGGCGAAGACGCTCCTCTGGTGCATGTCAGCGGTGAGTTCCTGCTGATCGCCGCACGCAAGGAAGAACGCATCCTGCCCAGCAGCGTGGTCAACGACGCGGTCAAAGAGAAGGTCGAGGAAATCGAGACCGAGCAGATGCGCAAGGTCTATAAGAAGGAACGCGACCAGATCAAGGATGACATCATCCAGACCTTCCTGCCGCGTGCCTTCATTCGCCGCTCGATGATCTTCGCCGCCATCGCCCCGCGCCTGGGCCTGATCCTGGTCAACTCGGCCAGCGCCAAGCGCGCCGAAGACCTGCTGTCGACCCTGCGCGAAGTGATGGGTTCGCTGCCGGTGCGGCCGGTGACCGTGAAGATCGCCCCGAGCGCGACCATGACCGACTGGGTCAAGTCGCAAGCCGCCGCGCCAGACTTCTATGTGCTGGACGAGTGCGAACTGCGTGACACCCATGAAGACGGCGGCATCGTTCGCTGCAAGCGCCAGGACCTGAAAAGCGACGAGATCCAACTGCACCTGGGCACCGGCAAGGTGGTGACTCAGTTGGCCCTGGCCTGGCAGGACAAGCTGTCGTTCGTACTCGACGACAAGACCGTGATCAAGCGCCTGAAGTTCGAGGAGCTGCTGCAAGAGCAGGCCGAGCAGGATGGCGGTGATGAAGCGCAGCAGCAGTTCGATGCCAGCTTCCTGCTGATGATGATGACCTTTACCGAGTTCCTGCCGGCGCTGTTCGAGGCGTTGGGTGGCGAAGAGATTCCGCAAGGGGTCTGAGCGTTGTCGCAGTAGCATTTTGGGGCCGCTTTGCGGCCCTTCGCGGGCAAGCCCGCTCCCACAGGGATTACGCTGCCCTTCAGAACGGCGCGGTCCTTGTGGGAGCGGGCTTGCCCGCGAAGGGCTGCAAAGCAGCCCCAACTACGCCGATTAAAAGAATAAGGATCTACCCATGCGTGCCCTCGCCGCTTTCAGCCGCTTCGTCGGCAACACCTTCGCCATCTGGGTGCTGCTGTTCGCCTGCCTGGCCTTCCTTCAGCCGCAATGGTTCATCGCCCTGAAAGTAGCCATCGTGCCGCTGCTGGGCTTGGTGATGTTCGGCATGGGTCTTACCCTCAAACTCGACGACTTCGCCGCCCTCGCCCGCCAACCCTGGCGCGTGGCCCTGGGTGTGGTGGCGCACTTCGTGATCATGCCAGGCATGGCCTGGTTGCTGTGCCAGCTGTTTCACCTGCCGCCGGAGATCGCCGTCGGCGTGATCCTGGTCGGCTGCTGCCCGAGCGGCACGGCGTCCAACGTGATGGTCTGGTTGTCCAAGGGCGACCTGGCGTTGGCCGTGGCGATTGCCGCAGTGACCACGCTGTTGGCGCCACTGCTCACCCCTACGCTGATCTGGTTCCTGGCCTCGGCCTGGTTGCCGGTGTCCTTCATGGACATGTTCTGGTCGATCCTGCAGCTGGTGATGCTGCCGATCGTGCTTGGTGTCGTGGCGCAGAAACTGCTGGGTGAGCGGGTGCAACTGGCGGTGCAGGTGCTGCCGCTGGTGTCGGTGGTGAGTATCGTGATGATCGTCTGTGCGGTGGTCGCGGCGAGTCAGGCGAAGATCGCCGAGTCAGGCCTGCTGATCATGGCGGTGGTAGTGCTGCACAACAGCTTTGGTTATCTGCTGGGCTATCTGACCGGCAAGCTGTGCAAACTGCCGCTGGCCCAGCGCAAGTCGCTGGCGCTGGAGGTGGGCATGCAGAACTCGGGGCTGGGCGCGGCGTTGGCGGCGGCGCATTTCTCGCCGTTGGCGGCGGTGCCCAGTGCGCTGTTCAGCGTTTGGCACAATATCTCTGGGGCGTTGCTGTCGACCTGGTTCCGGCGCATGCAAGAGCCTGTAACAGTAGAAGCCGAGGCTAAACCCGCCAACCCTTGATGCCTTCAAAAGCTTCATCGCAGACCTGCTCCCTCGGGCCCCTCGATGAAGGCGCTATGGACATCCCCCCTGCAATTGGGCAATATACTGCGCACTGTGAGGACGACCTCACGACGCACCGCGTGACCAATCAGGGGACGGCCCCATCATTCAAACGATGGAGACACACTCATGTCCTGGATCATTCTGTTTTTTGCCGGCCTGTTTGAAGTAGGCTGGGCGGTAGGCCTGAAATACACCGACGGCTTCACCCGGCCACTGCCGACCGTGCTCACGGTCGGCGCCATGGTGATCAGCCTTGGGTTGTTGGGCCTGGCCATGAAAGAACTGCCACTGGGTACTGCCTATGCCATCTGGACCGGAGTCGGTGCAGTCGGTACGGTGATTGCCGGGATCATCCTGTTCGGTGAATCCATGGCCCTGGTCCGCCTGCTCAGCGTTGCCCTGATCATCACCGGCCTGGTCGGCCTGAAGGTCAGCGCCAGCTGACCTCCCCCCTCCAACCTGTTAACGCAGATCGCCGCGCAGAGCACTGACCTGCTCGCGTAGCGCTTCCGGCTGCGCCGCCTCCACCGGGATGGCGGCGCCCGCCACAAGGGTCACCCGCGACCACAGCCGCTTGAACAAGCCCTTGCCCGGATCGCGACTGAAGAAGCTGCCCCACAAGCCCTGCAACGCCAGGGGGATCACCGGCACCGGGGTCTCCTGCAAAATCCGATTGACCCCACCTTTGAACACATCGATCTCGCCATCGGCGGTCAGCTTGCCTTCGGGGAAGATGCATACCACCTCGCCCGCCGCCAGGTACTGGGCGATCCGCGCGAAGGCCCGCTCGTAAGTCGCTTCATCTTCACCACGCCCGGCAATCGGAATCGCCCCAGCAGTGCGGAAGACGAAGTTGAGCACCGGCAAGTTGTAGATCTTGTAGTACATGACGAAGCGCACCGGGCGCCGGATCGCGCCGCCGATCAGCAGCGCATCGACGAACGACACATGGTTGCACACCAACAGCGCCGCGCCTTCATCGGGAATGCGCTGCAGATCACGGTGCTCGACGCGGTACATCGAGTGGCTGAGCAGCCAGATCAAGAAGCGCATGGTGAACTCAGGCACGATGCGGAAGATGTAGGTGTTGACCGCGATATTGAGCAGCGATACCACCAGGAACAGCTGCGGGATGCTCAGCTCGGCCAGGCTCAACAAAACGATGGTAAGGATCGCCGAGACCACCATGAACAGCGCATTGAGAATGTTGTTGGCAGCGATCACCCGCGCCCGCTCGCCCTCGGCAGTGCGCGCCTGGATCAGGGCATACAGCGGCACGATATAGAAGCCGCCGAACACCCCCAGGCCAACGATAGAGACCAGGATCCACCAGGCCTGGTGCATGCCCAGCAGGGCCAGCCAGTCGTGCGCGACAGCGCCGCTCGGCACGTCGCCCGAATGCCACCACCAGAGCAAGCCGAACAGGGTCAGGCCGAACGAGCCGAACGGCACCAGGCCGATTTCCACCTTGCGTCCGCTTAGCCGCTCACAGAGCAGCGAACCCACGGCGATGCCGACCGAGAACAGGGTCAGCACCAGCGTCACCACGGTTTCATCGCCGTGCAGCCAGTCTTTGGCATAGGCCGGAATCTGCGTCAGGTAGATGGCGCCGACGAACCAGAACCAGGAGTTGCCGACGATCGAACGCGACACCGCCGGCGTCTGCCCCAGGCCCAGGCGCAAGGTGAACCAGGACTGCTTGAAGATGTTCCAGTCCAGTTTCATCTCTGGCGCCGACGCTGCCGCGCGCGGGATCCAGCGGCTGGCCAGGTAGCCCAGCACCGCGGTGCCGACGATGCCGCCAGCCACCACCGTGGCGTAGTTGCTCGACGACATCATCACCCCGGCGCCGATGGTCCCGGCCAGGATCGCCAGGAAGGTGCCCATCTCCACCAGGCCATTGCCACCGACCAGCTCTTCTTCGCGCAGGGCCTGCGGCAGGATCGAATACTTCACCGGACCGAACAGCGCCGAATGAGTACCCATGGCGAACAGCGCCAGCAGCATCAGCACTAGGTGGTTACTGACAAAACCGACCGCGCCGATGGCCATGATGACGATCTCCGCCAGCTTGATCATGCGGATCAGCGCGTCCTTGGCGAACTTCTCGCCAAACTGCCCGGCCAGCGCAGAGAACAGGAAGAACGGCAAAATGAACAGCAATGCGCACAAGTTGACCAGGATCGAGCGATCACCTTCCAGGCTCAGCTTGTACAGGATCGCCAGGATCAGCGACTGCTTGAACAGGTTGTCATTGAAGGCGCCCAGCGACTGGGTGATGAAGAACGGCAGAAAGCGCCGCTTGCCGAGCAAGGTGAATTGCGAGGGGTGACTCATCAATCGTATCCCTGAATAGAGCCGCGGAGGGCTTATGCCTTATTAGAATGCGTGCATAGGGTTGAAAGCCACATCCAGCTTGTCAACTGCGATTTTTACCAGTGGCAGCGCAAAGGTACATTAGCCAAGCTGTGGCAGACTGCGGGCAGTGACTGGAAACCCAGGGATGGATGGACGATTGGCACGGATCGGCGCCACAGGGACAAGGTTCCTGGCGTGGGCGATGAGTCTGTATCTGGCGCTGGCAAGTCCCTCGTGCTGCGAAGCCAGCGCTTTACCCACCATGGCTAAATCAACCTTCATCGACAACCTGCTGGCACGCATGAGCGTGACAGAGAAGGTTGGCCAGTTGCGCATGAGCTTTGCCGGGGCTGACCTGCCGCCGCCAACTGCGCTACAGGCAGTGGCCGAAGGGCGCGTAGGGAGCATGTTCACCCACCCTGCGGCGACACAGGCACAGCTGCGCAGTTTCCAGGAGTACGCCGTGACGCACAGCCGTCTCGGCATTCCGCTGTTTTTCGCGGGCGACGTGGTCCACGGTCACCACACGATCTTCCCGATCGGCCTGGGCCTGGCCTCAAGCTGGGACCTTGACGCCATTAGCGTGAGTGCCCGGGTGGCCGCGCGCGAAGCCACTGGCAATGGCCTGGACATGACCTTCGCGCCGATGGTGGATATCAGCCGCGATCCACGCTGGGGGCGAATTTCCGAGGGCTTTGGCGAAGACCCATACCTGACCTCGCGCATCGCCGCGACAATGGTCCGCGGCTTTCAAGGGCAGCCCGGCGCAGTCGACAGCCTGATGGCCTGCGTCAAGCATTTTGCCGCCTATGGCGCAGTTGAAGGAGGCCGTGACTACAACACCACCGACCTCAGTGCGCAGCGCTTGTATCAGGATTATCTACCGCCCTACCAAGCTGCTGTCGATGCCGGCGCTGGGGCGATGATGACGGCGCTGACCAGCCTCAATGGCGTGCCAGCGACGGCCAACCGCTGGCTGCTGCGAACCCTGCTGCGCCAGCACTGGAGTTTCACCGGGTTGGTCATCAGCGACCACGGCGCAGTCGAAGAACTGATCAGCCACGGGGTTGCCGGCGACGGCGCCCAGGCCGCGCAGCGCGCGCTCGATGCCGGTACCGAGATCAGCATGTCCGACCGTTACTACCTGCAAGCACTGCCGACGCTCACCGAACACAGCGCGCAAGCCCGCAGCCAATTGGATGAGGCGGTGCGCCGGGTGCTTTCAGTGAAATACGACATGGGGCTGTTCGAGGATCCGTTTCGCCGATTGCAAGGCGCGCAGCCTGCACCTGTCCAGTTCAGCCATCCGCTGTATCGCAGCGAGGCACGGGCTATTGCACGACGCTCGCTGGTACTGCTGAAGAACGACTACGCTACCCTGCCACTCAAACGCCAGGGCACCGTCGCACTGATCGGCCCGCTGGCTGACAATTCGCGAGATATCCTTGGCAGTTGGCCGGGCAACGGCCAGCCCAGCCAGGCAGTCAGTCTCTACCAGGGTCTGCGTACAGCATTGGGTGATCGTGCACAGCTGCTGTATGCCTTGGGGGCGAACATTCATGACAATCCAACCGCCTTCGACCTTTTGGCCGACAACCAGGTAGTGCTCGACCCGCGACCGCCATCGGCCTTGCTGGCAGAAGCGCTGGCAATTGCCAGGCAGGCTGACGTGGTGATCGCCGCACTCGGCGAGCCGCGGGGGATGTCGCATGAAGGCGCCAGCAAAACCACCCTCGACCTGCCCCAGCAGCAGCGTGAACTGCTGCGCGCCTTGAAAATGACCGGCAAGCCGTTGGTGTTGGTGTTGATGAACGGCCGCCCGCTGTCCATCGTCGAGGAAAGCCAGTGGGCCGATGCGGTGCTGGAAACCTGGTTCAGTGGCAGCGAGGGCGGCAACGCCATCGCCGATGTCCTGCTGGGCGACTACAACCCCTCCGGCAAGTTGCCGATCAGCTTTCCGCGCACGGTCGGTCAGTTGCCTGTGCATTACAACACCCTCAATACCGGTCGGCCGTTCATCAAGGAGCGACCGAGCAAATACAAGTCGCGCTACTTCGACCTGGACCCCACCCCGCTGTACCCGTTCGGCTATGGTTTGAGCTACACCACCTTCAGTTTGTCCAGCCTACGCCTCTCCACGCACCAGCTGCCCCCAGGTCAGTCACTGCAAGCGAGTATCACCGTCAAGAACCAGGGCTCGCGCAGCGGCGAGACAGTGGTGCAACTGTATCTACGCGACCGGGTAGCCTCAGTCAGCCGGCCGATCAAGGAGCTCAAGGGTTTCAGGAAGGTATTGCTCGCCCCAGGTGAATCTCGCCGGATCACCTTCACTGTCGACCAGACCGCGCTGGGCTTCTACAACCAGGACCTGCAATGGATCACCGAGCCTGGCGAGTTCGACGTGATGATCGGCCTGGACTCGCAGCACCTCGAGCATGCCCGTTTCGAGCTACTGGAAGCCTCACGCTAGCATTGCCCTGCACCTGCGCCGTCAGGTTTGCAGTTGCCCGACAGCTTCGCGCTTGATATCCGTAGCGCGCAACGCTGGCAGCTAAATGGAGGCTGAGGCAAACTGCGCGCACTGGACGCCAGCCCCGTCGCAAGTAGCGGGCGCTATTCAAGGATGACAGAAGGGATCGATGGGTAATCGCACGCACAACGCTCAATTGAAGGGCGTAATTGAATTCGCTACCCAGACTGGGCAAAGCGCCAGCAGCAAACAAGATCTTCTGCATGCAGTGCAGGCGATCCGCGACTTCAAAGGCCCATTACGCTTCGACAATACCCTGCCCTGGTGCCTGACGCTGCTGCTTGCCAGCCTAACCCTGGTTGTCGTTGGTCTTTGCTACCAGTACCCCATGCAGGCAACCACGTGGGCCGCCAAGGTCACCCCGGACAAAGCCCACCTGCTGTTGCTGGCCGTGATAGGAGGGTTGCTGACCCTGACCGTGCTCAGCCTGCGCGCGATCTTCAAGCGGGCCAACCTGCTGTCAGGTCTGTCCACTGACCTGGCCAGACGCTCAAGCCTGTTCAGCGCCGGACTGAGCCCTATCGACAGCCCACCTGGGTTGATCCTTGAGCAACTGTGCGAGCACTTCGAAGATTATCAACGCGGCAACCACAGCCGCGATATTACCCGTGCGCTACGGGGGCGCTATCAAGGCCCGCTGCACAGTTTCGAATACGCCTACTACCAGCTGCATTACGTGGTCAGACGCCTGGAACAGGAAGAGGTGTCGGACGGCAAAGGCGGTACGCGCCAGCAAACCCGCGTGGTCTACGACCATCATGATCGCTTCAGCCTGGTGCTGGACTTCCCCTGGATCGAGGGCATTGCCGTGCGCTCGGGCGGGCCGAGCGCTATCGACTTCGAGCACAAGCACCAGACCTCTTCGACCGACTTCAACCGCGCCTTCACCCTGACCGGTGCCAGCGCCATGGCTTGCGCGCGCTTCGCCAAGCCGGTGACAGTTGTGCATCTGCTTGGCCTCAAGCCGAGGTTCAGCCAATTGAACCTTGAGTTCTCGCTGAACCAGGGCGGGTTGTGCATCAGCTTCGACAACAGCGACCTGCTTGGCTTCCAGCTGCCGTGCGACCTGCATTCGCCCAGCGAATTCTACGCATTGATCGACGCTGGAGTGCCACTGCCCGCGCTTACCCAACTGCTCGAAGCGATCCACACGCTTGCCGAGCAGCATGACGACAACTTCAACCTGCCTCGCCAGGCAACCCCTCATATGGAGAACTGACAATGGATATCCCGGTCATCATCGGGCTGGTCATCGCCGTCATCGTGTCGTTGACGGTGATCGGCCTGTACAACTCGATCATCGGCGGGCACAACCGCGCGCAACGCGCCTGGGCCGATGTGCTGACCTATGAACGGCAGAAGACCAAGGTGCTCGATGCCCTGCAGGAGCAAGTCACCCAGTATCAAGGGTACGAGCAGAGCCTGCTTGGCGAGATCACCCGCCTGCGCAGCGCCATTGCCGAGTTGCCGGCTGCGGCCGATGGCAACTCGCTGGCCAAGACCGAACAGGCGACCCAGGCGCTGTTGAGCGGGCTGCGGGTCGCCTTCGAAGCCTACCCGGACCTCAAGGCGTCCGAGGTGCTGAACAATCTGATGCGCGAAATTACCGAACAGCAGGAAAACGTCGGCGCAGCCATCGTCATCTTCAATGGTGAGGTCGAACGCTTCAACAATACCGTCCAGATGTTCCCAGGTTCCCTGGTCAATGGCGTGCTGAACAAGAAGTCCACGATCACGCCGTTTACCGATGCACAGGCTGCGCAGGGTTTCTCGTACCGACCGAACCTGTAGGCAATGCAGACGTCGCCGAGGGCGGCGTCGACTGAGACCTATACTGGGCTTCCTGCGGTACTCCGACGACAAGGACGTGGCAATGCTCGCTGCACTCAAGCGCTATCCCCCTGCGGTCAACCTGCTGCTGCTGACCACCTTCGTCCTGACCTTGGCCCGTGCGATTACCCTGCCCTACCTGGTGGTCTACCTGGCGGACAACTTCCAGCTCGCAGTCAGCCAGATCGGCCTGCTGATCGGCGGCGCGTTGATGCTCGCGTCGCTGCTGAGTCTGTACGGCGGGCACCTGGTCGACACCCTGCGCAACCACACCTTGGTAATCAGCGCCACGCTGCTGTTCGCGCTGGCCTTCGGCGTGGCTATCGCCAGCCGCTCGGCGTTGCTGTTCTTCGTCTGCCTGGTGCTGATCAACCTGGCCCTGGCGGTGGTCGACATTGCCGCCAAAGCGGGCTTCTGCGCGCTGCTGCCGGTCGAGGAGCGCGCCGAGGTGTTCGCCATCAAGTACACCTTGAGCAATATCGGCTACGCCATCGGCCCGCTGCTGGGCGTGGCGCTGATCGAGCTGGACGATCACCTGCCGTTTCTGGTCTCGGCAGCGATCGGCCTGGGCATGTGCCTTTGCTATGCGCGCCTGGGCGATCGGCAGTTGCGCGCGAGCAGTCCGGGACAAACAGGCGCCGGCTTTGGCCAGGTGGCCCTGCGCCTGGCGCGGGATCGACGGCTGGTCTGCTTTACCCTGGGTGGGGTGCTCAGCGCAGTGGTGTTCGGCCAGTTCACCGCGTACCTGTCGCAGTACCTGGTGGTCACCGCCAGCCCCGCCGAAGCGGCGCGGCTGGTGGGGTACCTGGTGACGACCAACGCCGTTACCGTGATTGCGCTTCAGTACCTGATTGGCCGGCGTATCAGCCGCCAACGCCTGATGCCCTGGCTGCTGGCCGGGATGGGGCTGTTCATCGCCGGGCTGCTGGGCTTCTCCCTGGCTGATTCGGCGCTGGCCTGGTGCCTGGCGATGCTGGTGTTCACCCTGGGCGAGATCATCGTCATTCCGGCCGAATACATGTTCATCGACCTGATTGCGCCGGAGCATCTGCGCGGGGTCTATTATGGCGCGCAGAACCTGTCAAACCTCGGCGCGGCGCTAGGGCCGGTGATCGTCGGGTTTGCCTTGGGGCAGTGGGTGCCGGTGGCGGCCTTCTACCTGCTGGTGTTGTCGGTGATACTGGCGGCAGTGTTTTATTACCTGGGCACGCAAAAGCACTAGATATCGGCTCAGGGCCCTGCGACGTCCTGCCACTGCGACCATGGTCGGCGCTGACGAAGCCCGAGCAGCGTGCCAGACTGGTTGATCGGGACCGCGTAGGTTTTTTTTGCTCCGGAGTCTTCATGTCGTTATCCAGCGGGCTGATCGCCGTGGTCGCCCTGGCCTACATGGCCATCATGTTCGCCATCGCCTTTTATGGCGATCGCCGCAGCACGCCGTTGCCGCCGCGCCTGCGTGCCTGGGTATACAGCCTGTCGCTGGCCGTCTATTGCACCAGCTGGACCTTCTTTGGCGCCGTCGGCCAGGCCGCCGAACAGCTGTGGGCGTTCTTGCCGATCTATCTGGGGCCGGTACTGTTGCTGATCTTCGCGCCGCAAGTGGTGCAGAAGATGGTGCTGATCAGCAAACAGCAGAATATCACCTCGATTGCCGACTTCATCGCCGCGCGCTATGGCAAATCGCAGAGCCTGGCAGTGGTAGTGGCGCTGATCTGCCTGGTCGGCGTACTGCCTTATATCGCCTTGCAGCTCAAGGGCATCGTGCTCGGGGTCAACCTGCTGATTGGCGCCAACGCCGACGCCACCGGTACCCGCGTACAGGACACCGCCTTGGTCGTGTCGCTGGTGCTGGCGCTGTTCTCGATCGTGTTCGGTACGCGCAGCCTGGACGTCACCGAGCACCATCGCGGCATGGTCCTGGCGATTGCCTTCGAGGCGCTGGTCAAACTGCTGGCGTTCCTGGCCGTGGGCGTGTTCGTGGTATTCAACCTGTACGACGGTTTCGACGACCTGTTCACCCAGGCGCGCCAGTCGGCGCACCTGGAGAGCTACTGGCAGGAGACCATCAACTGGCCGTCGATGGTGGTCCAGACCGGCGTGGCGATGATGGCGATCATCTGCCTGCCACGCCAATTCCATGTGACCGTGGTGGAAAACATCGAAGCCCAAGACATGCGCATGGCGCGCTGGGTGTTCCCGATGTACCTGGTGCTGGCGGCGCTGTTCGTGGTGCCCATTGCCCTGGCGGGGCAGATGCTGCTGCCGGGCACGGTGATCTCCGACTCGTTCGTCATCAGCCTGCCGCTGGCTGAAGCCCATCCGAGCCTGGCGCTGCTGGCGTTCATCGGCGGCGCTTCGGCCGCCACCGGCATGGTCATCGTCGAGGCGGTGGCGCTGTCGACCATGGTCTCCAACGACATGCTGCTGCCCTGGCTGCTGCGGCGCAAGAATGCCGAACGGCCGTTCGAGGCGTTCCGCCACTGGATGCTCTCGGTACGCCGGGTGACTATCGTGGTCATCCTGCTGCTGGCCTATGTCAGCTACCGCCTGCTCGGCTCTACCGCAAGCCTGGCGACCATCGGCCAGATCGCCTTCGCCGCCGTCACCCAACTGACCCCAGCGATGCTCGGCGCGCTGTACTGGAAGCAGGCCAACCGCCGCGGCGTGTTCGCAGGATTGGCCGCCGGTATCTTCCTGTGGTTCTACACCCTGGTGCTGCCGATTACCGCGCATAGCCTGGGTTGGTCGCTGGAACTGTTCCCAGGTTTGGCCTGGCTGCATGGCAACCCTCTGAACCTGCCGATCACCCCATTGACCCAAGGCGTGGTGCTGTCGCTGGCGGGCAACTTCACCCTGTTCGCCTGGGTATCGATCCTGTCGCGCACACGGGTGTCGGAACACTGGCAGGCCGGCCGCTTCATCGGCCAGCAGACCAGCGCCCGGCCCAACAGCCGCTCGCTGCTGGCGGTGCAGATCGATGACCTGCTCAAGCTCGCGGCGCGCTTCGTCGGCGAGGAGCGGGCGCGGCAGAGCTTCATCCGCTTCGCCTACCGCCAGGGCAAGGGTTTCAACCCTAACCAGAATGCCGACGGCGACTGGATCGAACACACCGAACGCTTGCTCGCCGGGGTGCTCGGCACCTCCTCGACCCGGGCAGTGGTCAAGGCCGCCATCGAAGGCCGCGACATGCAGCTTGAAGACGTGGTGCGCATCGCCGACGAGGCCAGCGAGGTGCTGCAGTTCAACCGCGCCCTGCTGCAAGGAGCGATCGAGAACATCAACCAGGGCATCAGCGTAGTCGACCAGAACCTGCACCTGGTGGCCTGGAACCGCCGCTACCTGGAGCTGTTCAACTACCCGGACGGCTTGATCAGCGTGGGCCGGCCGATTGCCGACATCATCCGCTACAACGCCGAGCGCGGCCTGTGCGGACCTGGCGAGGCCCAGGTGCACGTGGCGCGGCGCCTGCACTGGATGCGCCAAGGCCGGGCGCACACCTCCGAGCGGCTGTTCCCCAATGGCCGGGTCATCGAGCTGATCGGCAACCCGATGCCGGGCGGTGGCTTCGTCATGAGCTTCACCGACATCACCCCGTTCCGCGAGGCTGAGCAGGCGCTCAAAGAAGCCAACGAAGGGCTGGAGCAGCGGGTCGCCGAGCGTACCCATGAGCTGTCTCAGTTGAACCAGGCACTGACCGAGGCCAAGAGCCGCGCCGAGGCAGTCAGCCAATCCAAGACCCGCTTCCTGGCGGCAGTCAGCCATGACCTGATGCAACCGCTCAATGCCGCCCGGCTGTTCTCCGCGGCGTTGTCGCAGCAGGCCGAAGGCATGTCGGACGAGGCCCAGCAACTGGTCCAGCACATGGACAGCTCGCTGCGCTCTGCCGAAGAGCTGATCAGCGACCTGCTGGACATCTCGCGCCTGGAAAACGGCAAGATCACCCCGGACATCAAGCCCTTCGCCCTCAGCGACCTGTTCGACACGCTGGGCGCCGAGTTCAAAGTGCTGGCGGCGGAAAAAGGCCTGGAGTTCCGCTTGCGCGGCAGTCGCCTGCGGGTCAACAGCGACATCAAGCTGCTGCGCCGGGTGCTGCAGAACTTCCTCACCAACGCCCTGCGCTATGGCAAGAGCCCGATCCTGTTCGGCGTACGCCGCCAGGGCGAGCGCCTGTGGCTAGAGGTATGGGATCGCGGGCCGGGCATTACCGACGACAAGCTGCAGGTGATCTTCCAGGAGTTCAAGCGCCTGGATAGCCACCAGACGCGCGCCGAGAAAGGCCTGGGCCTGGGCCTGGCGATCGCCGATGGCCTGTGCCGTGTGCTGGGGCATACGCTTGAGGTGCGCTCTTGGCCAGGCAAGGGCAGCGTGTTCCGCGTCAGCGTGCCAATCGCCAGCGCCGCAACAGCCGCGCCTAGTGCCCCTGCCGAGCAGCAGCCCGGGCAACCGCTGGCTGGCCTGCACGTGCTGTGCGTCGACAACGAGGCGAGCATCTTGATCGGCATGAACAGCCTGCTCAGCCGTTGGGGCTGCCAGGTCTGGACCGCTCGCAACCGCGAGGAATGTGAAGCGTTGCTGGCCCAAGGCATGCGCCCACACCTGGCATTGGTCGACTATCACCTGGACGATGGCGACACCGGTACCGAGCTGATGGCCTGGCTACGGACCCGCCTGGGTGAGCCGGTGCCAGGGGTGGTGATCAGCGCCGATGGGCGCAACGAGACCATCGCCATGGTCCATGCCGCTGGCCTTGATTACTTGGCCAAGCCAGTCAAGCCCGCAGCGTTACGCGCCTTGCTCAATCGGCATCTGAGCCTGGTTCAGTAAGCGCTTCGTCGCTCAAGGCGCGCTCGAGCAGCTCGGCCGGCAGACTCTTGCTGGCGCGAGCGCCGAGCAGCTTGAGCTGCTCGCTACGACTGATCAGGTTGCCGCGCCCTTCACAGAGTTTGTTACGGGCCGCCGCATAGGCTTTGTCGACTTGTTGCAAGCGCGCGCCAAGCTCGTCCAAATCCTGAATGAACAGCACGAACTTGTCGTATAGCCAACCGGCGCGCTCGGCGATCTCGCGGGCGTTCTGGCCTTGGCGCTCTTGCTTCCAGAGGCTGTCGATGACCCGCAGGGTCGCCAGCAGGGTGGTGGGGCTGACGATGACGATCTGCCGGTCGAAGGCTTCCTGGAACAGGTTGGGTTCGGCCTGCAGCGCGGCTGAGAAGGCCGCTTCGATGGGCACGAAGAGCAGCACGAAGTCGAGGCTGTGCAACCCCTCCAGGCGGCTGTAGTCCTTGCTGGACAGGCCTTTGACGTGGCTGCGCAGCGATTGCACATGTTGCTTGAGCGCCGCTTCGTCATTGTTACTGACGAACTGCTGGTAGGCGGTGAGGCTGACCTTGGCGTCGACCACCACCTGCTTGTCGCCGGGCAGCATGATCAGCACATCGGGCTGATAACGCTCGCCGTCGGCGCTTTTCAGACTGACCTGGGTCTGGTACTCGCGGCCCTTTTCCAGGCCGGCATGCTCCAGCACTCGCTCCAGGATCAGCTCGCCCCAGTTGCCTTGGGTTTTCTGTCCCTTGAGGGCCTGGGTCAGGTTGGTCGCTTCATCGGACAGGCGCAGGTTGAGCTGCTGCAGACGCTCGAGTTCTTTGCTCAAGGAGAACCGCTCGCGGGCCTCTTGCTGGTAACTTTCTTCCACGCGTTTTTCAAAGGCCTGGATGCGTTCCTTGAGCGGATCGAGTAGTTGGCCCAGGTGCTGTTGGCTGGTCTGGGCGAAGCGCTGTTCGCGCTCATCGAAGATCTTGCTGGCCATCTCGGCGAACTGCGCACGCAGGGTGTCACGGGCTTGCTGCAAGTCTTCCAGACGCTGCTGGTGGCTTTCCTGCTGCTCGCGCAGCTCAGCCTCCAGACGCGCTGACTGGGCCTCCAGCCGGCGTAATTCGGCTTCACGGCTGGTGCGTTCGAGTTGCCAGGCATGGGCGGCGTCGCGGGCGTTGTCGCGGTCGATCTGGAGCAACTCCAGCTCACGGCCGAGGGCCGCGAGGTTGGCTTGCTTGACGCCGTTGGCTTCGCTGAGGTCGCTGATTTCGTCGCGGCTGGCGTCGAGTTGGGCCTGTAGGCCTTCGTGGGCGAGCAGGGCCGCGCTGAGGCGCTCTTCGAGCAGCGCCAACGCGTTCTGCCGGGCCGACTGGCGACGCTGGTTCTGCAGGATCCAGGTCAGGCAGGGAACTGCCGCCGCCACGATGCCCAGCAGAATGCTGGCCAGATCTACTGCCATAGCTACCCCAATTAGTTCGATTTCGGTGGATGGAGCTTAACAGTACGCAGGCTGTTCGGTCCTCGGGCCCGCGTTGCGGGCCAGCGCAGGCAAGCCTGCGCCTACAGTGACTGCGGGGCCTGTAGCAACTGGCTGTGCTTGCGATGGCCCACAATGGTCAGGTAGAGGACATCTGCTTGAGCAACCGCCCCGCCTCCTGCGAGCCCTGCCCTGCCGCCAGCTCCAGCCAATAGCGCGCCTGCTCCGGCTCGCTGCGCTGGCACAAGCGGCCATATTCCAGTTGCGCACGACGATCCCCCGCCCGCGCCGCTTGGCGCAGCAGTTCATGGCCAATACGCCGATCCCGGGCATTACCGCAGTCGCGGCAAAGCATCTGCCCCAGACGACTCTGTGCCACCACCACACCCTGGCGCGCCGGCTGCTTGAGCAAGCGCCCAGCCAGGTGCTTGACGCTGTGCTTGTCACCCAGGCGCGGGCTGTCGAGCAGCCACAGGGCTACTTTCAGGGAAAAGCGCTTGGGAACAGGCTCGGACGATGCGGGGGGTTGAGCGAAGTTTTTACCGCGAAAATTCATGACTGACAGCGAAGGCAATTCGTGAGGCGCGCCACTCTACTCCATTTTTTGCGCGATGGCCTGAGCGTTTTTTGATGAAATTTCAAAAAAATTCGATGATCTTTTCTTGACGTTTTCTCACCGGCATTTATCACCCAGGCGATTCACGACGATTGTCGGACAGTTATGAATATTGCTGGCACGCCCGTCCTAGAGCAAGCGCTCGGGACAATCCACAGATCCTGTGGATAACTCGGTGGACAACCACTTCATGTTGCCTTCAAACCCCCATGAAATGGGGCCTACAGTCAAACTGTCGATTTTTTCACCAGCTAAAATTAGTGTTTTTTTTCATTGACTTAAGCTTGCAGTCAAGGCATTGGCGAAGCCATCGGCGGTTGTTGCAGTGCTGTTACAAGCTACGCCTCAAATGTGTACAAGTGCACCGAAACCCCGCATTTGGATGCACGAAATTAGTCCATGCGACCGATCGGCCTGGTTGCTACCCCACTTCACAAGAGGGCAAAGAACAGACATACTGGTCGGCTTCGCGGCTAAAAAGCAGTGATACTTGCACTCTCTGTTTTTTTCCTGTAGGGTGCGCCTCGTTAGTACCCAGCTGAAAATCAATTCTGGCCAGTAAGGTCCCTGCAGCGTCCAGCTCCCCCCAAGAGCAGCACCTGCTGAAACAGGACCGGCCCTTTCGATGATTCACTCGGCAGCCAACGCTGCTCAAGCACGAATCACCTCGCAGATTGATCGGGATCTTCACCCAGAGGCCTTGAACCTTCGCCTCGGTGTGCCTGCCCGACTTTTGACGTACCTACCAGTCAGCCCAGCGCCTACCTATTGAATGCGCCACCTCTGGCTGCCCTGTTCCAGTCAGGTTCAACGCCTCCTTAATAAAGGCGTCACTGGAACGTTTCTAAGATGCATGGATCGTATTCCATGACTAATGCAGGAACCTCCACATAATGACAAATCATCATCAGTTTCAGCGTGCCGTCGGCACTCTCTCTCAGGCCTTCGCCCCACTGAAGTGCCTCATCGTTGCCCCACGCAAGGGCAGCTTCAGCTTCACCCTGGTCGACGAACACGGTATCGCTTGCCACAGCGAGCGCCTGTATCCCGAGCAGTACAACCGCGCCGAACCGCTGCAAGCGGTCATCGATCGGGCCCGCCAATCGCTGACCGCGTGATTGGCGAATGCCAGCCCATTCATGGGTTGAATCGGCGCATTTCCCTGCTGCCTGTTGGTTCTTGGCCTAATTGCTGTATGGCATATGGCGAACGACCTCAGGCAGCAATCGATTTAAAAACAGGCCTTTACGCCGCGATTATCACACTACACTTCAACTCGAGTGGTGCAAGCCGCTTCCGGCGGGCCTGATCCTTCACCAGCTGCCAAGCTCCAGCGCCCGTCGGCCCTTTATAGAACGAGGGCATCATGGGTATCGCTGCGAATGAATTGTGTCAGTATGTGATCCGACCAACCCTGGTCTACCTGAACCGTCATTGCGCCAGCGCCGAGGCCTTGCTACTCGGTGTCGCCGCCAGCCAATCGGCACTCGGTTCAGCCTTGCACGACCGGCGCGGACACGGTCTTTACCGAATCGGTGAGACACGTCACCAGGCCCTGTGGGACGACTACCTCGCCCGCGATCCGGACCTGGCCAGCCTGGTCCGCGGCCTTGCCAGCCAGCACGCCTTCCTGGGCGGGCCGCACCTGGAGCTGACAGTCAACCTGCGCTACTCCACCGCCATCGCCTGGATGCTCATCGAACAGCAATCCACCGCCCTCCCCGCGCCCGATGATCTGCTTGGGCTTGCCCGAATCTGGCGGCAAATCTTCCAACCCCAGGGACGCCTGCGTGACTTCACTCACGCTTGGCACACCTGCATTGAACCAATCCTGTCGGAAGCCTCCTAAGCGTCATCCTACAAAAAACCGGAAAAAAGGGAATTTTGGTCGGATTGTCCTACAAAACCGCTCTATCTCCTGCGTTTGAGGCTATGGCGCGGCGCGTGATTTGTTGGTAGCTTTTCGCCCCGGAGATCCCAAGGAGTTTCACAATAATGAAAAAAGTAATGCTCAAAACCTCCCTCGGCGTCGCCGTTGCTCTCGCTTCCAGCCAATTGCTGGCCAGCGGCTTTGCCCTTAACGAGCAAAGCATCAGCGGCATGGGGACAGGTTTCGCGGGTCGTTCTTCTTCTGCCGAAGATGCCAGCACCGTGTTTGGCAACCCTGCTGGCATGTCGCGCCTCAAGCGTGAACAGATCACCGTGGGTGGCGCCGCCGTTATCGCAAAATCCGACATCTCGGGCCCAGGCAGCAACTATGGGGGGGAAACTGACGGTGACATGGTCCCTGTGGTTGGCGTACCGATGGGTTACTACGTCAAGCCAATCGATGATCACTGGAGCGTAGGTTTTGGCGTGTACGTGCCGTTCGGTCTGGTTACCGACTACGGTGGAGACGACGCCGCACGTTACTGGGGCAAGAAAAGCCACGTAGAAGTCATCACCTTTCAGCCGACCGTCAGCTATGCCTTCAACGACAAGGTATCGATCGGTTTCGGCCCTACCTTCAACCGGATCAAGGGTGAGCTGGGTTCCAACCTGAACCAATCGTTCATCGGTCAGGGTGATGGCGAGGTGAAGATCAAGGGTGACGACACCGCCGTAGGCTACAACATCGGTATTCTGGTACAGGCCACCGATCAGACTCGTCTGGGCCTGACCTATCACTCGATGGTCGACTACAAACTCGAAGGCAAGACTCGCGTCAGCAGCCCGTTGCTCGGCCCGTTCGATGGCAACAAGTTCGATGCCACGCTCAAGATCAAGACCCCCGAGTCGGTGGACTTCTCGATCACCCACGAGCTGGATGATCAGTGGACCGTCTACGCGGGTAGCACCTGGACCCGCTGGAGCCGCCTGGAGGCCATCACCGTCAATAACGAGCTGCCTGCTGCGCTGGCAGGTAGCCCGATCGGTAGCTCCTTCGGCACCATCAGCGAAGAGCAGAACTGGCATGACACCTGGGCTCACGCTATTGGCGTGTCCTACAAGGTCAACAAGGAGTGGACGCTGCGTACCGGCTTCTCGGTCGATCAATCGCCGACCAACAACCATGACCGCTCGCCACGCATTCCGACTGGCGATCGCAAGATCTTCAGTGTTGGCGCAGGCTGGAGCCCGACCGAAGACATGACCATCGACGTGGCCTATTCCTACCTGTGGGAAGAAGACACCAAAGTCAACAATCAGCCGGACTCACCAACTGTAGGCGCGCTGAAAGGTTCGTACCAAGCCAAGTACGAGAACAGCGCTCACGGGGTAGGTGCTTCGCTGACCTACCGCTTCTGAGCTGCTTTTGAGCCGCTCTTGAGCCGCTCTTGAGTAAGCCACGCTGCATGAAAAAACCGCCCTCGTGGCGGTTTTTTTTGAGTTTTGCGTAAGCACTTTCCGGCCCACCAGCCACTACCAAACAGATGAATCCGCTTGCACGCCCCACCGCTGCCCCAGGCACTCTTGTAGATAATCCATGAATACCCGCACCTTGGCTGTCATGGCAAAGCGGTCAGCCACGCACAGGAAAACATCCATCGGCTCGGTCTGCGCATAAACCAGACCAGCCTCGGAGCACTCGAACAAAGGCACCAACGCCCCAGCGTCGAGATACGGCCGGACGATGAACTCGGCCAACCGGGCAATCCCCCCATCGTTGAGCGCCATCTGCGTCAGGGCATCGATATCGTCGCTGATCAGCACCTGACCGAACTGGGCCTCGAAACGCACGCCGTCCCCCACAAAGCCCCAGCGCAAGAAACGCCCATCCACCGGATAGCGGAACACCAGGCAACGATGGTCACGCAGCGACTGCGGCGTAGGCGGCAGGCCAGCGCTCGCCAGATAGCCGGGCGATGCGCAGCAGATGAAGGGGATGCGTGCGATATGCCGGGCGATCAGGTGGTCTTCGAGCTGCGGGGTAATTCGCAGGCTGACATCGACCTCCTCGCGCGCATGGTTGACCTTGCGATCAGTCGTAATCAACTCTATCGAAAGCTGCGGGTAGCGTGCACTGAAGGCAGGGATCAACGGCGCCAGCACATGCCGGCCGAATGCCGAGGTCGATGCAATGCACAGGCGCCCCTGCGGTTCGCTGTCAGGCGTGCTCACCGCTTGCTCGGCCAAGGCGAGGTCATGCTCGATTTGCCTGACCCGCTGGTAATACAGGCTGCCCGCTGGGGTCAGGGTCATGCTGCGGGTAGTGCGAGACACGAGCCGCACCTGCAAGTGCGCCTCAAGCCGGGCCAGGTTCTGACTGACAGCCGCGGGACTGATCCCCAGCAGACGCGCGCCACCGGCGATACTGCCCGCCTCGACCACCTTGATGAAACTGCGAATGGTGTTGAGCAGATCCATGGCGAGCCCTGATAATTCGTAAGAATCTCTTTATAAAGAACTCAGCCGCGACGGTCTACAGCCCGCCTTGCCCGCTTGTTAACCTGCGCCTCCACCCACTGCTGGAGGTCATCGATGAGCGAACTGTCTCCCACCCGTAGCCGGCGGCGCTTGCGCCCAGGTGCCACGCCTTATGTGTTCGCGTTGTATATGTCGGCCATCATGGCCTTGCTGATGTGCTTTGTGATCACTGCAGCCAATGCCGGGATTACCCCCGACTATCTGGCCAACGTGCTCAAGGCCTACCAGCTGGCAATGCCGGTGGCCTTTGTCTGCGTGTTGATGGTGCGCCCTGTGGTCGTGCGCCTGGTGGCCCTGACCGTGCACCCCCACTAAGCCTCAGGGCTGGGAAGCAATGGCTTTTTCGATCGCCGCCTTGAACTCAGGATCGTCAGGCTTGGTCAGGCTGGAGAAGTTGGCGATCACCTTGCCGCGACGATCCACCACGTACTTGTAGAAATTCCACTTGGGCGCACTGCTCTGCCTGGCCAGCTCGCTGAACAACGGCACCGCATCATCGCCACGCACGTGCTGCGCCTTGCTCATGGCGAAGGTCACACCATAATTGGCATAGCAGACCTTGGCGGTTTTCTCGCTGTCGGGGTCTTCCTGCTTGAAGTCATTGGAAGGTACGCCAAGCATCTGCAGACCTTGCCCCTGGTACTCCTTGTACAGCGCCTCAAGCCCCTCGAACTGCGGGGCGAAACCGCAGTAGCTGGCAGTATTGACGACCACCAGCGGCTTGCCGGCAAAGCGCTCGCACAAGTCGATCTGCTGTTTGCCGCTAAGCTCCGGCAGGCTGCCCTTCAACACGGCCGGGCAGTCTGCGGCCCAGCTTGAGGCCAGTGTCGCCAGGGCCAGGAAAGGTATCGCCAGCCAGCGTGCATGCATCATGGTAGTTCCCCTGCAAGACAGTCCTTGAACTTGCAGGGTAGCGCCTAACAAAGGCTCATGCCCAGTTGCATCAACGCCAAGCCTCCCCGGTGCCAGCCCCACCAGGCCAACGCCAGCAGCACGATTGCTGCGGCTGCCAGCAGGCTAGCGCCCAGGTAGCGGTTCATGCCGCTTGCGCCTGCAGACGGGCGACCGGACGCTCACGCACCGGCCAGTTGAGCGCGGCAGCCAGCAGACTGAGCAGGATGGAGATCTGCCAGACCAGGTCATAGCTGCCCGTGCGGTCGTAGACCACCCCACCCAGCCAACCGCCGAGGAAGGCGCCCAGCTGATGGAACAAGAAGACGATGCCGCCGAGCATCGACAGGTTACGCACGCCAAACAAGGTGGCCACCGTGCCATTGGTCAGCGGCACTGTAGACAGCCACAGCAGGCCCATCGCAATGCCGAACAGGTAGGCACTGAACTGGGTCACCGGCGCCCACAGGAACAACACGATCACCACCGCGCGCAGCAGGTACAGCGCCGTCAGCAAGCGCGGCTTGGACATGCGTCCACCGAGCCAACCGGCGGTGTAGGTACCCACGATATTGAACAATCCGACCAGCGCCAGCACGGTGGTGCCGATGGTCGCCGGCAGGTGCTGGTCGACCAGGTAGGCCGGCAGGTGCACGCCAATGAACACCACCTGGAAGCCACAGACGAAGAACCCCAGTGCCAAGAGCCAGAAGCCCGAATGCGAACACGCTTCGCGCAGTGCCTGGCCCAGGGTCTGCTCAGCGCCATGACTCGGCAGCGGTCGATCCTTGAGCAGGCCCACGAACGGCACGATCAACGCCACCAGCAGGCCCAGTACGAGCAAGGCCGCCGACCAGCCCAGCCACTGGATCAGGCCGAGCGTGCCCGGCAACATGGCGAATTGGCCAAACGAGCCTGCCGCACTGGCGATGCCCATGGCCATGCTGCGTTTTTCTGCTGGCACGGCGCGCCCAACCACCCCGAGGATGACCGAGAAGGATGTTCCGGACAGGCCAATACCGATCAGCAAGCCGGCGCTCAGCGACAGCGACCAGGCCGAGTCGGCCATGCCCATGGTGATCAACCCTGCGGTGTAGAGAATCCCACCGATGACCACCACCTTGGCTGCGCCGAAACGGTCAGCCAGCGCGCCGGCGAACGGTTGGGCCAGCCCCCAGATCAGGTTCTGCAAGGCAATGGCGAAGGCAAACACCTCGCGCCCCCAGCCGAAATCGGCGCTCATCGGCGCCAGAAACAGCCCGAAGCCATGTCGCACCCCCAGAGACAACGCCAAAATCAGCGCCGCCCCCAGTAGTACCCATCCACTGGTTCGCCAAACGGAAGTCATTGTTGTTGTCTCCAGCACATCGCAAGGTTAATGCGGGTATATACCCGCTTATCATCGTACGCGGTCAAGCCAAACGCTCCAGCAAGCGCACCAGTTCATCGCGCTGCCCCTCGCCCAATTGCTCGACCAACGTCAGCTGAGCGCGCTCCCAGGCCGGACCGGCATCCTGCAAGCGTGCTTTACCAGCCTCGGTCAGCAGCACCACTCGATTGCGCTGGTCTGCCCCCTCGGCCAGGGCCACCAGGCCGTCGGCCTCGAGCACCTTGAGATTACGCCCCAGGGTACTGCGATCCAGGCCCATGGCTTCAGCCAGGCTGGTGATACTCGGTTGATCGAGCCGCTGTAGATGGCGCAACAGGGAAAACTGGGCGACATTGATGCCGAAGCCGGCAAGGGCCTCGTCGTAATGTCGGCTCACCCCGCGGGCGGCTCGACGCAGATGGGTACAGATACATTCACTGGTCAGCATGGATACGTGTATATACCCGCATCACCGATGTTGCAAGACGTTTCAAACGCGGATCATTGCTGCAAGCGCTTGCGGATTGGCTCGAATGCCGCCGTGGCCGCGCGCTTGAGCGGATCCTCGGCGCCCTGCTCGATCGCCTGCCAGTAGCGCCACGGCACCTTGGCAGTGCCCAGTTCGTAGTCCATGCCATCCCAGCTGTCCTCACGAAAACTGTAGAAAGCCCAATGCAGGGCGTTTTTGTCCAACACCGTCAGCACATCTTCAAGGTACTGCTGGCAACCGGGCAGACGTCGCATGCAGCCGAACTCTCCGACCACCAGCCGTGAATGGGGCAGTTTCACTCGGTCGAACCACTCAAGCGGCGCTTGCAGATACTGCGCTACCCGCTGGGCATTCCATTGCTCGGTACGCCCGGCAAAAGGCACCGGCCCGGGATAGGCAAAGGGCTTTTTACGGGTCATGTTTGGCGCACTGGTAGCCGCGTAGGGTTCGTACATGTGCACGCTATACAGCACCCGCTCATCGCTCAGCGCTGCTGGCCAGTAGGCGAACGCATCCGCTGCCGCGTACCAGCCGGGGTCGAGCATGATCGGCGTGTCAGGGTCGACCTCACGGATCGCCGCCAACAACTGCTGGTACAAGCCAGGCAAATCGCGGGGGCCGCCCTGCTGGGCGGCGTACCACTGCTGCATCCGCTGTGGGTCTGCGTGTTCGGCCAAACCGCCGAGTTTCTCCGGCGCGGGCTCGTTGATCAGGTTGTAGGCGGCGACTGCCGGGTGATCCTTCAGCGCCTGGGCAAGGTCACGCCAGAAGGCGGTGGCTTGCGCCCAGTAATGTTTGTCTTGCCAGAGGCGATCATCGAATTGGTCGTGATTGTTCTGCGACCAGCGCATCCCCGGCAGCGAAAGCGGTGCGATCACCACTTTCAGGCCTGCGCCATGGGCATGGTCGAGGACCTGCCTGAGCTGGGCCAGGTCGGCTGTGGCGAGCCCCCGATAGGCATCGGCATTGCCCAGCAGGAAGTCGCGTTGCTCAGGTTGCCATTTGTCGTAGGACAGCCGCACCCAAGTGGCGCCATAGCCTTGCAGGGCTTGGAAGTAGGCTTGGTTCGGTGGCAGCCGGTTGAAGCTGTTGCCGCCGTGGCGGGGGGTATTCCAGAACTCGATCAGATCGGCGCCATGGGCTGATTGAATGGCGAGCAGGAACAGGCTGGTGAGTATCCAGTGGCGCATGCTCGGCGCCTCCTTGGCAGGCTTGAGAAGCGCTCAAGGGTACGCCTGCTCTGCCAGGGGAGTATTGCCTCAAGGATTGCTGGAGATTGCGACTGACCGCCAAGGCTCAATCGCGGGGCAAGCCCGCTCCCACGTATTGCACCGAGCTACGGCCATGCAGCAATCACGTAAGAGGCAGCAACGCCAGCCCCAACACCACTGCCAATTCCAACAACTCAAGCATCGCCCCGGCGGTATCCCCTGTGGTGCCGCCCAGCCTTCGACACATGAGCTGACGCAACCAGGCAAACACCACGCCCGCCAGCAGCACCAGCCACAGCGCCGCCCAGCCGCCCAACGCCACACAGGCCAGTGCACTTGCCAGCAGCACCCAGCGCGCCGTGCGCTTGGGCAGATGCTCAGCCAGCGCTTGCCCAAGCCCACCGGGACGTACGTAGGGCGTGCAGAGAAACAACCCCAGCAACGCCGCCCGCCCAACCACGGGCGCCAGCACCAGCCAGGCGCCGACGCCGCGCTCGACCAACACCCACAGCGCGCAGAACTTGAGCAACAGCACCAACACCAGGGTGACCACGGCGATCGGCCCGCTGCGCGGATCTTTCATGATCAGCAAGGTGCGCTCACGATCGCCAAAGCCGCCCAGCCAGGCGTCAGCGCTGTCGGCCAGCCCATCCAGGTGCAAGGCGCCACTGAGCAGCACCCATAGGGTCAGCAGCAAGGCGGCATGCAACGGTGCTGGAGTGCCGTGCAGCAAATGGCTGGCCGCCCACAACAACAGGCCGAACAGCAGGCCTACCAGCGGATAGAACAACAGTGAGCGGCCAGTCTCACGCGGTTCAGGCATCCCCGGCAGGGTGACCGGCAGGCTGCTGAGAAACTGCAAGGCGATCCACAGTGGCAGCATCTCAGGGCAGCTCCCGCAGTTGTCCGTTTTCTTCCAGTTGCAGACGCACCAGCGCGCCATGGCCGACTTCGACCTGTAGCAATTGCTCACGGGGCAGCCCCCGCGCACGGGCCAGCAGCAGGCGCATCACCCCGCCATGGGTCACCAGTAGCAGCTGTTTGCCAGCATGCTCGCGGTGTAGACGCTCGATGGCCGTCAGCACCCGGTCAGCGAAGGCCTCGACCGGCTCGCCGCCCGGTGGGGTGAAGGCATAGGGATCGGCCCAGAACAGCCCAAGCGCATCGGCTTGATCCTCCATGATCTGCGCAGCACTGCGCCCTTCCCAGTCACCGAAGTGCAGCTCGCGGATGCCCGCTTCCAGCTGCACCGGCAACGCCAGGCGGGCGCCGAGTTCGTCAGCAAAGTGCGCGCAGCGTTGCAACGGCGAAGTGACCAGCGCGTGCCACGGCCCGGCCTGTTCGACCGCCGCACGCATCTGCGCCCAACCCCGTTCGGTCAGGGCGTCGTCAAGGCTGCCGCGCAGGCCGCCACCCAGCTCGGTTTCACCATGGCGCAGCAGGTCGATGATCATGCCGGGCGGTCCGCCACCGCAGCTTCGGCAAAGGTCGCCATCTGCCCGTGCAGGGCACAGGCCAAGCGCATCAATGGCACCGCCAACGCGGCGCCGCTGCCCTCGCCCAGGCGCAGGCCGAGGGCCAGCAGCGGCTCGGCCTCAAGGGCCGCGAGCAGCATCTGATGTCCAGGCTCTGCGCCCTGGTGGGCGAACAGCAGCCAGGCACGGCAGTGCGGATTCAGGCGCACCGCGACCAACGCGGCGACGCTGCAGATAAAGCCATCGACCAGCACCGCCACACCCTGCTGGGCACAGGCCAGGTAGGCGCCCGTCAGTGCGGCGATTTCGAAGCCGCCGACGCACGCCAGCGCCTGCAATGGGTCATCGGCACGCAGCCCGTGCAGGAGCAAGGCACGCTCGATGACCTCAGCCTTGTGCCGCACCCCTGCTGTGTCCAAACCCGTGCCTGGACCGCTCAGTTCACGTGCCGGGCAACCGAGCAAGGTGCTCGCCACGGCTGCGGCCGCAGTGGTATTGCCGATGCCCATCTCACCGCCGATGAACAGCTGGGCGCCCTGCTCGGCAGCGCGTAATGCCGTTTCACGACCGGCCTGCAACGCCGCCCGCAGTTGCTCGTCAGTCATCGCCGGACGCTGGGCAAAATTGGCCGTACCGGCGCCCAGACGCAGATGGCGTACGCCCGCTAGCTGCAAGGTGGGATCGATGGTACCGAGGTCGACCACTTCCAGGCTCGCTTCGAGCTGGCGCGCCAGTACGCTGATCGCCGCGCCGCCAGAAACGAAGTTGCGCAGCATCTGCCCGGTCACCGCCTGCGGATAGGCCGAAATGCCCTCCTCGACCACGCCATGGTCGCCCGCGAAAATGCTGATCGCAACGTGCTCCAGGCTCGGCCGTTCACGCCCTTGCAGGCCAGACAGGGTCACTGCCAAGGCCTCTAGCTGACCGAGCGAGCCGGTGGGTTTGGTCAGTTGCTGCTGACGGGCGCGGGCCTGGTCCATGGCGGCGTTATCGACAGTTTGGCAGGCATCACGCCACCACGATTGGGTCATAGAGCAGGTCCTTTGAGCATCAGAGGAAGGCCGGCGACGGTAAGCACCACGCGCTCGCAGCGCTCGGCTACGGCCTGGTGCAGCCAGCCGGCCAGATCGACATAACGGCGGGTCAGTTCGCCCATGGGCACCACGCCCAGGCCGGTTTCATTGCTGACCAGAATGATCGTGCCCGGCAAGCTTTGCAGGCAGTCGAGCAGCGCATCGCGCTCTTGCGCCAGGCGCTGGTCGTCGTCGAGCATCAACAGATTGGTCAGCCACAGGGTCAAGCAGTCCACCAGCAGGCAGCGTCCTGGCGCCGCCTCGGCGCGCAGTACCGCGGCCAGCTGCAGCGGCTGTTCGATCAGCGCCCAGTGATCGGGGCGGCGCTGGCGATGCAGCTGCACCCGCGCATTCATCTCGCCATCGAGCGGCTCGCTGGTGGCGATGTAGGTCACCGCCAGGCCCGAGTCCTGGGCCAGTTGTTCGGCCAGGCGACTCTTGCCGGAGCGGGCACCGCCAAGGATCAGGTTGCGCATCTCAGGCGACTCCACACAATTGGCGCAGGTGCGCGGTGTCCAGGTGTTGCTCGATCAGGTCGGCCAGGCGCTCGATATCGCGTTCGCGCAGGGCCTCGTAGTCGATGCTTTGCACCGCTTGCAGGCCGGCCCAGCGCAACAGCGCGGCGCACGACTGGCTACCTTCGAACAGGCCGTGCAAATAAGTGGCGAGGATCTGCCCATCGGCGCTGATCGCGCCGTCGCAGCGGCCATCGGCCAGGTGCACGGCAGGCTGCTCCAGGGCCGGGCCTCGGGTCACCCCCGCGTGGATCTCATAGCCGGCAACCGCCGACTGCTCCAACTGCAAGGTGCCAGCGACGTTGCGCAGCTGTTTCTCGGCCTCAAGCTCGGTGACGTAGTCGAGCAGGCCCAGGCCGGCACTGGTACCCGGTGGGCCTTCCAGGCCAAGCGGATCTCGCACTTCGCCACCGAGCATCTGTAAGCCGCCGCAGATGCCGATCAGCTTGCCGCCGTAGCGCAGATGGCGCGCGATGGCGCTGTCCCAGCCACGCTCGCGCAACTGCGCCAGGTCGGCGCGCACGCTCTTGGAGCCCGGCAGGATGATCAGGTCGGCGGGCGGGATAGGTTGGCCGGGCCCGATGAACTGCAAATCGACCTGGGGATGCAGGCGCAGCGGGTCGAAGTCAGTGTGGTTGCTGATCCGCGGCAGCACCGGCACGATCACCTTGAGTACCTGCTCGGCCTTGCTCGGCTGACGCACGTCGATGGCGTCCTCGGCTTCCAGGTGCAGGTCGGTGACATACGGCAGCACGCCCAGCACCGGTTTGTCGGTGCGCTGTTCGAGCCAGTCCAGGCCCGGCTGCAACAGGGCGATGTCACCGCGAAAACGATTGATCACAAAGCCTTTGACCCGCGCCTGCTCGCTGGCCGAGAGCAGCTCCAGGGTGCCGACCAGGTGGGCGAACACCCCGCCGCGATTGATGTCGGCCACCAGGATCACCGGGCAGTCGACCGCCTCGGCAAAACCCATGTTGGCGATATCGCCAGCGCGCAGGTTGATCTCGGCAGGCGAGCCGGCACCTTCGACCATCACCACCGGGTACGCAGCCGCCAGCCGCTGGTGCGAGGCCAGCACGGCCTGCATGGCGATGGCTTTGTAGTCGTGGTAGGCAACGGCGTTCATGCTGGTGACCGCCCGCCCGTGGATGATCACCTGGGCGCCGGTATCGCTATTGGGCTTGAGCAGCACCGGGTTCATGTCGGTGTGTGGCGCCAGCCGACAGGCCTGCGCTTGCACCGCCTGGGCGCGGCCAATCTCGCCGCCGTCGGCGGTGACCGCACTGTTAAGGGCCATGTTTTGCGGCTTGAACGGCACCACGGCAATGCCCTGGCGCAACAGCCAGCGGCACAAGGCGGTGACCAGCGTGCTCTTGCCGGCATCGGAAGTGGTGCCTTGCACCATGAGGGTGGTCATGCCGATTCCTTCTGGTAATCATCGAGCGCCAAGCGCAGGCGCTGTTCGTCCGCCGCGCTGGCAGGCAGGCCGAGGCGCACCGCCGCAGGGTGCTCGAACAAGCGCACGAGGATGCCGCGCTGGGCGAGAAAGTCATGCAGGCGCGCGGCCTGCTCGCCACGGATGTACTGGAACAGGTCACAACCGCCACTTGGCGTCAGGCCTGCATCATTCAACAGGCTTGCCAGGCGTTGGCTGGCCTGCCGACAACTGACGATCTGCGCGACATGAGCCTGCTCATCGGCCAGGCACGCTTGGCCCAGCACTCGGGTCGGACCGGCAACGGTCCACGGCCCAAGCAGCTCGGCCAGGCGCAGCAACAAGCTCGGCTCAGCCATGACGAAGCCCAGGCGCACCCCGGCCAAACCGAAAAACTTGCCGAACGAACGCAGCACGATCAACCCTGCACGCTCGGCGCAGTCGACCACGCTGTGCTCTGGGGTGTTGTCCATGAACGCTTCATCGACCACCAGCCAGCCGCCACGGCGGGCCAAGCGGGCATGCCAGTCGAGCAGGCGCTCGCGCGGTACAGTGCGTCCAGTGGGGTTGTTCGGGTTGACCAGCAGCAGCACCTGCAGGCGGTCGAGCGCCTGTTCGACCTGCTCATCGTCAAGCTCCACCAGTTGGTGGCCCGCACGTTGCCAAGCGTACGGGTGCTCGGCATAACAAGGCCCCAGCACCCCGACCCGACCTGCCGCACGCAAGTGTGGCAGCGCCTGAATCGCCGCCTGCGAGCCAGCCACCGCCAACAGGTGCTCGGCCCCGTAGTAACGGCGCGCCGCCTGTTCCAGGCCATCTTCGGTCTCAGGCAAGCGCGCCCAGGCCTCAATGGGAATGGGCGGGATCGGGTAGGACCAGGGGGCAATGCCGCTGGACAGATCGAGCCACTGCTCGCGGGCAATCCCGTAGTGACGCACGGCCCGCTGCAAGCGGCCTCCGTGTTCAAGCATTGAGGTAGCCTCCCAGACAGATCACCAGCAGCCACAGCCAGACGCCGCGCTGCACCAGGCCCCAGCCACGCTCGATGGCATCGGCATCGGCCATCGGGCCTTGGCCCAGGCGCGGACGCTCGTGCAGTTCGCCGTGGTACACCGCAGGGCCACCCAACTCGACCCCCAACGCACCAGCGCCGGCGGCCATCACCGGCCCGGCGTTAGGGCTGTCCCACAGCGGCCCCTGCTGACGCCAGCAGCTGAGCGCCAGGCGGGTCTTGCCCAACAGTGCGTAGGTCAGGGCCACCAGCCGTGCGGGAATATAGTTGAGCACATCATCGATTTTCGCTGCGGCCCAGCCGAAGCGCTCGAAGCGCTCATTGCGATAACCCCACATGGCATCGAGGGTATTGCTCAGGCGATAAAGCACCACACCGGGTGCGCCGGCAACGATGAACCAGAACAACGCGGCAAACACCGCATCGCTGCCATTCTCCAGCACCGACTCGGTGGCTGCGCGCGCGACAGCGGGCTCGTCGAGCTCACGGGTCTCGCGGCTGACCAGATAACCCACGCGCTTTCTGGCCTCATCCAGATCGCCACGGCGCAAGGCCTCGGCTACTGGCAGCATGTGCTCGCCCAAACTGCGCAGGCCGAGCGCGCAGTACAGCGCCAGCACCTCGACCAGCCAGCCGAGGTAGGGCAACCAAGAGAGGATCAGCGCCAGCAGGGTCAGCGGCACCACCGCCAGGAACCAGGCACTAACGCCATGACTGCGCCAGCCCCTGCCGCCGGCATTGAGCCGCTGCTCCAGGCGCGAGGCGAAATTGCCGAAGGCCACCAACGGATGGCGGCGCTGCGGTTCACCCAGCAAAGCGTCCACGGCCACCCCGGCCACGGTCAGCAAAGCCACGCTCATCGGCGCACTCCCCATTGGTTGTCATAGAGCATATCGCTTAACGGGCGTTGCTCGGCCCAATTTTCCATGACCAGCATCGGCGCTGGGTAGAACGCCTGTACCGGGCCCAGACACAGCACCGCCACTGGCTTGGCACCGGCTGGCATGCCCAGCAGTTCGCCCAGTGCCTGCGGGTCGAACAGCGACACCCAACCCATTCCCAGGCCTTCGGCACGCGCCGCCAGCCACAGGTTCTGGATGGCGCAGGCAAGTGAGGCAAGGTCCATTTCAGGCAAGGTGCGGCGGCCGAAAATGTGCGGCTCGCGGTTGTCCATCAATGCCGCGACCAACACTTCGGCGCAGTCGTTGATGCCCTCGACCTTGAGCTTCATGAACTCATCGGAGCGCTCGCCGAGCGCCTCGGCGGTGCGCGCCCGCTCCTGTTCGACCAGGGCCTGGATGCGCCCGCGTAGTTCACGTTGGCTGATGCGAATGAAGCGCCAAGGCTGCATCAAGCCGACGCTTGGCGCCTGGTGAGCGGCGTTGAGCAGGCGTGTGAGCAGCGCCGGGGCGATCTCTCCACCGGCAAAGTGGCGCATGTCGCGACGCTCCCCAATGGCTCGGTAGACTGCGGCGCGCTCGGCCGCGCTGAAGGCGTGCTCGCTCATGGTCGCAGCAGCGCCGCCGCCGCGTCAGGGTTGGAAGGGAAGTAGAAGTGCACATACGACGCCGTCAGGCGCCCCAGGCGATAGACCGCCTCGTTGCCACGCCCACCGTTGGGGCTCAAGCCACGGGCGATGGGTTCGAGCGAGGTGGTGGTCAGCGAGTGGTGATAGGTATGCCCGCGCAAGGTGCCTTCCGGCAGCTCGACCGCCTGCAAGGCCAGGGCGGCGAGGCGCTTTTGCATCACCGCTTCGCCGGGCAGCAGGCCAAGCAGTGGCGCACGCTCGCCAGCGACATCGGTCAGTGCATCGAGCAAGTACAACATGCCGCCACATTCGGCCAGCAGCGGTTTGCCCTGGGCATGGTGGGCGCGGATCGCTTCCAGCATCGGCGCATTGGCGGCCAGGGCCTGATGATGCAGTTCAGGATAACCACCTGGCAGGTACAGGCTGTCTACCGCTGGCAACTGGCGGTCGTGCAGTGGCGAGAACAATTCGAGCTGGGCACCCATCTCGCGCAACAGGTCGAGGTTGGCGCCATAGGTGAAGGCGAACGCCTCATCCTGGGCCACGCCAATGCGCAGGCCGGCCAGCGAAGGCACTGCTGCGGCGCGTTGAGGGGCGTCGAACGCTACCGGCGGCGGTAGCGCTGCATCACAGCTCGAGCCCAGTGCTTGGGCGGCGGCGTCCAGACGCAGGTCCAGATCGTTCAATTCGCTCGCTTGCACCAGCCCCAAGTGGCGGCTGGGCAGCTCGATCCCGCGTTCACGAGACAGCCCGCCATACCAGCGCAGGCCTTCAGTAAGGCTACCTTCGAGCAACTGGGCATGCCGCAGGCTGCCGACTCGGTTGGCCAGCACCCCGGCAAACGGCAAATCCGCCTGGTAACGCGCCAGCCCCAGCGCCAGCGCACCAAAGGTCTGGGCCATGGCCGTGCCGTCGATCACGGCCAGCACCGGCACACCGAAATGGCGCGCCAGATCAGCGCTCGATGGGGTGCCGTCGAACAGCCCCATGACGCCTTCGATCAGGATCAGGTCGGCATCAAGCGCTGCCTCCCAGAGCAGGCGGCGACTTTCCTCGGCGCCGATCATCCACAGGTCCAGCTGGTACACCGGGGCACCACTGGCGCGCTCGAGAATCATCGGGTCGAGAAAATCAGGCCCGCACTTGAACACCCGGACCTTACGTCCAAGGTTACGGTGCAGGCGTGCCAGAGCAGCGGTGACCGTGGTCTTGCCCTGGCCGGAAGCCGGTGCCGCGATCAGCACCGCCGGACAATGCCGGGTTTGGCTCATAGTTCCACGCCCTTCTGCGCCCGGATGCCAGCCTGGAAGGCGTGCTTGAGCATGCCCATCTCAGTGACGGTGTCAGCCAGCTCGATCATCTCCGGCTTGGCTGCACGCCCGGTGACGATGACGTGCTGCATGGGCGGACGAGCCTGGATGTCGGTCAGTACCTGATCGAGGTCGAGGTAGCCGTGCTTGAGGGCGATGTTCAGCTCGTCGAGCACGACGAATTGAATCGATGGGTCTTGCAGCAATTGGCGCGAGACCGCCCAGGCGGCTTCGGCGGCGGCGATATCGCGCTGGCGGTCCTGGGTTTCCCAGGTAAAGCCCTCACCCATCACGTGGTAGCGCACTTGCTCGGGGAAGCGGCGGAAGAACAGCTCCTCGCCGGTGCTGTTGCGGCCTTTGATGAACTGCACCACGCCGCATTGCATGCCATGGCCCAAGGCCCGGGCCAACATGCCAAAGGCCGAACTGCTCTTGCCCTTGCCATTGCCGGTCAGCACCAGCAGCAGGCCGCATTCGTTGGGGGAATTGGCGATACGCTCGTCGATGATCGCCTTTTTGCGCTGCATGCGCGCCAGGTGGCGTTCGTCACGTTCGGGGGTTTCGCTCATCAGGGTTCTCCGCTGGCTGGCGACGCACGCAAGGGCGCGGCGACAGATCGATAGGCAGGCAAACGGAGAACGCGCAGGCGCCGTGACCCACGCCACAGGCAACCGCGCATCACCCTCCGTGATGCCATTGGCAGTAACAGGCCGGTCTCCGGGCTCGTGAGCGAAGCGCGGGCTTCTGCGCCGCGCGCCTTCCCGGGTCATTCAACCCAGTGGCCATGCGCGACCTTGACTCACCTACCGTTGCGGGGGCAGCGCCGGAATACCACCGGCTTCCCAGTTTCACCCCGCCAGACCGCAGCCTGCAGGGCACCTGAAACACGCCGCGAAGGTTAGAGGGTTGCACCGGGAGCGTCAATGAAACAAGGCCGATTTGGCCTGGATCAATGGCCGATCCGGCAGCTTGTGCCAGACTGTCAGCAGTGATATCACATAGCCATTACTTTCAGCTGAACGCGACCAATAACGATAAGGAGAGCGCAGCATGCAAGGTCTGATCATCAACAACCCGCGCCTGGAGTTCCTGCGCCCGGCACTGGAGCGCTGGGTCGATTGCATCGACCGCTTCAATCAGGTCCAGGGCGACAATGAGGCGCCTTACTGGCATGGCGCGGCGGCCAACGTCGGCATGCTGGCTGCGGCGGCCTGGCAGGCTGAACTGGTGGCGCTGGAGCAGTACCAGAGCAAGAAGCAGCGTGATGAGGGTGAGCGTGAGGGGCGCTGCGATCTGTCCATCAGCAACGCTGAGGAGTCGATTCATTTGCGTGCCAGCCAGCGCTGGCCGCGGATTGCCCGGCTGGATTTGAACGCGGCGCTGCAGGAGGCGACGGCGCTGGCCAAGCCTATTGCCTACCCCAGTCAGCTCAAGGCCGGCGCGTTGTTCATCAGCCCGTGGAAGGCGGGACAGCATGCCAGCCCCGAGGAGCTGCAAGATCTGGTGGATGATCTGCAAAAGCACACGGCGTGTGTGGTGGCTTGGTATTTCCCGTATGCGTATCGCAAGTTGCATAACGAACTGGGCCAGTATTTTCCGGGGGTGGCATTGATGGTGAAGCAGGGCTGAAGACTTGGGGCTGCATTGCAGCCCCTGGCAGCGGCCCCCTTACACCGATCGCTCAGGCAAAAGAACGGTGCCAGCAGCAGACTCCTGCTGCTTCACCGCCAACTCTGCTTCCATCGCCTCGCGCAACTTGTCCTTGTCCAGCGCCCCCACCCACTTGGCAATCGCCAGCGTCCCGACACCATTGCCAATGGTATTGGTGATCGCCCGCGCCTCGGACATGAACCGGTCCACGCCCAACAGCAAGACCATCCCAGCCACCGGGATGGTGCCCAGCGAAGCCAGGGTCGCTGCGAGGATGATGAACCCCGACCCCGTCACCCCAGCCGAGCCCTTGGAGGTAAACATCAACACCGCCAGCACGATCAGCTGATCGCTGAAGCTCAGCGGCGTGTTGGTCGCCTGGGCAATGAAAATCGCCGCGATGGTGTAGTAGATCGCCTGGCCGTCGGGGTTGAAGGTCAGCCCCGAGGGGATGATCATCCCTGCCACGGGCTTGGACACCCCGGCCTGTTCCATCTTGGCGATCATCTGCGGCAGCACCGATTCAGACGAGCTGGTGCCGAGCACGGTGAACAGCTCCTCTTTGATGAAGCGCAGGAACTTCCACAAGCTGAAGCCAGCCCAGCGGCAGATCGGCCCGAGGATCACCACCACAAAGGCAAAGCAGGTCAGGTACACGCAGGCCATCAGCTTGCCCAGCGAGAACAGCGACTCGAAACCGTACTTGCCGATGGTGAAGGCAATCGCCCCGAATGCCCCGATCGGGGCCAGGCGCATGACCATGTTGACCACCACGAACATGCCGCGCATCAAGCTGTCGAGGTTGTCGACAAACAGCTGCGCCTTCGGACCGGCCTTGGCCAGGGCCACGCCAAGCAGAATGGAGAACAGCAGGATCTGCAGGATATTGCCCTTGGCAAAGGCATCGACCACGGTGTCGGGGATGATCCCCAGGACAAAGTCGAGGAACGAGCTGTGCTTGGCAGCGGCGGTGTAGCTGGCGATGCTGCCGCTATCCAGGCTCGCCGGGTCGATGTTCATGCCTGCGCCCGGCTGGAACACCTGCACTACCAGCAGGCCGATCACCAGCGCCAGGGTCGACACCACCTCGAAGTAGATCAGCGCGCGAAAGCCCACCCGCCCCAGCTCTTTCATGTTTTCCATGCGGGCGATGCCGGTGACCACGGTGAGGAAGATCACCGGTGCCAGGAGCATCTTGATCAGTTTGATGAAGGCATCGCCAATCGGCTTGAGCGCCTCGCCGGTCTGCGGCCAGAGCACGCCGACGATAGCACCGATGATGACGGCGAGCAGGACTTGCACGTACAGCTTGCTGAGCATGCGTTTCATGATTTGGCCCTGATTGTTGTTTTTGTTCAGGAGTGCCTTGGGGCCTGGCGGTTACCGGCCCCGCAGCGCAAGTCGCGCGAATCAGCGGCGGATCAGCGCCAGCACCGCATCGGTGACCTCACGGGTAGTGGCCTTGCCGCCCAGGTCTGGGGTGTGCAGGCCGCTCTCGGTCACCGCTTCGATGGCGGACATCAATTCAGCCGCCGCCGCCGTTTCGCCCAGGTGCTCGAGCATCATCACCGCCGTCCAGAAGGTGGCGATGGGGTTGGCCACGCCTTTGCCGGTGATGTCGAAGGCCGAACCGTGGATTGGCTCGAACATCGAGGGGAAATCGCGGCTTGGATTGAGGTTGGCGGTCGGCGCGATACCCAGGCTGCCGGACAGCGCGGCGGCCAGGTCGGAGAGGATGTCGGCATGCAGGTTGGTGGCCACCACCACGTCCAGTTGCTCAGGCTTGAGCACCATGGTGGTGGTCACCGCATCGACCAGTTCACGGGTGGTGCGCACGTCCGGATAGTCTTGAGCGACTTCGGCGAACACCTCATCCCACAGCACCATGCCGTGGCGCTGGGCATTGGATTTGGTCACCAGGGTCAGGTGCTTGGCCGGGCGGCTGCGGGCCAGCTCGAAGGCAAAACGGTGAATTCGCTCGACGCCGACGCGGGTGAAGGTCGACACCTCGGTGGCGACCTCGATCGGCAGTCCCTGATGCACCCGCCCGCCACTGCCGGAGTACTCGCCTTCTGAGTTTTCCCGCACGATCACCCAGTCGATCGCCTTGCCCTTGGCCAGCGGGCTGGTCACCCCCGGCAAGACCCGCGCCGGGCGCACGTTGGCATATTGATCGAAGCCCTGGCAGATCGGCAGACGCAGGCCCCACAGCGAGACATGGTCGGCTACCTCCAGGCTGCCGACGGCGCCGAAGAAGATCGCATCGAAGGACTTCAGCGCCTCAAGGCCACCTTCGGGAATGTACTGGCCTTCTCGCAGGTAGCGCTCCGAGCCCCAGTCGAAATGCTCGAAGTCCAGGCCGAAGGTGCCGCGCTTGGCTGCCAGCGCCTTGAGCACTTCAACGCCTGCGGCGATCACTTCCACGCCGATGCCGTCACCTGGGATTGCTGCGATCTTGTAGTTGCTCATGTCTCGATTCCCATTGTTGTTGTGCCCCGCCGGGCTTGTCCTGACGGGTATGGGCCGAGTATATGTAGTGAAATCAGGGCAGCAGTTAACCCTGGATTACTACATAGATAACTCAGGGTTAACAATGAATCCAACACAGGACTTGGGCTTTTTTCACCTGCTGGCCAAGCAAGGCAGCCTGGCCGCGACTGCCCGTGAGCTGGGGGTTACGCCCCCGGCGGTGAGCAAGCGCTTGAGCGCTTTGGAAGCGCGCCTGGGGGTGCGCTTGGTCAATCGCACGACTCGCTCGATGAGCCTGACTGCTGAAGGCGAGCTGTACTTTGCCCACGCGGCGCGGATCCTGGTGCAGGTCGATGAAGTCGAGCAATTGCTTGGCCGTCATCGCGCCGAGCCCAAGGGGCTGATCCGGGTAAACGCCTCGCTGGGCTTCGGCCGACGCTACATCGGCCCGGCGCTCGCCGACTTCTACGCGCGTTATCCGGATATCGAAGTGCAACTTGAAATCAGCGATCATCCGCTGGACCTGGCCAGTCATGGCTTCGACCTGGGCATCCGCTTTGGCAGCCTGCCCGACGCCTCGTTCCATGCACGCAAGATCGCCTCCAATCGGCGCCTGTTGTGCGCCTCACCGCTGTATCTGGACAAATACGGCACGCCGTCGAAGCTGACCGACCTGGCCCAGCACAACTGCATTTTCCTGCGCCAGAACGAGTCGCCCTATGGCGTGTGGAGCTTCACCAGCGGCGGGCGAACGCAGACCGTCAAGGTGCAAGGCGCCCTGAGCTGCAACGATGGTGAAGTGGCGCTGAACTGGGCGTTGCAAGGGCATGGCATCCTGCTGCGCGCCGAATGGGACATCGCCCGCTACGTGCGTAGCGGGCGCTTGCGTTTGCTACTCGAAGACCAGACACCTAGCCGCGCCGACGTCTATGCGGTGTACCCGCAGCAGTTACATCTCTCGACGCGGGTTCGGCGTCTGATCGACTTTTTGATCGAACGTTTTGAGCGCATCGATCATCTGGATCTGGAGGATGTCCAGTAACAACCGCTACTGGGTAACGACTGGGAAAAAGCGCTCGACCAATGCCGAGGATTTTACTTTGGCAATGTAGGCCGCGCGGTCGAACAGCTCACCTGTGCGCATGTCGTACACCGATCCGGCGGCTGGCTTGTCGATCTGGCTCAGCGACACATGGATGAACCGGTAGCCATCACCGTACACTTGCTCCAGCTGGTCGATACGAAAGTAATGCCCTGGCAAGAACAAGGTTTCTGCCTCATCCCAGTACATGGAAAATGCACTGATCGGGGTACCGCTCTGATAACGCCCTTCCGGCAGTTCGAATACCACCGAGGTATCGTCGAACGATCCATCCAGGCCGCTAGCTTCTCCGACCGTGCTTGACGAGGAAAACTGGCGCACCAGGTAGGGGTTTTCGGTAAAGGACGTCAGGTCGGTATTGACCAATATATCACCGACACTCAACTGGCCACGGCGAAAGTGCTCACCACTGGTGCCACGCCCGCCATGGCCACCGCGATACAGCGTCACCGCATTGCTCTTGGGCAATGATTCGAGGGTGTCAGCCAGATCGTCGATGTAGCTTGCGCAGTCGTCGTAGCGATGCACCCCTTCGCGAAAAACCTGATTGATCTGCGATTCCTCATCGGTGTAGTACTCGATCAGGAAGTTGACGAACTCCCCGCCTTGGTAGCGAAACGAGTACTGCGGTTTGCCGTTGAGCATGACGCAGGACAATCCGTGACTGTCGACATCCAGCGTCGCATCCGGGCTCAGGCTAGGGATGCCCGATGCAAGCAGAATTTTTTTGTGACGTGCTCGTGCTTGCGCCGACAAGTGCTTGCTGCGGACGCCGTGAGTCTTCATGTACTCGTCCCACAGCGCTGAAGTACGGCTGGGTATACCCGATACTGGCGGCGGGCTTCCGCCTAGCAGCCTGGGGGGCTCGAGCAACTCCCACTCACCGAAATCATTCTGGCGTACCGGTAGCAAGGGACCAAAGGCAAAGGGCTTGTCCGCTGAGACGATGAGCCAGACAGACAATTCATGGCTATAACGCACGCGATAGGACAACCCACGCAACATAATCCAGCAAGCGCCGTCAGGGGTGACCCGCAGCCCCGACAAGCGTCCACTGCTGATATGCTCGCCGCTGCTCAGCGCATTGCTTTCTTTACCCGCAAGAACGGCGTCGGGCGTAGAGCAAACAGTCCACTGTGACAGCGATGCATTGGCCTCGTGGAACGGTGCCTGGTAGGCCAACGAGGCATAACTGGACTGAAAGCCCAGATCAGCCATATTCAAAGCGGCGAACAGGCTGTCGAGCAACGCATCCCGCAAAGCGGCTTTGCGCGCCTCTTCACCGGGCGCATGCAGGGATATGTCCACTCCTAGGCCAAGTTTTGCCACCGCAGCACCGAGCAACACCAGGGTCACCGGCCAGCCCAGGGGTGCGAAGCCACCGAATACATTCAGGAACGCGGCAAGATAGCCACTCCACATCGCCTCGCGCAGCCCGGCGTTATCCAGCATGATCGCTGCACTGTCCTGCATCTGGGCGCGGGCCTGTGCGGCCAGGTAAACGAAGATGTCTTGGCTGATCTGCACCTCTTGAAGCGCCAGCAACGCCAGGGCGGCCTGATCGGAACGGGTGTTGGCGATTGCCCGAAGCGTTACTCGGACCAACTCAGCAAGCGACTTGTCGCGTGGATTGGTCAGCAGATTGCTGAGAAACCCTTGCAGCCCCTGCGTGCTCTTCAATTCGCCGCGCAACCATCCAGCCATGGCCAGTTCGCTCTCGAACGCTCGCAGCGCCTCTGTCGACCAGGGCAGATACAGCAGCACGCGACCACTGTCTGCGCGAAAACTGTAGATGCAAGCGTTGTCCCCACGTCCCAATGCGTACCGACTTACTGCCAGCGAGCCACTGGTGCTGTCTTGGCGTAACTGCAAGAGGCTCGGCAGTTGTCCCGAGGACTCCAACCCGTCAGCTGCCATGGCACGCAAAGTCGTGGCATCCGCCGGACTGATGCGCCCCGCGCGGACGGCCTTGACGCATTCGCCGAGCAGATTGATCTTGGCCAGTACCTGTACATTGACAGTCTGCGTTGCCCAGAACTGGGCGACCTCTGCGCGGTACACCTCGGCGAAATCCAATGCCCACAGATCTTGCTGTACCGCACTGCCCAGCATGCGCACTTCGTTGCGTTCATCGAAATGAGCAGCCTGTGGCCCTTGCTTGTAGAAGCCGCCATAGAGGTCCAACTCGTCACTGGCATCTTGAAAACGTAGCTCGAAGCGCTCGACAACCAGTTCGGTGAGGGTGACAGATTTCACTGGCGGGCCGCTGTGCTGCCAGCCGTTGAAGCTACGGCTGCTGGAACTGGAGGTCTCGAACCGGTGCCACCAGACGAAGCGCGGGTCGATCGCCTTGCCGGTATGTTTAAGCACTATTCGCGCTGCATGCTTGCGTGCCAATACATAAGGGTCGGGATAGTCACGCAAAAAATCTTCCACCACCTGTATCAACGACCGCGCCACATCCAGCGACTGTAGTTGACGCTGTTTCTTGTCCTTGATCCCGTTCAATGGCCACCTCCTGGCCTGATTATCAGGCGCCCATCATGGACAGTCAGGTGTGCATCAGGCGGTACATGTGTGTGTGCCCATAATTGCCAAATGACCTGCAGCGTCGGCCAGCCCCCTGAATTTACGCAGACCAACGCTGGAGGACAGCAGGCATGTTGACGATGCCCAGGACTGGCTTTTTTTAATGGGAGGGCCCGGCGATGGGCCAGCCAGTTGGTGCGAAAGTGGAATCGTCGATGACTACTCCGGCCTCTTCGCGGGCAAGCCCGCTCCCACAGGCTCACCGCCAACCAGAACAACGGCGCGGTGCCTGTGGGAGCAACTGTCATTCTGTGAGAACCGACCTTGCCGGCGATGGATGCGTAACCCCGGCTGAGTCGGGCATCGCCAACCAGTTGGTGCGAAAGTGGAATCGTCGATGACTACTCCGGCCTCTTCGCGGGCAAGCCCGCTCCCACAGACTCACCGCCAACCGGAACAAAGGCGCGGTGCCTGTGGAAGCAACTGTCTTTCTGTGAGAACCGACCTTGCCGGCGAAGGATGCGTAACCCCCGGCTGAGTCGGGCATCGCCAGCCAGTTGGTGCGAAAGTGGAATCGTCGATGACTACTCCGGCCTCTTCGCGGGCAAGCCCGCCCCCACAGACTCACCGCCAACCGGAACAACGGCGCGGTGCCTGTGGGAGCAACTGTCTTTCTGTTAGAACCGACCTTGCCGGCAATGACTACTCTGGCCTTTTCGCGGACAAGCCCGCTCCCACAGACTCACCGCCACCGGAACAACGGCGCGATGCCTGTGGGAGCGGGCTTGCCCGCGAAGAGGCCAGAACAAACAATACAAATCAGGGATTCTGCGCCAAATGCCCCGGTGGGATGATCCGCTTGGCCTGCAAATAAGCCTTGGCCCAGTAGCTATTGGAAAGATAATCCAGACGCACTGTCCCACCCGTGGAAGGCGCATGAACAAAGCGCCCCTCCCCCACATAAATTCCGGCATGGCTAACCTGCGACCCACCGTTCGTCGCAAAGAACACCAGATCCCCCGACTGCAGCGCCTTCTGATCCACGGTAGGCGCGCGCATGACGATCATCTCCCGCGTCGAACGCGGCAAACTGATCCCCGCAGCATCGCGGTACACATAGCCAATCAAGCCACTGCAATCGAACCCTGAATCGGGCGTATTACCGCCCCAACGATAGGGCGTACCGACCAAGCCAATCGCCCGGAACAGCACATCTTCCGCCACCGGCGAGGCGCTAACTTGTTGATTGAAGGTAGTTTGTGGCTTGACCACCGGCGCCGGTGCAGGCGCGCGGCTGGAGCAGGCAGCCAGCAACGCCACCAGGGAAAGTAATGCGAAGCGCGCCATCATCACCATGGCCAAAACTTCCTGTCAGAGACCGATCGACCGTAGCCGAAAAGAGTTGAGAAATTAGATTAGACGCTTTCTGTAAATGCGCACGGCGGCGAGCTTTTCAGCATCGCCGCCGCGAGAGAATATAGCAATTCGCTATCAGTTGCGCGAGATCGTGGTCGGCGCCATGGCCAGGGCGCGCTTGGCCTCGATGAAGGTCTTGCTCCAGTAGCGGTCACCGAGGTTGTCGATGCGCACACCACCGCTGCGGCGGCTGCTGGAGTGGATGAATTGATTGTCACCCAGGTAGATGCCTGCATGGCTGACGCGGCCACGGCCATTGGTGCTGAAGAACAGCAGATCACCTGGCTTGAGTTTGTTCCGGGCAACCTTGGGCGCATCGACGTTGATCATCTCGCGGGTCGAGCGCGGCAGGGTCATGCCGGCTTCCTCACGGAACAGATAACCGATGAAACCGCTGCAGTCGAAACCGGATTTCTCCGAGGTACCGCCAAAGCGATAGCGAGTGCCGATCAGCGACATGCCACGTTCCAGGATGCTGTCGGCAAGGACTGGCAACTGGTACGGCTTGCTGGTGCTGGAAAAGGCGTCGAGGTCTTCTTCAGTGGCCACTGGCTCTTCAGCGAAAACCGAAGAGGCCGAAGCATTGGCCATGACCGCGGAATGGGCGGCGACCTGGGGTTGATCCTGAGGCTGGGAAACCGGGCCATGAGCCGCGCAGCCAAAAAGCAGGGTCACGAGTGCGAGTGGCACGAGGGGTGCGAAGCGCTTGAGCATGGGCACGACCGTGTCTGTAATCCTTTAGAAGGGTGAGACTATGCCCTCTATCATGGCCATTTGCAAATTTTATCGAAAAAGATGTGACTTTTCCTACGCAACGCTCTGGCCCGCTGTTTTCAAGGACTTACCAGCCGAGGGTTTCCTTGAGGAACGGGATGGTCAGTTTGCGCTGGGCCTGCAGCGAGGCCTGATCGAGGCGTTCGAGCAGATCGAACAGTGCACTCATGCTGCGCGCGCCACGGGTGAGGATGAAATGGCCGACCTCATCGGTCAGGTGCAAGCCACGGCGCGAAGCCCGCAGTTGCAAGGCGCGCAGCTTGTCTTCATCGGACAGGCCACGCATCTGGAAGATCAGCGCCAAGGTCAGGCGCGACTTGAGGTCAGGCAGTTTGATCGGCAGCTCCCGCGGCGAGCTGGAGGCCGCCAAGAGCAGGCGCCGGCCACTGTCGCGCAGGCGGTTGAAGAGGTGGAACATGGCCTCTTCCCAATCGGCTTTGCCAGCGATCACATGCAAGTCGTCGATGCACACCAGCTCGTATTGTTCGAGGTGGTCGAGCAGCTCTACGCCGCGCTCGAGCAATTGCGCCAGCGGCAGGTACACGGCAGGTTCGCCGCGTTGCTGGAAACGGTGGGTGGCGGCCTGCAACAGGTGAGTTCGGCCCACACCCTGTTTGCCCCATAAATAAATGAGGCTCTCGGTCCAGCCGGCGTCGGCTTCACATAGCCGCTCGACGTAGCCTAATGCCGCGGCATTGGCGCCCGGATAGTAGTTGATGAAGGTAGCGTCATCGCGCAGACGCACACCCAGGGGCAACTGGATCGGTTTCATGCTGGCTGACGGTCGCGAGGACCACGGGGGCCTTTGGTGAACAGTGTGCAAAGTCTATACCCGCAGCGCGGGCGGCACAATCGGCGAGCGCAAGAGCGCAAGTAAAATCAATGAGTTGCGCGGTAAAAATGCAAAAAAAGGGGCCTTTTGCACGGCCCCTGACGGTGTCACAGGTCCGGATCGACCTCGCCGCCGTACATGTCCGACTCCTTGTACAGGTCATGCACATGACGCAGCAGCACCATGATCACTGCCGCCACGGGCAAGGCCAGCAGCACCCCGGTAAAGCCAAACAGCTCGCCCCCGGCCAGAATCGCGAAGATCACCGCCACCGGATGCAGGCCAATGCGATCGCCCACCAGCATCGGTGTCAGCACCATGCCCTCGAGCACCTGGCCGATCATGAACACCGCGACGATGCCCAGCAGCGGATACGGATCGCCGCCAAACTGGAACAACCCGGCAATCAAAGCGGCGCCGATGCCAATGATGAAGCCCATGTACGGCACGATCGCCGCAAGCCCGGCCAACAGACCGATCAACAGACCCAGTTCCAGGCCTACCAGCATCAAGCCGCTGGAATAGATCACGCCCAGCGCCAGCATCACCAGCAACTGGCCACGCACGAAGGCGCCGAGTACTTCATGGCATTCGCCCGCCAGGCCCATCACCTGCGACTCACGCTGGCGTGGCAGCAGACTGCGCAGCTTGGCCATCATCACGTCCCAGTCGCGTAGCAAGTAGAAGCCCACCACCGGAATCAGCACCAGGTTGGCCAGCCACGCCATCAGCGCCAGGCTCGAAGCAGTGGCCTGCGACAGCAGCATGCCGACGATGTCGGTGGTCTGGCCCATGTGCGCGCCGACCGCGGCCTTGATCTTGTCGAACTTCCAGAAGCCGTCGGCCAGGCCCAGGCGGCTCTGTACCCAAGGCAGCGCAACATGCTGCAGCCAGTCGAGCATTTGCGGCGTCAGTTCGTACAGGCGCACCAACTGCTTGGCCAGCATCGGGATCAGCACCAGCAACATGGCCATGAAGATCAAGGTGAACAGGCTGAACACCACCACCACGCCCCAGGTACGCGACAGGCCCAGGCGTTCCAGGCGATCGACCAGCGGGTCGGCCAGATACGCCAGGAGAATGCCGACCAGAAACGGAGAAAGAATGTTGTGCAGGCTATATAGCAGCACGGCGATCAGCAGGGCCACGCCCAGCCATACCCAGCGACGCGGGTCAGTCATCATTTGCACGCATCCTTACCAGGCAAAACGCAGGCCGTCGAACGGCTTGGGCGCAGCGGCCTGAACCGCCGCAGGCTGCTCGGCCCCAGGCTGTGCTGCGGGCGCTGGCGGATTAGCCGGGCTGGCCGGTTGTTCGGCTGGCAGTTCCTGAAGCTTGGCCAGGCCCAATTGGGCGCGCAGCTGCTCACGATTGCCGGTGACGGCATAGGTCAGCGTGGCGCCATCGACCATCTGCAAGCGCGGGCCATAGGGCTCGAGCACACGGCTGAGTTCAGCGTAGCGCTGCAGGTTCATGCCCTGCACTTGCACTTGCAGCTCACTGCTGGCTCCCGGGCGGGTGACATAGCGCGGTGCCAGGCGGTTGCTGACTGCGAGCATGACCGCATCGGCCAACGCGGCCTGATCAGTGCCTTCGGCATCGCCTTGTTCGCGCTGATCCCCCAGCCACAGCTGCCATTTGCCCTGCCACTTGCCGTCGGCTTCATGGGCGTGCACCGCCAGCAGGGCATCGGCGCCATAGCGCTCGGAGGCCTCGCGCAGCGGCGCCGGGTCCTTGCCTTCCAGCTGCTTGGGGGTGGCGACCAGTTGCTCTTGCAAATCAGCCAATGGCAGGCGCAGCGGCAGGCCACGGTGCTGGGCGGCGCGGCGCAGCGGTTCGGCAGCGCTTTGGCCGTCGCCGACCAGGCTGCTGCCATCGACACTGTCATTCAACCACCAGCCGAGAATCGCGGGCCGGTTATTGCCCCACAGGGCCAGGCCCGCCTTGCGCAGGGCGCGCTCGGTGCTGCCGGGGTCGAACTCCACCAGCACGCTCTCCGGCGGGCCAGCATCGCTACCGACCTGATTGATGATCTGCTGCGGGTCGCTACGCAGCGCGGCCAGGGCCGGGCTCTGCGGCGCCTTGGGGTCGCCGGTCAAGCGCAGTACCAAGGTATCCAGGGCTTGGCGAGTGGCCTGGGTACGCGCTTCGCTGCCCTGCCCTTGCAGCGGTTCGCGAACTTGATACAGCCCGGATACCGCCTCGGCCTGGGCGGCAGTGCCGACCAGGGCCAGGCAACCGGCGGCCAGGTAGTTGAGAAAACGCATGGAGGATTCCTGTCCAGTGAGCTAAGTGACGGCGAACATCGCGCCTGCCGGCTCAGACCACCGCGTGAGAAAATCGCTCCTTCACGCCAGCAATCAGAGTCCGCCGCCTTTTCTATACCTTATACAGGCGCTGGCGTGGCAACCAGTCGCGCACGCCTAAACAAGGTTTTTTAATCGATTCCCGGCCAGTCGGTCGGCCTGAGGATGGCCGCTGCCCGGCAACCCTGATAAAATCGCGCGCCTTCGCAGACCAGTGACGAACAGGCAGCCGCCGCTTCAACAGCCGGCCTTGGCCGTCGCGGTCGTTTTCCTGAATCCCTCCCTCCTAAAGGCCTGGATCAATGAGCAAGCAACCCTCCCTGAGCTACAAGGACGCCGGTGTAGACATCGACGCCGGCGAAGCACTGGTCGAACGCATCAAGGGCGTGGCCAAGCGCACCGCACGCCCTGAAGTCATGGGTGGCCTGGGCGGCTTCGGCGCCCTCTGCGAGATCCCGGCCGGCTACAAGCAGCCGGTTCTGGTCTCCGGCACCGATGGCGTCGGCACCAAACTGCGCCTGGCGCTGAACCTGAACAAGCACGACAGTATCGGCCAGGACCTGGTCGCCATGTGCGTCAACGACCTGGTGGTCTGTGGTGCCGAGCCGCTGTTCTTCCTCGACTACTACGCCACCGGCAAGCTCAATGTCGACGTCGCCGCGACCGTGGTCACCGGCATCGGCGCTGGCTGTGAACTGGCTGGCTGCTCCCTGGTCGGTGGTGAAACCGCCGAAATGCCAGGCATGTACGAAGGTGAAGACTACGACCTGGCCGGCTTCTGCGTCGGCGTGGTGGAAAAGGCCGAGATCATCGACGGCTCGAAAGTCGCCAGCGGCGATGCGCTGATCGCCCTGCCCTCCTCCGGCCCGCATTCCAATGGCTACTCGCTGATCCGCAAGATCCTCGAAGTGTCCAACACCGACATCGACAGCACCCAGCTCGACGGCAAGCCGCTGGCTGACCTGCTGATGGCCCCGACCCGCATCTACGTCAAGCCGCTGCTCAAGCTGATCAAAGACACCGGCGCGGTAAAAGCCATGGCCCACATCACCGGTGGTGGCCTGCTCGACAACATCCCACGCGTGCTGCCGAAGAACGCCCAGGCGATCATCGACGTGGCCAGCTGGCAGCGTCCGGCCGTATTCGATTTCCTCCAGGAAAAAGGCAACGTCGACGAGCACGAAATGCACCGCGTACTGAACTGCGGCGTTGGCATGGTCATCTGCGTCGCTCAGGATCAGGTCGACAACGCCCTGAACGTGCTGCGCGCAGCGGGTGAGCAGCCATGGGTCATCGGCCAGATCGCCGATGCCGCCGAAGGCGCTGCCCAGGTCGAGCTGCAAAACCTCAAGGCACACTGATGCCGAGCAAGACCTGCAACGTCGTGGTACTGCTGTCGGGTTCCGGCAGCAACCTGCAAGCGCTGATCGACAGCAGCCTGGGTCAAGACAGCCCGGTGCAGATTCGCGGGGTGATCTCCAACCGCGCCGACGCCTATGGCCTGGAACGGGCCAAGGCCGCCGGGATCGACACCGCAGTGCTGCAACACCAGGGTTTCGATGGGCGCCAAGCCTTCGATGCAGCGCTGATGGCGCTGATCGACGGCATGCAGCCTGACCTGGTGGTCCTGGCTGGCTTCATGCGCATCCTCAGTGGCGACTTCGTGCGCCACTACCAGGGCCGCCTGCTCAACATCCACCCCTCGTTGCTGCCCAAATACAAGGGCCTGCATACCCACCAGCGTGCGCTGGAGGCGGGTGATACCGAGCACGGCTGCAGCGTGCACTTTGTCACCGAGGAACTCGATGGCGGGCCACTGGTCGTACAGGCAGTGGTTGCGGTAGCGCCAGACGACACCGTGCAAAGCCTGGCCAACCGGGTTCACCATCAGGAACACCAGATCTACCCGCTGGCGGTGCGCTGGTTCGCTCAAGGGCGCTTGCGTCTTGGCGAACACGGTGCATTACTGGATGGCCAGCCGCTGGCGGCCAGCGGTCACTTGATTCGACCCTAGGAGAATTTATGCGTCGCGCCCTGCTCTTGGCTCTCGCCGTGCTTGCCCTGCCCCTCCAGGCAGCCGATCTGAAGCCGTTCTCGGCCAGCTACACCGCCGACTGGAAGCAGCTGCCCATGAGCGGCACCGCTGAACGTAGCCTGGTGAAGAATGCCAATGGTACCTGGGACCTTAATTTCATGGCTTCCATGATGATTGCCAGCCTCACCGAGCAAAGCACCCTGCGCCTGGACAACGACACCCTGCTGCCACAGAAGTACCACTTCGAGCGTGGCGGCCTGGGCAAAGCGAAGAAAGTCGATCTGGACTTCGACTGGACCGCGAAGAAGGTCACCGGTAGCGACCGTGGCGATGCCATCAGCCTGCCGCTCAACCGCGGCGTGCTGGACAAGTCGTCCTATCAGTTGGCGCTGCAGCATGATGTGGCCGCTGGCAAGAAGAGCATGACCTATCAGGTGGTCGACGGTGACGAGATCGACACCTACGACTTCCGCGTGCTGGGCACTGAGAAAGTCAGCACCAAGACCGGCCAGGTCGATGCAGTCAAGGTCGAGCGCGTGCGCGACCCGAGCCAAAGCAAGCGCATCACCGAGTTGTGGTTCGCCAAGGACTGGGACTACCTGCTGGTGCAACTGCGTCAGGTCGAAACTGATGGCAAAGAGTACGTGATCGTGCTGCAGGATGGCACGGTCGATGGCAAGTCGGTGAAGGGTAACTGATCGCCTGGGCTTGTTGCTGACACACAAACCCCGCCGCGCGCGGGGTTTCTTTTTTGCCTTTGGTATTGGGTGATACATGGCGCGTGGGAGCGGGGGTGGCCCCCCCCAAAGGGTTATTGTGGTAATCCAAAACCCGGGCCAACCCCCCCCCCCCCAACAACAACCACCCCGAAAAAAAAAAAAAAAAAATCGAATTTTT
>NZ_JBJDNG010000001.1:0-40402 GCF_044900155.1 Pseudomonas sp. NPDC088890 | reverse complement strand
CCGGCGGGGGTTTTTTTTTTGTCCTTTTTTTTTTGTTTAAAATTGGGGCGTTGGTCGGGGGTGGCCCCCGCTTATGTGTTTTTGGTTTTCCCTTTTGGGGGGGCAACCCCCGCTCCCACGTTTCCACATGCGCGCTTCATTAAACATGTTTCATCGGCAGTTTATTTACTTAGCCTGCTAACAAACTCTATAACTAAGGCCTGCGACACAGTGCCGCAGCCAACGAGAAGTGGAGTTTTAACGATGACAGTCCAAGTAACCGAACGCGACGAATCGAAAATGTCCCACGAAGGCCTGGCCGCCGGTGTGCGGATCTGGGATGTGCATCAGCAAGGTCAGCTGGTCGGCATGTTCCACCAGGAGCATGAAGCCCATCAGTACCGCATGGAGCTTGAGCACCTTGAGAACCAGCGGCACACGCAGTAAACAGTCTTCGATAAAAAACCCCGCCAAGGCGGGGTTTTTCGTGTTTACCACATCAGGTCGTCCGGGATCTTGTAGGCCGCATACGGATCGTCCTCGTCCGCCTCCTCGACATGAGTATTGAGCAACAGGATGCGATTAGGGTCGCGCTCCTGGATCTTCACTGCCGCTTCGCGCGGGATCACCTCGTAACCACCGCCGAACGACACCACCGCCAGCGAGCCATTGCTCAACTTGCTGCGCATCAAGGCGTTGACGGCGATGCGCTTGACCTTCTTGTCGTCGACGAAGTTGTAGTAATCCTCGGTGGTCAGCTTGGGCAGGCGGGTGGCTTCGATCAATTGCTTGATCTGCGCGGCGCGGGCTTTGTGCTCGGCCTTTTCCTGCTGCTGGCGGTTCAGCTCCTGATCGCGCTTGGCCTTCTCGGCCATGGCTTCCTTGGCCAGGCGCTGCTGGGTGTCGTCCACCTCGACCTGGCCCTTTTGTTCCAGGCGCTTCTGTTTCTTTTCTGCTTTGTTGGTCTGCTTGACCTGCTTCTGGTTAACCAGACCGGCCTTGAGCAATTGGTCGCGAAGGGAAAGGCTCATGGATGTTCACTCACTTATGCAACAGCTCAGCCGCAGCTGGGCAGGTTCTTTTCCTGACGTTTGGCTTCACCCCAAAGGGCGTCCAGCTGGTCAAGGTTACACTCTTCGATCGGCTTGCCGCTGTCGCGCAAGGCCTGTTCGATGAAGCGGAAACGTCGCTCGAACTTGCGGTTCGCGCGGCGCAGGGCGTTTTCTGGGTCGTGCTTGAGGTGGCGGGCCAGGTTGACGGTGGCAAACAGCAGGTCGCCGATTTCGTCTTCCAGCGCATCGCTGTCGCCGTCGGCCATGGCCTGCAATACCTCATCAAGCTCCTCGCGGACCTTGTCCAGCACCGGCAGTGCCTCCGGCCAGTCGAAGCCGACCGTGGCCGCACGCTTTTGTAGCTTGGCCGCTCGCGACAAGGCTGGCAACGCGGCAGGCACATCGTCGAGCAACGACAGCTGCTCTGGCTCGCTGTGCTCGGCGCGCTCCTCGGCCTTGATCTGCTCCCAACGGGCTTTGACCTCGGCCTCGCTCAGGCGTGGGGTGTCGAGGGCCGCGTAGAGATCGCCGGTGGGGAATACGTGAGGGTGACGACGAATCAGCTTGCGGGTGATGGCATCGACCACACCGGCGAACTCGAAACGGCCCTCCTCGCGCGCCAGCTGGCTGTAGTAGACCACCTGGAACAACAGGTCGCCCAGCTCGCCTTGCAGGTGAACAAAGTCGCCGCGCTCGATGGTATCGGCGACTTCATACGCCTCTTCGAGGGTGTGCTGGACAATGCTGGCGTAGTCCTGCTTGAGGTCCCAGGGGCAGCCGTGCTTGGGGTCGCGCAGCCGGGCCATCAGGTGCAGCAGGTCTTCTAGGGTGTAGGTCATGGGTCAATCCTTCCGGACCGTGTCGCCCCATTCGCGGGCAAGCCCGCGCCCACAAGGACCGCTGAGATCCTGTAGGAGCGGGCTTGACCGCGATGAGGCCGCCGCGATTTCAAGGGGTACGATTACGCCGCGTCTCGATGATGTTAGGCAACTGCGAAATGCGCCCCAGCAAGCGTCCGAGGGCACCCAGGCCCGGAATCTCGATGGTCAGCGACATCAGCGCGGTGTTGTCTTCCTTGTTCGAGCGGGTGTTGACCGCCAGCACGTTGATCTTCTCGTTGAGCAACACCTGCGACACGTCGCGCAGCAAACCTGGGCGATCGTAGGCGCGGATGATGATGTCCACCGGGTAGGTCTGCACCGGCACCGGGCCCCAGCTGACCTGGATGATCCGCTCCGGCTCACGGCCAGCCAGTTGCAGCACCGAGGCGCAGTCCTGGCGGTGGATGGTCACGCCGCGGCCTTGGGTGATGTAACCGACAATCGCCTCACCGGGCAGCGGCTGGCAGCAACCGGCCATCTGCGTGAGCAGGTTGCCAACCCCCTGGATCTGGATATCGGCACGCTTGCCGGTGCGCGAGCTCGACGATTTGCGCGGGGTCAGCTCAATCTGCTCGATGCGCTCAGGTTCGAGCAGCTGCTGCGCGGCGTTGACCAGATGGGCCAGGCGCAAGTCGCCGGCGCCGAGGGCAGCGAACATGTCCTCGGCCGTCTTGACGTTGGCCTTCTCCGCCAGGCGCTCGAAGTCCACCTGCGGCAGGCCGAGCCGGCTGAGTTCGCGTTCGAGCAGGGTCTTGCCGGCAGCGACGTTCTGGTCGCGTGCTTGCAGCTTGAACCAGTGGACGATCTTCGCCCGTGCCCGCGAGGTGGTGACATAGCCGAGGTTGGAGTTCAGCCAGTCGCGGCTAGGGCTGCCGTGCTTGCTGGTGATGATTTCCACCTGCTCGCCGGTCTGCAGGCTGTAGTTGAGCGGTACGATCCGCCCGTTGATCTTGGCGCCGCGGCAGTTGTGGCCGATCTCGGTGTGCACGCGGTAGGCGAAGTCCAGCGGCGTGGCGCCCTTGGGCAGGTCGATGGCGTGGCCGTCGGGGGTAAAGATGTACACCCGGTCCGGCTCGATATCGACCCGCAACTGCTCGGCCAGGCCGCCGATGTCGCCCAGTTCCTCGTGCCACTCCAGCACCTGGCGCAGCCAGGAGATTTTTTCTTCGTAGTGGTTGGAGCTGGCCTTGACGTCGGTGCCCTTGTAGCGCCAGTGGGCGCAGACGCCGAGCTCGGCTTCCTCGTGCATGCCGTGGGTACGGATCTGCACTTCCAGTACCTTGCCCTCAGGGCCGATCACCGCCGTGTGCAGCGAGCGGTAGCCGTTCTCCTTGGGGTTGGCGATGTAGTCGTCGAATTCCTTGGGGATGTGCCGCCACAGGGTATGCACGATGCCGAGCGCGGTGTAGCAATCGCGGATTTCCGGCACCAGCACGCGCACGGCGCGCACGTCGTAGATCTGGCTGAACTCCAGGCCCTTGCGCTGCATCTTGCGCCAGATCGAATAGATGTGTTTCGCCCGGCCACTGATATCGGCGTTGACGCCGGTGGCCAGCAGCTCGTTCTGCAGCTGGTTCATCACGTCGCTGATAAACCGCTCGCGGTCCAGCCGGCGCTCGTGCAGGAGCTTGGCGATCTGCTTGTACTGATCGGGTTCGAGGTAGCGGAAGGACAGGTCCTCCAGCTCCCACTTGATATGACCGATACCCAGGCGATGGGCCAGCGGCGCATAGATGTCGAACACCTCACGCGCCACGCGCAGGCGTTTTTCATCGTCGGCGGCCTTGACCGCACGAATCGCGCAGGTGCGCTCGGCGAGCTTGATCAGTGCCACGCGCACGTCGTCAACCATGGCCACGAGCATCTTGCGCAGGTTTTCCACCTGCGCCTGGGAGCCGAGTACCAGCGACTGACGCGGGCTGAGACTGGCACTGATGGCCGCCATGCGCAGCACGCCGTCGATCAGCTTGGACACCACCGGACCAAAGCGCTGGCCGACCTCGGCCAGGGTCACCTTGCCTTCGCGCACCGAGCGGTAGATCACTGCGGCAACCAGCGAATCCTGGTCAAGCTTCAGGTCTGCAAGAATTTCGGCAATTTCCAGACCGGCCTGGAAGCTGGACGTACCGTCCGCCCAGGAATGCTTGGCCGGGTTGCCCTTTTTCTCGACTTCCTGGGCGAACTCACAAGCCTCTTTCAGGGCCACGCGGTCCAACGCCGAATCGACGCTGACCACATGATCCAACCACGCTTCGAGATTGATACTGCCGTCGGTGTTGACCGGCTGGTGCACTCTCACCTGTACCATCTTTGCTTTACCTTTCCATACAGTGCACCACGCAGGTGCACTGACAATCACCGTGTGACCTCCAATCCATGGAAGCCGCACCAAGGGGCCAGCTGGCTAGCCCGCTTCGAATAACGCCATGGCTTCGACATGCGCCGTCTGAGGAAACATGTCGAGAATCCCGGCCCTTGTTAACCGGTACCCTTGAGCGACCAGCACCTGGGCGTCTCGCGCCAGCGTCGCTGGGTTGCAGGACACATAGACCAACCGCTTGGCCTTGAGGCGTGCGATGTCTTGCACCACCTCGAAAGCACCGTCGCGCGGTGGATCCAAGAGTACCGCAGAAAAGCCCTCGGCGGCCCATCCGGCGCCTGCCAAAGGCTGCGATAAATCGGCCTGAAAAAACCGTGCGTTATGCACATTGTTTTCCCGGGCATTGGCCGCGGCCCGATCGACCATGGCCTGTACACCTTCCACCGCAACCACTTCGCGGGCCAGCCTGGCCAGCGGCAGGGCAAAGTTGCCCAGGCCACAGAACAGATCCAGCACCCGCTCATCGGCTTGCGGCGCGAGCCAGGCCAGGGCCTGCTCGATCATCATCGTATTGACCTGGGCATTGACCTGGACGAAGTCGCCCGGCCGCCAGGCCAGTTGCAACGCCCACGGCACCAGGGTGAAGCCCAAGGTTTGCCCGGCCTCGACTGGCGCCGGCTCACCGTCCCCTTGCAACCATAGCTGGGCACCGGCTTCTTTGCAGAAGGCCTGCAGGCGCGCCAGGTCGTCTTCCGGCAGTGGCGCCACATGCCGCACCAGCAACGCTTCGGCGCTACCACTGAACAGCTCCACATGGCCCAGGGCCTGAGGTTTGCTCAAGCTGCGCAGCACAGTCGGCAAATGCCGCATGATCGTTTGCAAGGGCTGTACCAGCACCGGGCAGTCGTCGATGGCGATGATGTCCTGGCTGGCTTCGGCACGAAAGCCTACGTCCAGTTGACGCGCCTTGGCGTCCCAGCGCACGGCGATACGCGCCCGGCGGCGGTAGCCAAACTCCGGACCGAACAGCGGCGCGGCCCAGGCCTGCGGCTGGATACCGGCCACCCGCTGCAACTGCTCGGCGAGCAGGCGCTGCTTGAGTACGAGCTGGTCTTCATGCGCCAGGTGCTGCAAGTTGCAGCCGCCGCAGCGGTCGAAATGCCGACACGGCGCCTGGCGCCGTTCGGCGCTGGCCTGCAACACCCGCTCAAGACGCGCTTCGACAATTTTGCCGCGGGCATTTAGCACCCGCGCCTCGACCGCTTCGCCGGCCAGCGCACCACTGACGAACCAGGTGCGCCCGTCATGGAAGGCGATACCTCGGCCATCAGCGGACAGCCGCTCGATGTCCAGGCGCTGCTTCTTGCCCACCGGGACTTGGGGTGCGCGGTTGCCGCCAGCCGGTTGGAAGCGCAGGCCGCCTTTGCTTTTCTTGCTGGTCATCAGGTCGCGTCAAACAGGCCGGTGGAGAGATAACGATCACCGCGATCACAAATGATCGCGACCATCACGGCGTTTTCCACTTCCTGGGACAGGCGCAGCATGGCCGCTACCGCACCACCGGAAGACACACCGCAGAAAATGCCCTCTTCACGGGCAAGGCGACGGGTGACGTTTTCGGCCTCGGCCTGGGACATGTCCACGACCCGATCAACGCGGGTGGCATCGAAGATCTTCGGCAGGTATTCCTGCGGCCAGCGGCGGATACCGGGGATGGCCGAGCCTTCCATCGGTTGCAGACCGACGATCTGCACCGCTGGGTTTTGCTCCTTGAGGTACTGCGAGCAGCCCATGATGGTCCCGGTGGTGCCCATGGAGCTGACAAAATGAGTGATGGTGCCTTGCGTCTGTTGCCAGATTTCCGGGCCGGTGCTGGTGTAGTGGGCAATCGGGTTGTCGCCGTTGGCGAACTGATCCAGGACCAGGCCACGGCCTTCGGCCTGGAGCTTCTCGGCCAGATCGCGCGCACCTTCCATACCCTCTTCCTTGCTGACCAGGATCAGCTCGGCGCCATAGGCCGTCATCGCCGCCTTGCGTTCGGCAGTGGAATTGTCCGGCATGATCAGGATCATCTTGTAACCCTTGATCGCCGCCGCCATGGCCAAGGCGATACCGGTGTTGCCGGAGGTCGCTTCGATCAGGGTGTCACCGGGCTTGATCTGGTTGCGCAGCTCAGCGCGGGTGATCATCGACAGCGCCGGGCGGTCTTTGACCGAGCCTGCGGGGTTGTTGCCTTCGAGCTTGAGCAGCAAGGTATTGCTGGTTTCGCCGGCTAAGCGCTGCAGGCGAACCAGAGGCGTATTGCCGACGCAATCGGCGATGGTTGGGTACTGCAGGGTCATGGCGTATTTCGCAATCCGGACGGCAGGGGCGCCTATCATACCGGCAAACCTTTCGCGGCCATATCACGCAATCTGCGGTTGCTATAGCTAACCGCTATATAGGCGTTGGATACGCTTCCCCGGGCACGCGCAGTTCAGGCTCCAGCGTATGACGTTGGCTCTACAGCGGCCTCGTGGGAGCGGGCTTGCCCCGCTATATGCGCCGGCAGGCGCATGCACAAGCGCAGGCCGTGCTTGCCATTCTCCGCCCACAAGGTGCCGCCCTGGCGCTGGATGGCGCCGCGCGCGATGCTCAGGCCCAGGCCAAAGCCTCCGTCCCCCGGCCGCGATCCGTCCAGGCGCGAGAAAGGCGCGAAGATCCGCTCCAGATCGTCCTCGGCCACACCCCCGCCTTGATCCTCCAGCCAGATCCGCCAGTAATTGCCCTCACGCTTTGCGCCGAGGCTGATCAAGCCCTGATCAGGCGAATGACGAATGGCATTGCGCAGCATGTTCTCGAAGGCCTGGGCCAAGTGATTGAGGTTGCCCTGCACCCAGCAGTTTGCCGGCACCTCGCAGCGCAGCCGCGCCGGGCTCCAGCCACTCTCGTAGCAGGCATCCTCAGCCAGCATCTCCCACAACGCCTGGAGCTGGATCGGCTCAAGGTTCATCGGCGCTCGCTCGGCGTCCTGCCAGGCCAGTTGCAAAGTATCCTCGACCAGTTGCTGCATGCAGTCGACTTCACGGGTCAGGCGCTCACGCAGACGCTCCAGGTCGCTCTCGCCATCGCAGGCCACGCGCAGACGGCTCAGCGGAGTACGCATTTCATGGGACAAATCGCGTAGCAGTTGCTGCTGCAGGGCAACCGTACCCTGCAAGCGTTCGGCCATTTGGTCGAATGCCCGGGCCAACTCGCCCAGCTCGTCATGCCGGCCGATGGTCCGCGAATCGAGACGTGCCGAGAGCTGATCGGCGCGCCAGGCAGTGGCCTGTTCGCGCAGCTGGTTCAGCGGCACGATCAGCATGCGATACAGACCAACGCACAACAACAAGGTGAACAGGCCCGGAATCACGCCATTGGTCACGACCTGCCAGAGCAGGCGGTACTTGCCGGGATTGAGCCGCTCGGGCAACTCGATGACCAACATGCCCTGCTCGGGCTGCGTGGGAAACGCCAGGCGCACCCAGGGCTGATCGACACTGCGCCGGCTCATGGGCCAGTCGACGCCGCGCAAGCGCGTCATGCGCTGGCGCTCGGCGGTGACCAGCGGCGTGCTGCTCAGTGATTGCAGGTCGGCATCGAGCACGCCGACCCAGCCTGGTTCGCGCTGGCGCCTCTCGGCCAACCAGCGATCGACCCCAGCCTGGCCGCCTTCGCGCCAGGCCCGCTCGGCCTCGGCGGCGTAATTGCGCAGCTCTTGGCGCGCCGACTCGGAGAGAAACGCATTCTGGGTTTCCATGTGCCGGCCCCAGGTGTAGCTCAGGCCGATCATCAACAGGCAGAAACCCACCAGCAGGATCGCCAGCCGCCAGAACAGCGAGTGTCGGTCAAGCATGATCAATCGGCCTCAGCGGCACTGAGCACGTAGCCCTTGCCCCAAACGGTGCGAATCTGCTGATCGTGATAACCCACGCTCTTGAGCTTGCGGCGGATCTGGCTGACATGCATGTCCAGGCTGCGATCGTGACGCGAGTAGCCGCGCTGGAGCACCTGCTGATAAAGGAAGGGCTTGCTGAGCACCTCCTCCTGGCTGCGCTTGAGGGTATCGAGCAGGCGGTATTCGCTGGGGGTAAGGCCAGCCCATTGACCGTTCAGGCAGACATCGCTGGCGGCCTCGTCGTACTGCAACTGGCCCGGCTCGACCTGCGGCTGGACCTTGCGCCGGCGCTCAAGATCGACCCGGCGCAGGATCGCCTCGATGCGTACCTGCAATTCGGCCATGCTGAACGGCTTGGGCAGGTAATCGTCGGCACCACGCTGGAAACCGGTGATGCGATCGGCTTCGGCACCGAGCGCCGACATCAGGATCACCGGCGTAGTGCTGCGCCTGCGCAGTTGGGCGAGCGCGTCCAGGCCATTGAGGCCAGGCAGCAGGATGTCCATGAGCACCACATCGAACACCTGACGGCCTGCCGTTTCCAAGCCTTCCTGGCCATTGCGGCACCAGGTCACCTGGAAGCCGCCACGCTGCAATTCCTCATGCAGGTAGGCGCCAAGGACCGGATCGTCCTCGATGGCGAGAATGCTCGAATTGTGAATAGCTACAGGATTCATTGGCTTCTGACATTTATTCTCAGTTGCGCGATTATTGGCCATGTGGCCGGGCCAGGCAACCCAATTGCGACCGGTGAGGTGATGAGGCCAGCCCAGGCGACAAAAATCGTCTGCAATGAGTGCATTAGCGCCAGACCCGGAGTAACGTTCCGAGATTATTCCGTCCCGCTCGGCGACGGCCGCAAGGCACATCACAGGAGGCGAGTGTGCTCGATCGTTTGGGAATCAGAAGCCGGGTGCTGTTGCTGGCCTTGTTGCCGGCCAGCCTGATGGCACTGGTGCTGGGCAGCTATTTCACCTGGTTGCAGCAGAACGAGCTGCGCAGCCAACTGCTGCAGCGCGGCAAGATGATCGCCGAACAGCTGGCGCCGCTGGCCGCACCGGCGATGGCCCAGCACACCGCGCCGCAGCTCGAACGCATCGCGGCCCAGGCGCTGGAGCAGGCCGACGTGCGCGCCGTAGCGTTCCTCGCGCCCGACCGCTCGCGCCTGGCCCACGCCGGCCCGAGCATGCTCAATCAGCCGCCCAGCGGCGGCACTGGTACCCAACTGCTGCAACGCAGCGGCAACGATGCCACGCGCTACCTGATGCCGGTGTTCGGTCATCATCGCGACCTGGCTACCGATGCCATCCCCGCCGAGGCCGAGCGGCTGCTTGGCTGGGTCGAGATCGAGCTGTCCCACGACGGCACCCTGCTGCGCGGCTATCGCAACCTGTTCACCAGCGTACTGTTGATCCTGGGCTGCCTGATCCTGACGGCCCTGCTCGCCCTGCGCATGAGCCGCACGATCAACGACCCGATCAGCCGCATCAAGCAAGCGGTCACCCAACTCAAGGACGGCAACCTCGAAGCGCGGCTGCCGGCCATGGGTAGCCACGAGCTGGACGAATTGGCCGCCGGCATCAACCGCATGGCCGAAACCCTGCACAACGCCCACGAAGAGCTGCAGCACAGCATCGACCAGGCCACCGAAGATGTGCGCCAGAACCTTGAGACCATCGAGATCCAGAACATCGAACTGGACATGGCGCGCAAGGAGGCCCTGGAGGCCAGCCGGATCAAGTCCGAGTTCCTCGCCAACATGAGCCATGAGATCCGCACCCCGCTCAATGGCATCCTCGGCTTTACCCACCTGCTGCAAAAGAGCGAGTTGGCGCCGCGCCAGCTCGACTACCTGAGCACGATCGAGAAATCGGCCGACAACCTGCTGGGGATCATCAACGAGATCCTCGACTTCTCCAAGATCGAGGCCGGCAAGCTGGTGCTCGACAGCATCCCGTTCAACCTGCGCGACCTGATCCAGGACACCCTGACCATCCTCGCCCCAGCGGCCCACGCCAAGCAGCTGGAGTTGCTCAGCCTGGTCTATCGCGACACGCCATTGTCGTTGGTCGGCGACCCGCTGCGACTCAAGCAGATCCTCACCAACCTGGTCAGCAACGCTATCAAGTTCACCCGTGAGGGCACCATCGTCGTGCGCGCCATGCTCGAAGACGAGCAAGAAGACAGCGTGCAACTGCGCATCAGCGTGCAAGACACCGGTATCGGCCTGTCGCCACAAGATGTGCGCACCCTCTTCCAGGCTTTCAGCCAGGCCGATAACTCGCTGTCGCGCCAGCCCGGCGGCACCGGCCTGGGGCTGGTGATCTCCAAGCGCTTGATCGAGCAAATGGGCGGCGAGATCGGCGTCGACAGCACGCCGGGGGAAGGCTCGCAGTTCTGGATCAGCCTGAACCTGCCCAAGGCCCACGACGATGCCGAGGATTTGCCGCTGCAGCCCTTGCTCGGGCGACGCGCGGCGATCGTCGACGGCCACGAACTGGCGCGCCAGGCCCTTGAGCACCAACTGGAAGATTGCGGCTTGAGCGTGAGCCTGTTCGCCTCCTTCGATCAGCTGCTGCAAGGCGTTCAGGCGGCGCACCTGGCAGGCCAGCCATTCGAGTTCGCCGTGCTCGGGGCCAACCTGGGCAACCTGTCGCCGGAACAACTCGCCCAGTACCACCAACAACTGGAGCGCCTGGATTGCCAGTGCGTGGTGCTGTGCCCGACCACCGAACAGGCGCTGTACCACCCTTACCTGCCCAACGCCCATGGTCAGCTGCTGTCCAAGCCGACCTGTACGCGCAAGCTGCGCCGGCTGCTTGTAGAGCTGATTCAGCCACGACGGCAAACCAGCGAAGTCAGGGTTGCCGGCAGCCAGCGGGTGCCGAAGATCCTCTGCGTCGACGACAACCCGGCCAACCTGCTGCTGGTGCAGACCCTGCTCGAAGACCTCGGCGCCGAGGTGCTGGCGGTCGACAATGGCTTTGCGGCGGTGCAAGCCGTGCAGGATGAGCCGTTCGACCTGGTGCTGATGGATGTGCAGATGCCCGGTATGGACGGGCGCGCCTGCACCGAGCAGATCCGCCTGTGGGAAAACAGCCAGAGCGGCAATCCGTTGCCGATCGTCGCGCTCACCGCGCATGCCATGGCCAATGAAAAACGCGCCCTGCTGCACAGCGGCATGGACGATTACCTGACCAAGCCGATCAGTGAACGGCAACTGGGCCAGGTGGTGATGAAATGGACCGGGCTGAACCTGGGTACCCCGCAACAGGAACGCATCACCGAGCGCCTGCCTGACAGCATCGAACTGAAGGTGCTCGACCCGGAGGAAGGCTTGCGCCTGGCCGCGGGCAAACCGGACTTGGCAGCGGACATGTTGAGCATGCTGCTGGAGTCACTGGAGGCTGATCGCCAGGCGATTCGCAGCGCACGTGAAGCGGGCGATCGTGAGGCGATGATCGAGCGGGTACACCGCTTGAATGGCGCCTCGCGCTACTGTGGAGTGCCGCAGTTGCGGGCGGCGTGCCAGCGTAGCGAGACCCTGCTCAAGCAGGATAATCCCCAGGCCTTGCAGGCGCTGGATGAGCTGGATCAGGCGATCAGCCGGTTGGCCGAACAGGCGCAGCAGAGTGCTTGAGTGCGTTTACTGATGCTCCCACGGGCTTCTCGACACCTCGGACCCTGTGGGAGCGGGCTTGCCCGCGAATAGGCCGGCACTGACTGAGCCTCCCATGGCACCGATCAAAGTCCGCCAAGCCAATCGGGCTAAACTCACCTCGCCTCATTGCCAAGGAATCCGCCATGCGCACTCTGTTGTTCAGCAGCCAGCACTACGACCAGGAAAGCTTCACCCGGGCCAGCACCGACAACAACCTGGAACTGCACTTCCAGTCGGCCCGCCTGACCCTGGACACCGCCGCCCTGGCCAGTGGCTTCGAGGTGGTCTGCGCTTTCATCAATGACGAACTGGACCAGCCGGTGCTAGAGCGCCTGGCCGCCGCTGGCACGCGCCTGATCGCCCTGCGCTCGGCGGGCTACAACCACGTCGACCTGGCCGCCGCCAAGCGCCTGGGGCTGGCCGTGGTGCGGGTGCCGGCCTACTCGCCGCATGCGGTGGCCGAGCACGCGGTGGCGCTGATCATGGCTCTCAACCGCCGCCTGCATCGCGCCTACAACCGCACCCGCGAAGGCGACTTCACCCTGCACGGGCTGACCGGCTTCGACCTGCATGGCAAAACCGTCGGGGTGGTCGGCACCGGCCAGATCGGCGTGGCCTTCGCCCGCATCATGGCCGGCTTTGGCTGCCAGCTGCTGGCCTACGACCCCTACCCCAACCCCGGCATGCTGGCCTTGGGTGCACGCTACCTGGAGCTACCTGAGTTGCTGCGCCAGTCGCGGATCGTCAGCCTGCACTGCCCGCTGACCGAGCACACCCGCCACCTGATCAACGCCCACAGCCTGGCAGCGCTGCAACCGGGTGCGATGTTGATCAATACCGGTCGCGGAGCGCTGGTCGACACCCCAGCCCTGATCGATGCGCTCAAGAGCGGCCAACTCGGCTACCTGGGCTTGGACGTGTATGAAGAAGAAGCCCAGTTGTTCTTCGAGGACCGCTCCGACTTGCCCCTGCAAGATGATGTGCTGGCCCGGTTGCTGACCTTCCCCAACGTGATCATTACCGCCCACCAGGCGTTTCTGACCCGTGAGGCGCTGGATGCGATCGCTGCGACCACCCTGGAAAATATCATCCGCTGGGTGGCAGGCAATCCGCAGAATCTGGTCGAGGGTTGATGCTAGGATACGCGGCATTTCTGGAGGACCCATGGTCGAGCACGATTTCCGCTACACCCTATTCAACCCGCAACACACCCTGATCGAATGCCGCGCGCTGGTGCCGGGTCGCTATCAGGTGACCGGCAATGGCGGTTCGATCCAGAAGGACGACGTCCTGCTGGTCACCCTCAAAGGCAGCAAGGATTTGTCCATGCGCCTGACCGTAGAAAGCGTACGCCACCTGATCAACCCGCGCGGCCAGTGGGTCGCGGTGGCCAGCGGCCCGGCGTTCAAAGAGCTGGAGATCCTCAACTGGCAGGTCAAGTGCGACAGCTGCCAAGCCGTGCTCGACTTCGAGTTCGCCGTCGACGGCAAGCTGGGCAACAAGGCGCACAAGCCGGCCGCCACTGCCCGCGTCGCTGAATTGGGCTGGACCAGCAAGGGTGACAAGCACCTGTGCCCACACTGCCAGGAGAGCGCTCAGTGAAAAACATGCTGACCGGCGTGCTGATTGCCACCGGCCTGCTGGGCTGCGCTGCGCAGCCGTCGAAGTTGCAACAAGAGCAGAGCTATGTGCTTGAGTGGATTGGCGAACGCCCGCTGATCGATTACAGCCACCTCACCCTGACCTTGGCCGAAGACGGCCGCGCCTATGGCAATGGTGGCTGCAACCATTGGTTTGCGCCGTATACGCTTGAGGGTCAGCGGATCAGCTTCGGCAAAGTCGGCAAGACTCGCAAGCTGTGCGCGCCGGCGTTGATGGAGCAGGAGAAGCGTTTCCTCGAGGCGCTGGAGACCGTGCAGCGTTGGGATGTTTCGGCGATCGAACAGATTCGGTTCTGGCCGGCGCAAGGCAAGCCGTTGCGATTCTGGCCTGAAGAAGGCTGATCACCTCTGTTGGGGCCGCTCTGCGGCCCTTCGCGGCGGTTCAGCGCCCCGCCAAGTCCGCTCCCACAGAGTGTGTACCGGGTACAAGCGCGGTCCCTGTGGGAGCGGGCTTGCCCGCGAGGGGCTGCAAAGCAGCCCCAGCTATCAAGTCAACATCGTTAGGCGCCTTTGAGAGCCTTGATCTTCTCCTGCAGCCCTTCCAGGGTCTGCTCGCCCATCAGTTGCTCACGGACCTTGCCTTTGTCATCGATGATGTAGGTCACCGGCAACGCCTCGCTGCGCGGCAGCTCATAACGCTCTGCCGGATCCTGGGCCAGTACCGTGAAGCCAATCCCGAGGGTCTCGGCAGCTTGCTTGAGGTCCTGCCCTTGCAGGCCATCGAAGTTCACCCCGACCACCTTGATACCCTGGCTGTCCCACTGCTTGGCCGCCGCGTTCAACTCAGGGATTTCAGTGCGGCACGGCCCGCACCATTCGGCCCAGTAATTGAGCACCAGCCAGTGCCCCTCGATCTGTTCAGCCTTTACCGTATTGCCGTGCTGGTCCACGCCGTAGTCCGCACCGCAACCGCCGAGCAACAGGCTCGCAGTGATGGCCAGTGCAGCTGCCAAACGCTTTGCCATGGGTCAATCCTTCTCGAAGTTTTCTAAACCTGTAATTCAGTCGCTGCGGTTAGAATAGCCGCCACACCCTGCTGGATGCGACCCGTCATGACTGATCTGACTCTCTATCATAACCCGCGCTGCTCGAAATCCCGCGGCGCCTTGGAGCTGCTCGAAGCGCGCGGCCTCAGCCCGACCATCGTGCGTTACCTGGAAACCCCGCCCGATGCGGCGACCCTCAAGGCATTGCTGGGCAAGCTGGGCATCGCCCCGCGCCAGCTGCTGCGCACCGGTGAAGACGAATACAAGACCCTGGAGCTGGCCAACCCGGCGCTCAGCGACCAACAGTTGATCGAAGCCATGGCCCAACACCCGAAACTGATCGAGCGGCCGATTCTGGTGGTCGGCGACCAGGCGGTCATCGGCCGCCCACCCGAGAAGGTGCTGGAGATCCTGCCGTGAGCGATCCATTCATCCTGGTGCTGTATTACAGCCGCCATGGCTCGACCAGCGAGATGGCCCGGCACATTGCCCGCGGCGTCGAGATGGCCGGCCTGGAAGCGCGCCTGCGCACCGTGCCGGCGATCTCCACCGAATGCGAGGCAGTGGCCGCGGATATCCCCGCCAGCGGGGCGTTGTACGCCACCCTCGACGACCTGCGCCACTGCGCCGGGCTGGTCCTGGGCAGCCCGACCCGCTTCGGCAACATGGCCGCGCCGCTCAAGTACTTCCTCGATGGCACCAGCAGCCTGTGGCTGGGCGGTGAGCTGGTCGGCAAGCCGGCGGCGGTGTTCACCTCCACCGCCAGCCTGCACGGCGGCCAGGAGACCACCCTGCTGTCGATGATGCTGCCGCTGATGCACCACGGCATGCTGGTCATGGGCCTGCCCTACAGCGAGTCGGCGCTGCTCGAGACCCGTGGTGGCGGCACCCCGTACGGGGCGAGCCATCATGCCGGGGCAGATGGCAAGCGCGAGCTGGACAGCCATGAGATCGCCCTGTGCCGCGCGCTCGGCCAACGCCTGGCGAGCACTGCCAAGGCTTTGGGTGGTGAACGTGGCTAGCAAGCCCAAGGTGCTGCCGCCGCTGGAGTGGTTGAGCCCGCGCCTGCGCTTGACGCGGGCCCTGAGCCTGGGCTGTTTCTTCGGCCTGATCGCCCTGCTGGTGATCAATAACTTGTGGTTCGCTAACCTGCACGGGGCGCGGGTCGAGGTCATCCTGGCGATCGAGCTGATCCCGCTGCTGCTGTTGCTGCCGGGGATGCTCATGGGCAGCGCCCGGGCGCATGCCTGGACCTGCTTTGTGGTGAACATCTACTTCATCAAGGGCGTGTTGGCGGCGTTCGATCCGGCGCGCGCGGTGTTTGGCTGGATCGAGGTGCTGGTGAGCCTGGGGCTGTTTGTCAGCGGGCTGCTGTTCGTGCGCTGGAAGTTTCAGCATGAACGGCGGCTGGCGGGCGAAGGGAACTAGAACAAGCTACGTGGACTGCGTGGGCTACCTGGGCTAGGTGGGGGCTACGTGGGAGCGGGCTTGCCCCGCGATAGCGAAACTGCGGCCGACATCGCTATCGCGGGGCAAGCCCGCTCCCACGCAGTTCGCTCCAACCAGTTCGCTCCAACCAGTTCGCTGCCACGCAGTCCGCTCCCACGCCCCTTCCGACAAGGGGCCACCGCCGAGGGGCCGAATCAGTGATTGACTGTGTGCGCCAGCATCACCGAGAGCTGACACAGCGGCCGGCCACTCTCGGCATGCCACTGATTGAACACCTCCTGCACCAACGCCCGATCGCGCTGGCTGGTCGGCGCCTTGTCGATGATGCCCTGGGCAATCAACGCCGCCGCCATGTCATCGGTTGGGATGAAGGTGTCTTTGCCGACCATGCGCAAGAAACGCGGCGCCGACAACCCGCCGAGCTGGTTGCCATGCTTGGCCAGGTACTTCCACAAGCCCACGATATCGGTCACCGGCCAGTCGGCAATGAACGCACCGAAACTGCCCTTTTGCTGCTCGATATCCAGAATCATCTGGGCATTGCGCGGCACGCTCTTGAGCTTACCCAGGTGGCGGATGATTCGCTCATCCTGCATCAGCCGCTCCAGATGCTCGGCGCCCATCAGTACCACTTTCTCAGGATCGAAACCGAAGAACACCTGCTCGAAGGCCGGCCACTTGGCGTCCACCAAGCTGTGCTTGAGACCAGCGCGAAACACCCGCAGCGACAGGGTCGACAGGTAGCGGTCATCGCCGATATCGCGTAACTGCGACGGGGTTTTCGGCTGCGGCAGGAAGGCTTCGAGGGCCTTGGCCGAGCCGAAGCGGTTCAGGCAGTACTCATGCAGCCACTGATAATCGCGCATGGGCTCAGATGTTCAGCACGTCGAGGAAGCGCGGCGCGGCGTTTTCGTCGATCTTCAGGCTGTTGAAATCGAACAGGTTGCGGTCGGCCAACTGCGACGGGGCAACGTTCTGCATGGCGCGGAAGATGCTCTCGGTACGCCCCGGGTGCTTGCGTTCCCACTCCACCAGCATCTCCTTGACCACCTGGCGCTGCAGGTTTTCCTGCGAGCCGCAGAGGTTGCACGGAATGATCGGGAATTGCTTCATGTCCGAGTAGGCCTGGATGTCCTTCTCATGGCAGTAGGCCAGCGGGCGGATCACCACGTTACGGCCGTCATCGGCACGCAGCTTGGGCGGCATGCCCTTGAGCGCGCCGTTGAAGAACATGTTGAGGAAGAAGGTCTCGACGATGTCATCGCGGTGATGACCGAGGGCCATCTTGGTCGCGCCGATCTCGTCGGCGAAGGTGTACAGGGTGCCACGGCGCAGGCGCGAGCACAGCGAGCAGGTCGTCTTGCCCTCGGGCACCAGCTCCTTGACCACCGAGTAGGTGTCCTTCTCGACGATGTGGTACTCGACCCCCAGTTCCTTGAGGTAGGCCGGCAGCACATGCTCGGGGAAGCCTGGCTGCTTCTGGTCCATGTTCACCGCGACGATCTCGAACTTGATCGGCGCCACCTTCTGCAGGTGCAGCAGAACATCGAGCATGGTGTAGCTGTCCTTGCCGCCGGACAGGCAGACCATGACCTTGTCGCCATCCTCGATCATGTTGTAGTCGGTGATGGCTTCGCCAGCGAGACGACGCAGGCGTTTTTGCAGTTTGTTCTGGTTGACCGAGAGGGTGCCCATAGCGCTTGAATCCGCGAGGTGTGACAAAAGCCGGCTATTTTACGCACAAACCGCACCTGGGCGTAGGGCCTGGGCACAATTAACGGCCGTATTCCGATCAAAGACTGCAAGGGAATCAGCAAGCCGATTGACAGCGCAATTTGCTCTAAAAAGCAGGTATTAAGCGGGGATCTGCTTCCTATACTGCGACATAAGGCCACATTACCGCATGCATCGGTGCCTGGCCTCGGGCCGCAAGCGCTCCACTTGGGGGGCGTTTGGCAACGACGATAGGAGTGACCCGCATGATCCATCACGTTCTGGGGCTGTTTACCCATCCCGATCAGGAGTGGAAGGAGATTCGTGGCGAGGACGAAACCATCAGCCACATGTACCTGACCCACACGCTGATACTGGCGGCGATCCCCGCGGTCTCGGCATTTATCGGCACTACCCAGGTGGGCTGGGTGATCGGTAATCGACCGGCAGTGATGCTGACCATGGAAAGCGCGCTGTGGATGAGCGTTATGTCCTACCTGGCAATGCTCGCCGGGGTGGCGGTGATGGGCGCCTTCATTCACTGGATGGCGCGCACCTACGATGCCACGCCGTCCATGGCCCAATGCATCGCCTTTGCCACCTATACCGCCACCCCGCTGTTCATCGGCGGCCTGGCGGCGCTCTACCCACACCTATGGCTAGGCATGCTGGTCGGCACAGCGGCCATTTGCTACACGGTTTACCTGTTGTATGTGGGCTTGCCGACGTTCATGAACATCCCATCGGATGAAGGCTTCCTGTTCTCCAGCTCGGTGCTGGCAGTGGGCCTGGTGGTGTTGGTGGCTATCATGGCCGCTACCGTGATCATCTGGGGCTTGGGCGTGGGGCCTGTGTATACCAACTAGATCCAAACCAACACTGGGGCATCAAGTCACGGGCCGCCGCAAGGCGGCCTTTGGCTGCCTGCTGACCGGTGGCTCGGCAGGCCAAAGGTGGTTACGGCATAATGCCCGGCTCAGGAGACTATTCACCGCCATGCCCGAGTTGCTCGAATCCCGCGTCGAAACCTGCTATCAGCAAGCCGAAGCCTTCTTCAAGCGCCCCTTTGCCCGCCCGCAGGTCAGCTTCAAGCTGCGCGGCCAGAAGGCCGGGGTTGCCCACCTGCATGAGAACCTGCTGCGCTTCAACCTGCAGCTGTACCGCGACAACCAGGAAGACTTCCTGCGCCAGACCGTGGCCCATGAAGTGGCCCACCTGGTGGCGCATCAGCTGTTTGGCGACAGCATCCAGCCGCATGGCGAGGAGTGGCAGCTGATCATGCGTGGGGTGTATGAGCTGCCGCCCAATCGCTGCCATAACTATGAAGTGAAGCGGCGCACGGCAACGCGCTACATCTACCAGTGCCCTTGCCCGCAGAGTGATTTCCCGTTCAGTGCGCAGCGACACAAGCTGGTGCGCCAGGGGCGGCGTTATCTGTGTCGGCGCTGCCGGCAGATCCTGGTGTACAGCGGCCAGACGCGCGTCGAATAGACCACCGTTATCGCGGGCAAGCCCGCTCCCACGCAGCATCTTGTGCCGCCGGTCCTGCGTTAGAGCGGGCTTGCCCCGCGATAAGGCCGACGCTGCATCACAATTCCCAGCGACAAAAAAGGCGACCCGAAGGTCGCCTTTTTGCTTACGCCTGAATCAGCGAGCTGGGCCTTCAGCCACGCCCAGGTCGTCAGTCGGACGGGTGTCTTCCAGCGGCGAACCACCGGAAGCCAGTTCGGCTTGCAGTTTGTCTTCGTCCAGCTCCTTGACCCACTTGGCCACGACGATGGTAGCCACGCCGTTACCAATCAGGTTGGTCAGAGCACGCGCCTCGGACATGAAGCGGTCGATGCCGAGGATCAGCGCCAGGCCGGCAACCGGCAGATGGCCGACAGCCGACAGGGTCGCAGCCAGGACGATGAAGCCCGAACCAGTAACGCCTGCAGCACCTTTGGACGCGACCAGCAGCACCAGCAGCAGGGTGATCTGGTGGGTGATGTCCATGGTGGTGTCAGTGGCCTGGGCGATGAACACCGCAGCCATGGTCAGGTAGATCGAGGTACCGTCGAGGTTGAACGAGTAGCCCGTCGGGATGACCAGGCCAACCACGGATTTCTTCGCACCCAGACGCTCCATCTTGGCCAGCATGCGCGGCAGGGCCGACTCCGAAGAAGAGGTACCCAGCACGATCATCAGCTCTTCACGGATGTAGCGGATCAGCTTGAGCACGCTGAAGCCGTGGGCGCGGCAGATACCGCCGAGCACGATCAGGATGAACGCCAGGCAGGTGACGTAGAAGCAGGCCATCAGGTAGCCCAGCTGCACCAGCGAACCGACGCCGTACTGGCCGATGGTGAAGGCCATGGCACCGAAGGCACCGATCGGGGCCAGCTTCATGATCATGTTGATGATGTTGAACATGACATGGGCGAAGCGGTCGATCAGGTCCAGCACCGGCTTGCCGTAGCTACCCAGGCGGTGCAGGGCGAAGCCGAAGATCACCGAGAACATCAGCACTTGCAGGATGTCGCCGTTGGCGAAGGCACCGACCACAGTGTTAGGGATGATGTTGAGCAGGAAGCCGACGGTGGTCTGCTGCGCGCCTGCGGCGGCATAGGCGGCCACGCTGCTGGCGTTCAGGGTGCTGACGTCAATGTGCATGCCAGCGCCAGGCTTGACCACGTTGACCACGACCAGGCCGATGATCAGGGCGATGGTGGAGACGATTTCGAAGTACAGGAGCGCGTAGCCGCCGGTCTTGCCGACCGATTTCATGCTCTGCATACCAGCGATGCCGCTGACCACGGTGCAGAAGATGATCGGGGCGATGACCATTTTGATCAGTTTGACGAACCCGTCACCCAGGGGTTTGAGCGCGACGCCGGTTTCAGGGTAGTAGTGACCGAGCAGAATACCGATGGTGATGGCAACCAACACCTGGATATACAGGGATTTGTACAGCGGCTGACGTGTCGTCATGGCTAATTTTCCTCAAGTGTGCCGGTTTCCACCCTTCCCAGGGCGGGGGCACCTGAATCGCTAACCCTCCTGCACCTGGAGGGATTTGTCGTTGTGTTCGAGCCGCCTGGGCAGGTCTCTGCCAAGTCAATAGCAAGGGCGATGCCAAAATGCCCGGATTGGGTGCAGGAGCCGGATTTGAAGGGTTTGCTTGCCCAATGAGGGGGCAATGGTGAGGGAATCGCTGGCGGATTTCCGCCCGGTGGCGGGAATTGAACAGGGTCGATGGCGGGAATCCGCCCGGAGTGTGCCCTGCTGGCCTCACCGCGGGACGAGCCCGCTCCTACAGGATTAGCGGTGACCTTGTAGGAGCGGGCTTGCCCCGCGATGAGGTCGGTACTGACGAAGCACTCAATCGAGGTTGAAGATGATCCGGAACGCCGCCCCGCCCAGTGGCGAATCATCCAGGCTCAGGTGCGCGTCATAGCTGTCGATGATGTCCTTGACCACCGCCAGGCCGATGCCCTGCCCCGGATGCTGGCGATCCAGCCGCTCACCGCGCTGCAGAATCCGCTCGCGCTGATCCGCCGGCACCCCTGGCCCATCATCCTCGACGCACAACACCAGGTGCCCGGGCGTTTCCTGCAGGCTCACCCGCACCTGCCCCAGGCATAGCCGATAGGCGTTCTCCAACAGGTTGCCCAGCAACTCGAGCAAAGCGCCCTGCTCCATCGGCACCTGGGCGTGCTCTGGAACATCCACCTCGACGGCCACGCGCTTGTCGCGATAGACCTTGGCCAATGTGCTGCACAGGCTGTCGAGTAGCGGCTTGAGCTGCACCCGGTGGCGCACCAGGCCGCTCTTGCGCAAGCTGGCGCGCTGCAATTGATAGTCGATCTGCTGGCTCATGCGCTCGATCTGGCTCTGCAGCACCCGCGCTTGCTCACGCTCACCGCTGCCTTGGCCCATGCTTTCGCCTACCCCTTGCAGCACTGCCAGCGGCGTTTTCAGGCTGTGCGCCAGGTCATCGAGCGAATCGCGGTAGCGCTGGCGCTGCTCGCGCTCGCTGTGCAGCAAGCGGTTGAGCGAGCCCGTCAGGCGCAGCAGCTCACGTGGGTGCTCGCGACTCAGGCCGTCGCGGGCGCCGGTTTCCACTTCGTCGAGCTCAAGGCTGAGCCTGCGCAACGAGCGCAGCCCCCAGGTCAGGCCGGCCCAGAGCAGCACCATCAGCGCCAGCAAGGCTGCGCCAAAGCCCAGGTAGAGCTTCTCCCGCAGGCCGTTGATGGTGTCTTGGTACTCACGCACCGGCTGCAGGGCGACGATACTGTAGGCGGCGTTCTTGCCGCCGAGCAGCTTGACCTCGACGTCATAGACGAAGAACTCCTCACCGTCGTCCTGGCGAATGCGCGCGAACTCGTTGCCGCGCCCGTCGTAGCGGGGGTGATAATTGATATTGCGGTCGGTGGTGGCCCGCGAGCGCCAGACCTGATTGCCCTGGCGATCGAAGATGTAGCCCATCAGGCCGGTATAAGGCAGGTTGTAGCGCTCATCCGGCAGCAGCTCGGGCATCTGCAATTGGCCATGCTCGATGCGCGCTGCGGAAATCAGCGTGGTGACGTCGGAAGCCAGGCGCTGCTCGATCGACTCCTGCAACGCCATGCTGAAGGCTTTTTGCAGGGCCGGCAGCAGCGCCAACATGAACAGCGAGGCAAGCAGCGCCGCCGCCAGCATCAGGCGCACGCGCAGCGAGCGAATCATCGGCAGCGCTCGGTGAACAGGTAACCCAGGCCGCGCACGGTGTCGATCGGCTTGAAGCCATGCTCACCTTCGAGCTTGCGGCGCAGACGGCCGACCAGCACTTCGATGACATTCGGATCACGCTCCTCGTCATCGGGATAGAGCTGCTCCATCAAGCGATCCTTGGCTACCACCTGCTGGTGATGACGCATGAGGTATTCCAGGATGCGGTATTCGTAGGCGGTCAGCGCCAGCGGCTGCTCGTCCAGGGTCGCCTGCTTGCGGTTGAGGTCGAGCACCAGCGGTCCGGCAGCGATGGTCGACTGGGTGAAACCACTGGAGCGGCGCAGCAGGGCATTGAGGCGGGCCTCCAGCTCTTCGAACTGAAAGGGTTTGACCACATAGTCGTCGGCCCCGGCGGCCAGGCCCTCGACTTTGTCCTGCCAGTTGCCGCGCGCGGTAAGGATGAGGATCGGGAAGCTCTTGCCCTGGTTGCGCAACTGGCGGATCAGGTCCAGCCCGCTCATGCCAGGCAAGCCCAGGTCGACCACTGCCAGGTCGAAGTGGTACTCCTCGACTTGATACAGGGCTTCCTCGGCATTGGCGACCGCCTGGACCACATGACCCGTTTCGCTCAGGCGCGTGAACAGGTGGTGACGCAGCAGCGCCTCGTCCTCGACCACCAGCAGTTTCATGCCGCTCTCCTTCCTTATATTTGCTGGCCTCATCGCGGGACGAGCCCGCTCCTAGCGCAACTGTGTGCGTCGATACCTGAGCGGGCTTGCCCCGCGATGAAGCCGGAACTGACGAAAAGCATAACAGCGAACCGGCCCCTTCAGCGGGCCGGTCCGGCTTAGCCATCACCTCAGAACTTGTAGTTGGCCGACAGGTAGGTCTGGGCGCTGCTGGTTAGGCGCAGGGTGCCGACCTTTGGACCGCCATGTTCGACCAGCTCGGTGCTGGCGTTGCTGCGCAGGTAACGGTAGCCCAGCTCGACCGAGGCGTTGTCGGTGATGTCCTGGATCACACCGGCCTGCAGGCCGACAGCGTAGCCATAGTCGGTATCGCGACCGTAGCCGGAGGACTCCTGGGACAGCTTGGTCATGCCCAGGCTACCGCCACCGAACAGCTTGGTGGTGTCAGTCACGGGCAGGAACACGTCGTAGCTGCCGAGCAGGTTTTCTTGACGCAGCTTGAGGCCGCTATGGTCGTTGGACACATTGTCGTAGGTCAGGTAGTAGCGACCTTGGTCGTTGATCTTACCTACGCGCACGCCCCAGGTGCCGTCCTTGCTGATGATGCCATCGGCGTTGAGATGGTCGGTGTTGCGATCGAGCAGGCCGGACTTGCGGATCTTATCGCTGGTCTGGCCGTAGGTGAGGCTGGCGAAGGTGTCGTCGGCCTGGGCGCTGACGGTGAAGCCTGCGGCGCAAACGGCCATGGCGGCGATCAGGGTATTGAGTGTTTTCATAGCTTCGTACTCCAGTTGGATGCGCTGTTTCGGTCTGGAAGCTAGAGTAAGCAAGACGCCCTGAACCGCTGCTGAACCCAGGCTGAACCTTCGCTGAACGAGTCGCACCGATTGTCGAAACGCCATGTCCAAGGAGCTACGACCATGCGTTTTCTGCTTGCCCTGACCCTGATGTGCAGCGCCGCCGTTACCCAAGCGGCCGTGCAAACCCGCGAGATCGCTTACCAGGACGCCGACGGCAACCGTCTGGTGGGTTACTACGCCTACGATGACGCCATCGAGGGCAAGCGCCCCGGCATCGTCGTGGTGCATGAATGGTGGGGGCTGAACGACTACGCCAAGCGCCGTGCCCGCGACCTTGCTGCGCTCGGTTACAACGCGTTGGCGATCGATATGTACGGCGATGGCAAGAACACCGAACACCCGGCTGACGCCAAGGCATTCATGGCCGCCGCCCTGAAGGATCCCAAGGCAGCTGCCGCACGCTTCAATGCAGGTCTTGAGCTCTTGAAGATCCAGCCCAACATTAATAAGCATCAACTGGGCGCGGTGGGTTACTGCTTCGGCGGCAAAGTGGTGCTCGATGCCGCCCGCCGCGGGGTAAAGCTTGATGGCGTAGTGAGCTTCCATGGCGCGCTGGTGACGCAGGAGCCCGCCAAGCCTGGGGTGATCAGGGCGAAAATTCTGGTGGAGCACGGTGACGCTGACAGCATGATCACGCCAGAGCAGGTCGCGGCGTTCAAACAAGAGATGGCAGCGGCCGGGGCTGATATGAAGTTCGTCGGCATTCCTGGGGCCAAGCATGGCTTTACCAATCCGGATGCTGACCGCTTGAGCCATGGTGGGCATGGCGGGCCGGACATCGGTTATGACAAGGCGGCGGACGAGAGCTCTTGGGCGGATATGCAGGCGTTCTTCAAGACTGCGTTTGATTGACTATCGCCGGGGCCGCTTGGTGGCGCTTCGCAGGCAAGCCAGCTTCTACACGGTTCATCTTGAGCCTGCCAAGGGCCGCATAGCGGCCCCTGACACATGACTCATCGGCTGGCACAATATCGGCCATGAACAGACTCCCCGCCTGCTGCGCCCCACTCCAGCACCACTGGCCCCTGCCCCATCCGGTCCCCGGTGCGCAGCTGGTCAGCTGTGCCTTCGACCCCGCCAAGCTTGCCGCCGATGACTTTCAGCGCGCAGGCATCGAACACAGCGCCAGCTTGCAGCGTTCGGTGGCCAAGCGCCAGGCCGAATACCTGGCCGGCCGCGTCTGCGCACGGGCCGCGTTGCAGCAACTGGACGGTCGCGACTATGTACCCGGCAGCCATGAAGACCGCTCTCCGATCTGGCCAACCGGCATTCATGGCTCGATCACCCACGGCAAGGGTTGGGCCGCTGCGGTGGTGGCCGCCGATGGTCGCTGCAAGGGCCTGGGTCTGGATCAGGAAAGCCTGCTGGACGATGAGCGTGCCGAGCGCCTGGCCCAGGAGATCCTGACGCCTGCCGAGCTCGAACGTCTGGACCGCAGCCAGTTAGGCCTGACTGTGACGTTGACCTTCTCGCTCAAAGAGAGCCTGTTCAAGACCCTCTACCCACTGACAAAACAACGCTTCTACTTCGAACACGCCGAAGTGCTCGAATGGTCTGTCGGCGGCTTGGCCCGGCTTCGTCTGCTCACTGACCTGTCTCCAGCCTGGCAGCAGGGGATCGAGATCGATGGGCAGTTCTGCATCAAGGATGGCCACCTGTTGAGCTTGATCAGCGTCTAGCACTCAGGACGGCGCCTGTGCCCGTGGCCAACTGAGGCTGAAACACGCACCGCCCAAGCCTTCGCTACGCCCGACCATGGCCCGCCCGCCGTGCCAGTAAATGATTCGTCGCACGATCGACAGCCCCAGGCCGTGGCCGCCCGAGGCACGCGTGCGGCTGTCGTCCAGGCGGGTGAAGGGAGTAAAAATGCGGTCCCAGAAGCCTTCGGGAATGCCTGGGCCGTCGTCTTCGACATCGATCCGGCAACGCTGCTGGCCAATTTGATAGCTCAGGCGCACCTCGGACTCGGCATGGCGCATGGCGTTGCCGACCAGGTTCTGCAAAGCGCGGTGCAGATAACGCGGTTCCGCCTCGACCCAGGCGCCCGCCCCTTCCAGCCCCTGGCATACGCCACGGCTAACGCGTACCTCGGCGCGCAGCGGCGCCAACTCGGCGATGACCCGGTCGAGCAAGGCGTCGAGGTCGACGGCCTGGAATTTCAGCGCCGGTGCGCCCTGTTCCAGGCGGGCATAGGTCAACATCTCGTCGACCAGCTTGTCGAGGTCTTGAATGTCGCTGTCCATGCCCGCCAGATGCTTGGCCCGGGCTTGTTCAGTGTTGGCGGTTTCGATCATCTCAAGGCCAAAACGCAGGCGCGCCACCGGTGTGCGCAGCTCATGCGAAACGGCACGCACCAGCTCCCGCTGCATGCTCAGCGAACGCTGCAGGTGCTCGGCCATGCCGTTGAACGCTGCCGCCAGACGCCCGACCGAGTCCGCATCGCCCGCTGGCACGCGGGTATCCAGACTGCCCTGGGCAATGCGCGTGGCGGCATTCTCCAGGCCCGAAACCCGCCGTTCCAACTGGCGCACCAGCAGGTACACGACCAAGCCGATCAGGCACAGGCCGAGGAAGGCGATAAGGATCAACAACTGCGGTGGATAGAGGTTGAGCTGATACAGCGGGCCGATTTCCAGCACCCAGGGCGAGCCAGGCAGGCCAGCAAACACCCGAATCGAGTCGCCATCCTTGCCCAGCGCCATCACCGTGTCGCCCTCCTCCACCCGCCGCCGCTGGTCGTCGTCCAGACCCACGCGCTCCAAGCGCTGCAGGGCGACGTCAAAACCAAAGCCCTTGCTCTGGCGCAGCTCAGCCAGGCGTCGCTGTTGCTCGGTGATCGGATAACGCACCAGTTCATCGGCCACCAGGTACAGTGTGGCTCGCGCCAATTGCTCGCTGACCTGCTGGACCTGCGCTTCGAGCAACACGTCTTCGCGGCCGACCCGGCGCAATACCCGCGCCGCATGCGGGCCAGTCTTCTCCACGACCACCAGGTCGCGGTAAAGACGCGCTCGCTGGCCGCCGTCGAGGGTCAATGCGCTCATCGGTCGCAGGTCCAACGGCACACCGAGCAGCCGCTCCCAGATCACCAGCGAACGCTTGCGCTCGACGTCGTTCTGCAGCGCCAGATTGTCGGCCATCAAACTGAAAGTGCCCTGGGCCAGGCGCTCGCGGTGCTGTTCGGCGCGCACCTGATTGACCAGGTGCAGGCTGAGCACGCCAAGCACCGCGACCAGCACCAGGACGGCGAGCATGCCGCCATAGATACGCAGGAATATCGAGTTCATCAGGCCTGGGCCGCCTCGCCGACGAATAGATAGCCCTTGCTGCGCAGGGTCTTGATCAGCCGCGGATGAATCGGATCATCGCCGATCTTGGGGCGAATCTTGGAAATACGCACATCGATGGAGCGGTCCTGGCCGTCGTAGCCGACGCCGCGCAGGGAGGTGAAGATCTGTTCGCGCGAGAGCACCCGCCCTGCGTGGCTGGCCAGCAGCCAGAGCAAGTCGAATTCGGCGCCGGTCAGGTCGATCGGTTGTTCGTTGAGCCAGGCCTCGCGCAGGCTGCTGTCGATCCGCAGGGCACCGAATTGCAACTCCTGGCGCTTGCCATCCAGGCTCTCGCTGCGGCGCAACAGGGCATTGATACGCGCCAGCAACAGGCGCGGGCGCACCGGTTTGCACACATAGTCGTCGGCCCCCAGGTCCAGGCCTTGGACTTGATCGAGCTCGTCGCTGCGGGCGGTGAGCATGAGAATCGGCCCGGGGTATTGGCCGCGCACCCGGCGGCAGATGCTCAGGCCATCTTCGCCGGGCAGCATCAGGTCGAGGATCACCAGGTCCGGCTGGCTGTCGAGAATACGCCGCACCGCGCGCGCGCCATCGCCTTCCACTGCCACCTCGAAACCGTTGGCCTGCAGGTATTCAGCGGTGAGCTCAGCGAGGCGCTGGTCGTCCTCGACAATCAGGATGCGGTTGCAGGGCTGGTCCATGGCCTTCCTCTGTGTTGTTTTAGTTATCTGCTGGGGGTGTTGCCTGGGCGGGCCTCATCGCGGGGCAAGCCCGCTCCCACGCTGAGATACGTTTGCGCGCGAGCCACTACAGTGTCCCTGCCGTTCACCAAAAGGCAATATCACCGACGGATACTACGTCGCGCACCACGGACTTCCAAATCTCATCCAACCCCGCGCCAACACGCCCTGGACTGAACCGTTTTTTGTGATAGGGTGCGCGCCCTAAAAAAACTCTGCCGGGGCATCAGCGCGTAGAAAAAAAGTGAAAACCTCATGGGACAAGGCCTACAGCCAATACCCACGAATCACACACAAACTACGCACAAGTTATCCACAGGCGCTCACCTTGCAAAGCCCCCGCGACCGCATTATCTTGTATCCCCATTGCAGCGAACCACTACATATTGGGTTTCGCTTGAAATCACAAACACAAGTCGGCACGCAAACTCAAGCGATTTTTCGGCCTGAACTTAGTGTGATTTGCGCAGCCAAACCGCTCCTGCGGAGGCGACCGAGGCAAGCCCGTCCAAGCGGCCTTGTTCGGGTATGGGTGTTGCAGGCATCGCCTGGTGACACCCGACAGCAACAGTTTTTGGGCCACGGCCCAGAACCTTTGACTTCGGCCAGGGAGCGGCAAGCTATTGCCCCTTATTCCTGAGTCTGTCCCGAAGTCGGTAAGCCCGAGCGGGCGGATGCACGTGCGTGTGCATCCCCGCGGGGCCACCAGGCTAGTGGATGGAACGGTGGGCGCTCAAAAGGCGCCTGAACATATAGAAACTGTGGAGACACCCACCGATGCAAACCGACACAACTCGCGAGAACCCGCAGGCCCAGGTGCCGCAGGGCGCAGATTCGAACCAGGATCTGGCTGCCACCGCACCTGGCCAACTGCGCGTGATCAAGCGCAATGGCACTGTCGTCGCCTACACCGACGACAAGATCACCGTGGCCATCACCAAGGCGTTCCTCGCAGTTGAGGGCGGCACTGCCGCCGCCTCGTCGCGCATCCACGACACCGTTGCGCGCCTGACCGAGCAGGTCACGGCTACCTTCAAGCGTCGCATGCCATCGGGCGGCACCATCCACATCGAAGAAATCCAGGACCAGGTCGAACTGGCCCTGATGCGTGCCGGCGAGCAGAAAGTTGCCCGCGACTACGTGATCTACCGCGACCAGCGCGCCAAAGAGCGTGCTACCCGCGCCAACACCGATGCCGTGGTCGAGCCGCACCCATCGATCCGCATCACCCTGGCCGACGGCAGCAAGGCGCCGCTGGACATGGCCCGCCTGAACACCATCATCAGCGAAGCCTGCGAAGGCCTGGCCGAAGTCGATGGCGAGCTGATCCAGCGCGAAACCCTGAAGAACCTGTACGACGGCGTCGCCATCAAGGACGTCAACACCGCCCTGGTGATGACCGCCCGTACCCTGGTCGAGCGTGAGCCAAACTACTCGTTCGTCACCGCTCGCCTGCTGATGGACACCCTGCGCGCCGAAGGCCTGGGCTTCCTCAGCGTCGCCGACAGCGCCACTCACCACGAGATGGCTGAGCTGTACGCCAAGGCGCTGCCGGCCTACGTGGCCAAAGGTATCGAGTTCGAGCTGCTCAACCCTGCCCTGGCCGACTTCGACCTGGAGCGTCTGGGCAAGGCGATCAACCACGAGCGTGACCAGCAGTTCACCTACCTGGGCCTGCAGACCCTGTACGACCGCTACTTCATCCACAAGGATGGCGTGCGCTTCGAGCTGCCGCAGGTGTTCTTCATGCGTGTGGCCATGGGCCTGGCGCTGGAAGAGAAAGACAAAGAAGCCCGCGCGATCGAGTTCTACAACCTGTTGTCGTCGTTCGACTACATGGCTTCGACCCCGACCCTGTTCAACGCCGGTACCCTGCGTCCACAGCTGTCGAGCTGCTACCTGACCACCGTGCCGGACGACCTGTCGGGCATCTACCACGCGATCCACGACAACGCCATGCTGTCGAAATTCGCCGGTGGCCTGGGCAACGACTGGACCCCTGTGCGTGCACTGGGCTCCTACATCAAGGGTACCAACGGTAAATCCCAGGGCGTCGTGCCGTTCCTGAAAGTGGTCAACGACACCGCCGTCGCCGTGAACCAGGGTGGCAAGCGCAAAGGCGCTGTGTGTGCCTACCTGGAAACCTGGCACCTGGACATCGAAGAATTCATCGAACTGCGCAAGAACACCGGTGATGACCGTCGTCGTACCCACGACATGAACACCGCCAACTGGATCCCTGACCTGTTCATGAAGCGTGTCTTCGATGACGGCAAGTGGACCCTGTTCTCGCCGAACGAAGTACCTGATCTGCACGACCTGACCGGCAAGGCCTTCGAAGAGCGCTACGAGTACTACGAAGCCCTGACCGAGTACAACAAGATCAAGGTGTTCAAGACCATCCAGGCCAAAGACCTGTGGCGCAAGATGCTCTCGATGCTGTTCGAGACCGGCCACCCATGGCTGACCTTCAAGGACCCGTGCAACCTGCGTTCGCCGCAGCAGCACGTGGGCGTCGTGCACAGCTCCAACCTGTGCACCGAGATCACCCTGAACACCAACAAGGACGAGATCGCGGTCTGCAACCTGGGCTCGATCAACCTGCCGAACCACATCGTCGACGGCAAGCTGGACACCGCCAAGCTGCAGCGCACTGTCAACACCGCCGTGCGCATGCTCGACAACGTGATCGACATCAACTACTACTCGGTGCCACAAGCGCGTAACTCGAACTTCAAGCACCGTCCGGTCGGCCTGGGCATCATGGGCTTCCAGGACGCACTGTACCTGCAGCACATCCCTTACGGTTCCGACGCCGCCGTCGAGTTCGCCGACAAGTCGATGGAAGCGGTCAGCTACTACGCGATCCAAGCGTCCTGCGACCTGGCTGACGAGCGCGGCGCCTACGAGACCTTCCAGGGCTCGCTGTGGTCCAAAGGCATCCTGCCGCTGGACTCGCAACAGATCCTGATCGAGGCCCGTGGCCAGAAGTACATCGACGTCGACCTCAACGAGACCCTGGACTGGGCGCCGGTGCGTGCTCGGGTACAAAAAGGTATTCGTAACTCGAACATCATGGCCATCGCGCCAACCGCGACCATCGCCAACATTACTGGCGTTTCGCAGTCGATCGAACCGACCTACCAGAACCTGTACGTGAAATCGAACCTCTCGGGCGAATTCACCGTGATCAACCCATACCTGGTTCGCGACCTCAAGGCTCGCGGCCTGTGGGACTCGGTGATGATCAACGACCTGAAGTACTACGATGGTTCGGTCCAGCAGATCGAGCGCATCCCACAAGAGCTCAAAGACCTCTACGCCACCGCGTTCGAAGTCGAGACCAAGTGGATCGTCGATGCCGCCTCGCGTCGCCAGAAGTGGATCGACCAGGCCCAGTCGCTGAACCTGTACATCGCTGGCGCTTCGGGCAAGAAGCTGGACGTGACCTACCGCATGGCCTGGTACCGTGGTCTGAAGACCACCTACTACCTCCGTGCCCTGGCCGCGACCAGCACCGAGAAGTCGACCATCAACACCGGCAAGCTCAACGCCGTTTCCAGCGGCGGCGACAGCGCCCCGGTCCAGGCCGCAGGTCCAGCACCTGTGCCGAAGGCCTGCGCGATCGACGAGCCTGACTGCGAAGCCTGCCAGTAAGGCCTGATGCCGCAAGGGGCGCTCTGAGGAGCGCCGCTTGCGGCATTTTTGTCTGTACTGGCCCTGACAGGGAATCATCACCCACTGCCTAGCAACCTTCGTCAATGGATAAAAAAGAGTGTCGACACCGCACAGGCGGCATCGGCCCCCACATCCAATGAGGAAGGCAAGCATGGCTCGGAAAAAAACCATCACTCGCAGGATTGGCCGCAATGCTGCAACCGGCCGCTTCACCACGGTCGAAGAAGCGCGCAACAACCCTAAGACCCACATCGTCGAAACGCTTCGCAAGAAGTGCGGCTAGCCCCCGATCGCGGGAGGCGCATAGCCTCCCGCCTCCCCTCTCTTATCGCTTAAAACACAATATTTTGTGCCAAATCAAATAACCAAACACCACATCTAGCGTTTTTTCAGCTACACTCCTTCCCCGTGAAACGACGCGTTATTCGTGAACGGAATCGCCCTGTACCGGTCGAAAAATTACCGCAGACCGGCGCAGCGTCGCTCCGATCGCCTGCGAATTCCGTTATACTTCGCCCCCCAAAAAAGGGTTGAGCCAATGATCGACTGCGTGACACAAGCCCCGCTTGGCCAGACCGCATGTTTTGTCGTTGCCACACTGTTTTCAGGCGTCCTGGCCCCTCGTTCGAGGACAGGCCAAGCGCTGACCCGACAATTTCAAATGTGACGAGAGCGAGCTCTCACTGCCCGCCGTATTGCCTTATGGGCCTTGCGTAGTACAGGCATCACCTCAAATCCAACCGGTTGCCCCGCGCAACCCTCTAGCAGGAGCCAGGACCATGCTGAGCTGGGACGAATTCGATAAAGAAGACGGCGAAGTCGCCGCCAAAGGCAGCACCCCCGCGCAGGCCAACGCCGCCGCTACCCTCGACAAGCTCGACAGCGCCGGTGGCGCCGCCGCCCTGGAAGCGCGTGCCGCTACCGCTTCTGACTCCGAGGCGGTCAAGCGCGCCAAGGCTGCCCTGAACGACCTGGACATCGCCGAAGGCCTGGCTGAACTGGAAGGCTCCTCGGCCCGCGTTGCGGTTGACGAGAAGCGCATGATCAACTGCCGCGCCGACCTCAACCAGCTGGTACCGTTCAAGTACGACTGGGCCTGGCAGAAGTACCTCGACGGCTGCGCCAACCACTGGATGCCGCAAGAGGTCAACATGACCGCCGACATCGCCCTGTGGAAGAGCCAGGACGGCCTGACCGAAGACGAGCGCCGCATCGTCATGCGTAACCTGGGCTTCTTCTCCACCGCTGACTCGCTGGTTGCCAACAACCTGGCGCTGGCCGTGTACCGCCTGATCACCAACCCGGAGTGCCGCCAGTACATCCTGCGCCAGGCCTTTGAAGAGGCGATCCACACCCACGCCTACCAATACTGCATCGAGTCGCTGGGCATGGATGAAGGCGAGATCTTCAACATGTACCACGAGATCCCATCGGTGGCGAAAAAGGCTGCCTGGGGCCTGAAGTACACCCGCGCGATCTCGGATCCGGAGTTCAACACCGGCACCCCGGAGACCGACAAAGAACTGCTGCGCAACCTGATCGCCTACTACTGTGTACTGGAAGGCATCTTCTTCTACTGCGGCTTCACCCAGATCCTGTCGATGGGTCGCCGCAACAAGATGACCGGCGTTGCCGAGCAGTTCCAGTACATCCTGCGTGACGAGTCGATGCACCTGAACTTCGGCATCGACGTGATCAACCAGATCAAGATCGAGAACCCGCATCTGTGGGATGCCTCGATGAAGGAAGAAGCCACCCAGATGATCCTGCAAGGGACTCAGCTGGAGATCGAATACGCCCGTGACACCATGCCACGCGGCGTACTGGGCATGAACGCCGCGATGATGGAGGACTACCTCAAGTTCATCGCTAACCGTCGCCTGACCCAGATTGGTCTGAAGGAAGAATACCCAGGGACCACCAACCCGTTCCCGTGGATGAGCGAGATCATGGACTTGAAGAAGGAGAAGAACTTCTTTGAAACGCGCGTGATCGAGTATCAGACGGGTGGGGCGTTGAGCTGGGACTGATCTTCCCACTTAACTGGAAAGGTTGCCCAATGGACAGAATGCTGTTCACTTAAGGCTTGTGTCGCCTGCATTGGGGCCGCTTTGCGCCCCTTCGCGGGCAAGCCCGCTCCCACAGGTACGGCGCCGCTCGAACGGTCGGCGCCGTACCTGTGGGAGCGGGCTTGCCCGCGAAGGGACGCAAAGCGGCCCCAAAATCTTAAGTGAACAGCATTAGCTCAATTCAGATACCGATGCGCCCGCAGCTGCTGCGCCAGCCTATCGATGAAGGCGCGCACCTTGGCCGAGCCGTACTTGCTTTCCCGGTGCAGCACATGAATCGGCCAAGGCGCCTCCTCGTACGCTTCGAGCACCACCTGCAAACGACCGGCAGCCAGATCCCCTGCCACCTGATAGGACAGCAGCCGGGCGATCCCCAGGCCAGCACTGGCGGCCACGATGGCCGCATCATTGCTGGTAACGGTCAGGCGCGGCTTGAGCCGAACCTGGATCGGTTCATGGGCCGGCCCGAACTTCCAATCCAGTCGCGGTGACACGCCGCTGGCAGCGATCACGGTGTGCTGCACCAGTTCACTCGGATGCTGCGGCACGCCGTGGCGTTCGAGGTACTCCGGCGAGGCGCACAACAACCGGCGCACCTGGCCGACGTGCAAGGCCTTGAGGCCCGAGTCGGGCAGCGGACCGATGCGCACCGCGACGTCCATGCCCTCCTCCACCAGGTTGACCACCCGATCGAGAAAGTACGCCGACACATCAACCTGCGGGTAGGCCTGCAGGTAGTCGACGATGCAAGGCATGACGAAGGCCTTGCCGAACAATAGCGGTGCGGTGACCGAGAGATTGCCCTTGGGCGCTGCATTGACCCCGGCGGCTGCTTCGTTGGCTTCGGCGATGCTGGCGAGAATATTGCGGGTGTCCTCCAGATAGCGGTTGCCCGCTTCAGTCAGGCGCACACTGCGGGTGGTGCGCAGCAGCAGTTTGACCCCGAGTGTTTCCTCCAGCGTGCTGATTGCCCGGGTCACCGCCGCGGGCGAGATGCCCAGACGGCGCGCGGCGCCGGCGAAGCTCTCGAGCTCGCCGACTGCCACCAACACCTTCATCAGGTGGATCTGATCCATGCCGCGCCCCCGTGGTTGTCGTGGGGCGATTATTCGCGGGGCCAACCCGCTTGCACAAGTGCGGCGTTCTATAGATCCAGTACTAACGGTTGAGCGCTGTCACCCTCTAGCTGAGCTGGAACTGCGCAGCAGATCAATACTGAGCCGCTGTCCGGCAGTTCTGCCGGTGGATTCGGGTAGTGCACCTGGCCACTGAGCACACGGGTCTTGCAGCTGCCGCACGAACCGCCCCGACAACTGAAGTCCGGTGACAGACCGCGATTCTCCGCCAGTTCCAACAGGCTGCCGCTGTCGGGTGTCCAGCGTGCCTCCTTGGCGGAGCCGGCGAAATACACCGGCACTGGCACACTGGCTGCGGGCGGCTGCATCAGGGGCGGCTGCGCGGCATCGCCGTGGCGTTTGAGCGTGGAAGGTCCGAAGGCCTCCGCATGCAGGCGATGATCCGGCACGTTTACAGTACGTAGTCCGTCGTAGATATCCTGGGTGAAACCAGGTGGGCCACACAGATAGAAGTCGTAGTCATCCAAGGCCAGGCGACTCTTGATCTGCTCAATACCCAGGCGCCCCGTGAGCTCGTAATCACGTCCCTGTTGCGCATGCGCTTCCGGCTGGCTCAGGGCTCGGTGCACGCTCAGCGCACTGTTGGCCTGCCGCAGCGCAGTCAGTTCCTGTTGGAATGGCAATTCAGCCAGGCTTCGAGCGCCTTGGAACAGATGAATAGGTCGGCTGGGATGGCGCGTCAGTTGCTCGCGCAGCATTGCCCAGAGTGGGGTGATCCCCACGCCCGCGCCAATCAGCACGACCGGGCGCGGGCTGTCGCTATCGAGCTTGAAACTGCCCATCGGTAGGCGCACCTGCAGCAGGTCACCCACGGCAACCTGTTCATGCAAGTGCCGCGATGCAGGGCCTTGCGCCCTGACGCTGATACGCACATAGCTATCGGCGGGAGCACTGGACAGGCTGTAGGTACGCACCACTGAGTCCTCGCCCAGGCGAACACGCACAGGGATGTGCTGACCTGCAGCGAACGGCACGGGCGAACCGTCCTCGGGTTGCAGATAGAACGAGCGGATATCGCGGCTCTCTTGCGCTATCTGAAGCACACGCCAACTCTGCCACTCTCGTTGGGCCTTGCTCTGTTTCAGGCGCTGCTCGGCCTCGGCCCAGGTGCCGGTCATCAGGCTGGTCGGCGCATACTCCTCGAACGCCCAACGCAGCGACACGCCAGCTGGGCGCAACACCACTTGCTCGACTTCTAGCGTCCACAGCCGCTCGGCACCTTCGAAAGCGGCTATGGCCGGGCTCTCCAGAATCAGCTCGGTGCGACCTGAGAGCTGCAGCACATTGCCACTAGCGAAATCGACGAATAGCAGCCCGGCCCGTGGAGTGAGCAGCAAATTGCCGAGGGTGTTGAAATGCAGGTTGCCGGCATAATCGGGGATGGTCAGGCGATTGCCCTCGACCTTGATGAAGCCTGGGCGACCTCCCCGGTGCGAGACATCCACCGAACGCTGAGCGTCGTCGTGATCGACGTAGCTTGCGACAAAAAAGGTGTCGGCCGACTCGATCATCGCAATCGCCGAAGCATCCAGTGCGGTCGAATCCTCACGCGGCAGTGCGGGTTGGTCGACTCGCCGGTAATTACGCAGTTGAATGTATTGCGGGCAGTTGCCGAACGATTGCTCCACTTCAACCAGCAGCTGTCCCCCTGCGGCCTGGCTGATCTGGCCATTGATGCGATTGCGTCGCCGGGTGTGCAGCTCGATGCCCAGCAAGCCAATTGCTTGGCCCACGACAATACCTGATGCAGCAGGATCATCAGCTGCCGGTGTAGCGGATATCACAAGCTGGCGGGGTTCGGGTGAGGTGACAAAGCCTTCTGGGCCTTCGAGCAGGGTTGCCCAAGGCCTGCCCTGGGCATCTACCGTACCTGCCACCATGAACGGCAACTGATGGTAGAACTGGCGATGCTGATCGGGCATGTAGTCGCGAATGACCTTTTGCCCGAACTGCTCCATGCGCTCGGCGACGCCAACCTTTTCCTGCAGGCTTTTTTCGCCGGCGTGCCAAGGCGAAGTTCGATGTTGTGCGCGCATGGTGGCATACCTCGCAGCGTTGGGTGGCGATCAATCTGCGCTTTGCAGGCCCACAGCGGTGCGTGGCATCGCTACGAATCCGGGCAGCGCCTCGATGCGCGCCAACCAGGCACGGACGTTAGCGTAGGGCTCCAGCGACACATTGCCCTCCGGCGCGTGGGCGATGTAGGAGTAGTTGGCGATATCAGCGATGGTGGGCGTATCCCCGACCAGGAATGGCGATTTGGCCAGTTCACGGTCCATCACTGTCAGCAGCGTGTGGGCACGTGCGATGACTTCCTCGGTGTTGAACGTCGCGCCAAAAACAGTCACCAACCGCGCAGCGGCGGGGCCATAGGCGAGCGGCCCGGCAGCCACTGACAGCCAGCGTTGCACTTGGGCGGCCGCGTGGGCTTGCTCGGGCAGCCAGCGGCCCTCGCCGTAGGTCTTGGCCAGATACACGAGGATGGCATTGGAATCGGCGATCACCGTGCCGTTATCGTCGATCACCGGCACTTGGCCGAACGGGTTGATGGCCAGAAACTCGGGTTGCTTGTGTGCGCCCTTGGCCAGATCAACCAACACCAGTTCGGTGGGCAGGTTGAGCAGCGAGAGCATCAGCTCGATGCGATGGGCATGGCCAGATTTCGGGAAGTTGTACAGTTTGATGGCAGTTGACATGATTGCGCTCCAGGCGGGGTAGGCTGTGGAACACATGCTGCACCTAATCTGCGGGCAAAAGAATCAGTGCGAGGGGCAATCCATAATTTCGCCAAGCGAAATAATCATTAGCGAGCCATTCACGGCCAGGGCGCGAATGGCGCTGCGCGAATAACTCAGTGGCGCTGCTGCTTCTGGTAGCGATACAAGCCACGCGCGGCATCGATAACCAGCGGCACGCACGCTTGCAGCTCATCGAAGCTCATCGAGTCGAGCAACTCGAAGTTATCTTCCAGGCCATGCAAGGAGATCGCCTTGAGCAGTGCATCCTGCTCCGGTGGCAATGCGTCCCACTCGGCGACCTGGGTGCCACGCATGTAGCCAAAGCACCACTCTTCGAGAATGATCGCCGGCCCTTCTTCGCCCTCGCTCTCTTCGAACAACGGCTCGAAGTGCTCCAACTGCTCGGCTAGTTCCGCGGCTACGTCATTGCAGTAACGCAGCATCAGTGCGGTGTAGGCCTCTTCATGAGCAGGACGTTTGAACTTAGGCACTTTGCCGCCGCTGACGGCGGGTAGCCATTTTTCCGGGGTGACGGTGGTTGGCGAGCTGGCAAGCGCGGTAAAGAAACCATTGAGCTCGGCCAGGTTGAGTACGGAGAAGTCATTGCCGTAGGTGATCAGCAGGTCTTCGAGGCGGGCGAGTTCTTTTTCATTGAGGCGGGGAAGCATGAGTCTGGGTGTCCTGGGTAAGGAGTTGGGGTGCACCCTAGCACATGATCAGGTGAAGCACAGAGGTGTTGTCTGGGCGGGCCTCATCGCGGGTCAAGCCCGCTCCCACAAGGCCTGTATTGGCTCTGTGGGAGCGGGCATGTACCGCGATAGAGCGTCAGCGTTTAGACCGCCAGCGCGCGCTCACGCAGCTCGCTGTTGAGGATGCGGTCGTTCTCGCTGTAGTCGACCGGGCAGTCGATCACGTGCACGCCTGGGGTCTTGATGCAGTGCTCGAGCAGCGGCAGGAAGCCTTCGGCGCTTTCCACACGGTGGCCATTGGCACCATAGGCTTCGGCGTATTTGACGAAGTCCGGGTTGCCATAGTCCAGGCCGAAATCGGTGAAGCCCATGTTGGCCTGCTTCCAGCGAATCATGCCGTAACCGTCGTCACGCAGGATCACCACGGTGATGTGCATGCCCAGACGCACAGCGGTCTCCAGCTCCTGGCTGTTCATCATGAAGCCGCCATCGCCGCACACCGAAATCACCGGGCGATCTGGGTAGACCAGGTGCGCCGCCATGGCCGATGGCAGGCCGGCGCCCATGGTCGCCAGGGCGTTGTCGAGCAGCACGGTGTTGGGCTTGTGCGCCTTGTAGTTGCGGGCAAACCAGATCTTGTAGATACCATTGTCCAGGGCGACGATGCCTTCGGATGGCAGCACGCGGCGGATATCGGCGACAAGACGCTGTGGGTAGACCGGGAAGCGATCGTCATCGGCACCTTCGGCGATCTGCACTTCGTTGGCATCACGAATCGCCATGAGGCGAGTGAAGTCCCAGTGCGAGGTATCGCCCAGGCCTTCGGCAATCTGCCAGACGGCGTTGGCGATGTCACCGATCACTTCGACCTGCGGGAAGTACACGGCATCGACTTCGGCGGAGCGGAAGCTGATGTGAATGACTTCAGTGCCGCCACGGACCATGAAGAACGGCGGTTTTTCGATCACGTCGTGGCCGATGTTGATGATCAGGTCGGAAGCTTCGATCGCGCGGTGGACGAAGTCACCGGACGACAGCGCAGCATTGCCCAGGAAGCGTGGACTGCGCTCGTCGACCACACCTTTGCCCAGCTGGGTGGTGACGAACGGAATGCCGGTCTTGTCGATCAGTTGCTTGAGGACTTTGGCGGTCATCTTGCGGTTGGCGCCGGCACCGATGACCAAGATCGGGCTGCGGGCGGTGCGCAGTTTCTCGATGGCGGCTTCGATGGCCACATGCTCGGCCAGCGGGCGGCGGTGCAGGCTGCGCGGGATCGGCATGGCATCAGTCTGCTCGGCAGCGATGTCTTCCGGCAGTTCCAGGTGCACGGCACCCGGCTTTTCTTCTTCAGCCAGGCGGAAAGCTTCACGCATGCGCGCGGGGATGTTGTCGGCCGAGGCGAACTGGTGGGTGTACTTGGTGATGGGGGCCATCATGCCGCACACGTCGATGATCTGGAAGCGGCCCTGTTTGGACTTCTTGATCGGCTTCTGGCCGGTAATCATCATCATCGGCATACCGCCCAGGTAGGCGTACGCACTGGCGGTCACCAGGTTGGTCGCGCCAGGGCCGAGGGTCGACAGGCTGACGCCGGTCTTGCCGGTCAGGCGGCCATAGGTGGCGGCCATGAAGCCTGCGGACTGCTCGTGGCGGGTCAGTACCAGCTTGATCTTCGACTTGCGCAGGGACTCCAGCAGGTCGAGGTTCTCCTCACCAGGAATGCCGAACACATACTCGACACCTTCGTTTTCCAGGCATTGCACAACGACATCGGCGGCCTTAGCCATCTTGCTTGTTACCTCAAGTAGTAGGACGGTGGAGACGTCCAGGACGGTCAGCACGGTGTACTGACTTCGGTCTGTCGCGGGCGGAAGGTGCCCCCGAATCTAAGTCTTGACGCTGACTATGTGCGAGAAAGTCACGTCGTTGAACTGCAATATTGTCGCACCTATCGTGTAGGAGAAATGTACTTGTTCGGACAAAATGCATTTGCTTGAGGGGGAAAGGCGGGAGGTGTGGTACCAGAGGCCTCTTCGCGGGCAAGCCCGCTCCTACAAGGGGTGGGGCAAGGCCAGGTATCGGGCGCGGCAATATAGCAGGCTGGAAAAGACAAAACCCCTACCTGCTCGCGCAGATAGGGGTTTTGCGAAATGAATCTTGACGATGACCTACTCTCACATGGGGAAACCCCACACTACCA